>JAWOFN010000050.1:0-31142 GCA_046497505.1 bacterium | reverse complement strand
CGGGGGAACAGGGGGGTCTCTTCCCGCCACTCCGCGGCCCGGGGACCGTAGCGTGCCGTCAGCCCCGGCTCCTCCACGAGCAGCACCCACACCACCCAGGCAGGGAGCAGGAGCAGGGTCAGCCCCGCGGCAGAGGGGCTGCGGGAGGCGGCGGACCACCCCAGCAGGTAGAGGGTCAGCCCGACGTACTCCGGGTGGCGGCAGAGGCGGTAGGCACCGTCGGCGTGGAACCCGCCGGAGGCGCCCGCCGCAAGGCGGGGGTCGGGGGGGCTCCCGAGCATGGCCCGCTGCAGCTGGGCCCACCGGGCCAGGCCGAGTCCCGCTGCGGCAGCGAGGACCCCCGGGACCGCCCAGAGGGGGTGCAGGGAAGGGGCGCCGGTGAGGGGGTCCAGGGCCCTGCCGGCACCGACCACCAGGAGGGGGAGACCGAGCCAGAGGAGCAGGCCGCGGAGCGGCGCGGGCAGCCGATGGGTTGGGGCGGGGGACATGGGGTCCAAGATACCCTCCACCGGGGAAGGGGTACAACGTCCGGGCGGGCGTTGACACCCCGCACCGGCGGGCCTACCTTTCGTTGTTTCATGCGGGGGAGCTCCTCCCCCGACGACCACCTTACGGCAGTGAGGCAGTATTCCGCGTGAGACGTGATAACCGCTTCCGAATCGGCGTCGTCGTCGTCCTGGTGCTGCTCGCCATCTGGTCGCTCCTGCCCACCGTGCGGGTGGGCACCATGGACGAGGCAGAGCAGCAGCGGATGGCGGTGGAGGACCCCGAGGCCTGGAAAGACCTCCAGGAGAAGGCCATCAAGCTGGGGCTGGACCTCCGGGGGGGGATGCACCTGGTGCTGGACATCGACCTTGAATCGCTCGAGCCGGACCAGCGGGGGGAGGCCCAGGACCGCTTCGTCCAGATCATACGGAACCGGGTGGACCAGTACGGGGTGTCGGAACCGGTGATCCAGAAGCAGGGTGAGGACCGGGTGGTGGTGGAACTGGCCGGTGTCGACGACCCCGAACAGGCCCGGGACCTGGTGGGCCGGACCGCCCAGCTCAGCTACAAGATGCTGGAATCGGCCGAGGTGCTGACCGACCTGGTGGACCGGATGAACCGGACGCTCTATGAAGGCCTGGTCCGGGCTGAGATCGATCGCCGCAGCATCGGACTGCACCTGGTGCAGGAGGAGCAGGCGGGTCTGGAGGGCGTCGCCGGGCTGGATACCTCGGCGGCGGACAGCCTCCGGGTCCCCGAGGAGCCCCTCAACCTCTACCTCTACAGCAACCCCGCCACCCCCGAGGTCCTCTTCGCCCAGGAGAACATGATGAGCTGGGTGGACAGCATCCTGGTCCAGCCCTCGATCCGGCGCCTGATACCCCGGGACGCCGAGTTCCACTGGGCCATGTGGCCCGACCCGCGCTACGCGGAGGAGGGGGTGGAGTTCCGGGAACTCTATCTCACCGAGGCCTCACCGGTGGTCACGGGCGAACATCTCGAGAGCGCCACCGTCACCATCGGCGGCCCCGGCGACATGGAGGCCGCCGGTCAGCCGGTGGTGAACTTCCGCATGACCGCGGAGGGGGGGAGGACCATCGCCCGGGTGACCAAGGCCAACATCGGGCGCCGCATGGCCATCATACTGGACGGCCGGGTGGCGGTGGCTCCGACCATCCAGGGGGCGCTGGGACGCGACTCCCGTATCACCGGGATCGGTGACATGGGGGAGGCGCGGAACATCTCCATCGTGCTCGAATCGGGTGCCCTTCCCACCGACGCCCAGATCGTCGAGAACCGCACCGTGGGTCCCAGCCTGGGCGAGGACAGCATCCGGGCCGGTACCACCGCGGCTCTCATCGGCCTGCTCGCGGTGATCGTCTTCATGGTCGTCTACTACCGGGGTTCGGGACTCATCGCCGACCTGGCCCTCTTCCTGAACATGCTCTTCATCCTGGCCGTGCTGGCGGGCTTCGGGTTCACCCTGACCCTGCCGGGCATCGCCGGGATCATCCTCACCATCGGTATGGCCGTGGACGCCAACGTGCTGATCTACGACCGCATCAAGGAGGAGCTCCGGGCGGGCAAGACGGTCCGGGCCGCGGTGGTCGCCGGGTATGCCAACGCCACCAGCGCCATCCTGGACGCCAACGTCACCACCCTGATCACCGCCCTGGTGCTCTACCAGTTCGGTACCGGTCCCATCCGGGGGTTCGCCCTCACCCTGAGCGTGGGCATCATCTCGTCCGTCTTCACCGCTCTCATCGTCACACGCCTGGTCTTCGACGCGCTGCTCGATCGACCGGGTGTGGAGAAGATCAGCATCTAAGGAGCCTGGCACGTGGATCTGTTCGTCAATGCCGACTACGACTTCCTGAAGGTCCGGCGCGGTGCGTACCTCTTCTCGGCGGTGATGATCGTGGTAGGGATCGTCAGTCTGATCCTCCACGGGGGGCCGAACTACTCCATCGACTTCGAGGGGGGCCTGATGATGCGGATCGCCTTCGAAGAACCGGTGGATGTGGGAGAGCTGAGGAACGCCATCCTCGGCGCCTCGGAGAAGACCCCCGAGGTGACCCACGACGTGGATGAGGGGAACAACTACATCATCCGCATCGAGCAGCTCGGAGAGGGCGAGGGGGAGACCGAGGCGGAGATGGCGGCCGATGCGGTCCGGTCCGCGCTGGCATCCAGCTTCCCCGACAACCCGGTGACCATCCGCTCGGTGGAGGCGGTGGGCCCCAAGGTGGGGGCGGAACTGCGGACCAAGGCGATCTGGGCCATCCTCTGGGCGATGCTGGGCATCCTGATCTACATCTCCTGGCGCTTCGAGTTCCGCTTCGCCATAGCCAGCGTGGTACCCCTCTTCCACGACCTCCTCATCGTGCTGGGGCTCTTCAGCCTGCTGGACATCGAGATCAGCCTGGTGGTGGTGGCGGCCCTGCTGACCATCGTGGGCTACTCGCTCAACGACACCATCGTGGTACTCGACCGGGTGCGGGAGGACCTGAAGCGCTACCGCCAGGAAGGGTACGGCTGGATCGTCAACCGGGCCATCAACGAGACCCTCAGCCGAACGGCGGTGACCTCGGTGACCACGTTCATCGTGGTGACGATCCTCTGGGTCCTGGGGGGAGCGGTGATCCATGACTTCGCCCTCGCCCTGATGCTCGGTGTGATCATCGGGACCTATTCCAGCATCTTCGTGGCAGCGCCCCTCCTGGTGGAGTGGCAGGAGCACTCCCCGCAGGTCCGGACGAAGCGGAGGTAGCGGTCATGGGCGGAGCGTGATCGCGACGTGACCGCTCCACGGGCCGCCCGGTGGGGGAGCATCCTCCCCGCGGCACGCACGGCACTCGTACTGCTGGTCCTGACGGCCGGTGCCGCCTCCTCCCAGGGGCGGGTCGGCCGTTTCGATCTGCGGATCGCCCGCCTGGAATACGGCGGGGGAGGTGACTGGTACGGGAACCCCTCCAGCCTCCCCAACCTGGCCCGCTACATCACCGCCCACACCCCCCTCCGGGCGGACCCCGCGCCGGTGAGCGTCGAGCCGGGGAGCCCCGAACTCTTCCGTCACCCCATCGTCTACATGACCGGACACGGGAACGTCCGTTTCACCGACCGGGAGGCGGAGAACCTCCGGCGCTGGCTCCTGGGGGGCGGATTCCTGTTCGCCGACGACAACTACGGCATGGATGCCTCCTTCCGCCGGGAGATCCGGAAGGTCCTCCCGGGGCGGGAGCTGACCGAACTCCCCTTCAGCCACCCCCTCTACCGGGAGCCCTTCCCCTTCCCGGAGGGACTCCCCAAGGTGCATGAGCACGACGGAGGCCCCCCCCGCGGGTGGGGCATCATCGCGGAGGGCCGGCTGGTGCTCTTCTACTCCCGCAACACCGACCTGGGTGACGGATGGGAGGACCCCGCGGTCCACGGTGATCCCCCGGAGGTCCGAGAGGCCGCCCTCCGGATGGGCACCAACATCGTCCTCTACGCCCTGACCCACTGATGCCTGCTCCGCCGGCACCCGCTGGAGACCCGGACCGCCCGGTCCGCTGGCTCGACCGGCTCCGCCGCCGGCAGGCGGCCGTCGACCTGGCGGGCGGGCTGGCCACGGGCATCGCGGCCGCCCTCGTTTTCCTCACCCTCCTGGCCGTCGCCGACGGTCTGCTGGTCCTGACCCGGCCCCTCCGGGCGGGGGGTCTCGCGGCCGCGCTGCTCCTGCTCGCCTCCCCCCCCCTGCTGGCGGCGAGGAGGGCGGCGGGCCGGGGGCGCAGGGAGGCGGCCCGGCAGGCGGAGGGCCTGCTCCCGGGCCTGCGCCGCCAGCTCAGCCTCGCCGAATCGCTGGAGGGGGGGAGACTGCCCGCCGGCACTTCCCCGCGGATGGCCCGGGAGGCGGCTTTCCGGGCGGGAGCGCTGCTGGAGGAGGTCCCCTGCCGGGCGGCGCTCCGGACCGATCCCCTCCGGCGCGGAGTGCGGCACTCCGGACGGGCCCTCCTCCTCCCCGCGGCCGCCCTCCTCCTCCTCCCCGGTGTCCTCGGGGCCGGGGCCGGTCGCCTGGTCCGTCCCGCGGCCGACCACCGGGCGGCCCATCTCCCCGAGCTGGTCCTGGAGCATGAGCGCCTCTCGGTGGAGGAGGGCCGCGGGGTGCGCATCCGGGCGCTGCTCCGCTCCGGTCCCATGCCCCGGGAGGCCGAGGTGCTCTGGAATCCAGAGGGCTCTGATTTCTGGCGTCCCGAGCGCATGGAGGCGATCGCCCCGGGCACACTGGCCGCCGACCTCACCCCCGGCTCTTCCGGGCGTTACTACGTGCGGACCCCACGGACCCGGACCGGGGAGGGGACCCTGCTGCTCCTCCGCCGTCCCTTCCCCGATTCCCTCCAGGTCCGGGTCCGGGCACCGGCCTACACCGGGGGAGGGGAGCGCACGCTCCCCTCCGGGCTGGGGGACGTGGAGGTCCTCCCCGGGAGCCGGGTCACGGTGCGGACGTGGTCGCAGGTCCCGCTGGCGGGGGCGTGGCTGCGTCTGGAGGATGCCGGAGGAGGGGGGAGCAGGGAGCTCCCCATGGAACTGGCGTCCTCGGGGAGCGGCCATGCCGGTACCGCCTCCTTCCGGGTGGGGGGTCCGGGCAGCTGGTCGCTGGGGATGGAGGCCCGGAACGGGCTGCGCCTCGAGGAGCCGGTGAGGTTCGCGGTACGCGTCCGTGAGGACCGCCCCCCCCGGGTGGACCTGCTGGAACCCGCCTCCGACGGCGACCTCACCGAAGAGATGCTCCTCCCCCTGGTGGCCGCGGCCTCGGACGATATCCAGGTGGACCGGATCGGATGGGCCTGGAGGGTAGTGGACCGGCGGGAAGAGGGGGTCCGGTGGATGGCGGAGCCGGGCCGCCCCGCCGTGCGGGGGCAGACGGTATGGGACCTGGCCGGGATCGACCTGATGCCCGGCGATCGGATGGAGGTCTGGGCGGTGGCCGAGGACAACGACCCCTACGGCGGCCCGAACCGGGGCGAGAGCGCACGGCGCATGCTCAGGCTCCCCACACTGGTGGAAGCT
Organism: bacterium; assembly: GCA_046497505.1. Classification (GTDB taxonomy): domain Bacteria; phylum Blakebacterota; class Blakebacteria; order Blakebacterales; family JAWOFN01; genus JAWOFN01. The sequence goes on along the minus strand of JAWOFN010000050.1, from coordinate 25,607 downwards.
GCCGCCGCCGCCCGGCAGCGGCTGGAGGGGGCCCGCAGGGAACTCGTCGGAGCGGCGGGACGCCGGGCGGAGGCGGCCGGGGAGCTGGAGGACCTCCTGCGTCGGCTGAGGGCCGCGGCGGAGACGGGGAGGGAGGACCTGGACTGGGAGGGACAGCAGGCGGTGGAAGAGGTCGTGGAGGCGCAGGCAGCGGTGGAGGAGGCGATCGAAAGGGCCGCGTCCGCCGCGGACGAGGCGCTCCGGGACCTGGGGGCACGCCGGGCCCTCTCGGCACGGACACGGGAGAAGCTCCAGGCGGTCCGGGAGGCGATGGACAGGGTCATGACCGCGGGGATGCGGGAGAGCATGGAAAGGCTGCGCGGGGCCCTCGAGCAGCTCGACGCCGCGGGAACCCTCTCCGCGGCGGAACAGGGCGACCACGACCTCCAGACCCTGGGGAGGGAGCTGGAGCGGCTGCTGGACCTGCTGGAAACGGTGGAGGCAGACCAGCAGCTCGACGTACTGGCGGCGGCGGCGACGGATGCGGCCGCCCGCCAGGAGGCGGTGGCGGGTGTGGCGGAGGCCGACCCCGACTGGGGGGAGGAGACCGCACGCCGGCAGGCGTATGTGGCCTCGACCCAGACGCGCATCCGGCAGATGCTGGCGGAGACCGCCGGGGCCCTGGCAGCGCGTTCCCCGGGGGCAGCGGGAGTCCTGGAGGAGACGGCCGTCCGGGCGGACAGCCTCCGCCTGGACGAGCGGCTCGCGGAGCTGGCACGCCGCATGCAGACGCGGGAGGGGCCCGACCCGGCGCCCGCGGCGCGGCGGGCGGCCGCGGACCTGGCCGGCCAGGCCCGCCGGGTGGAGGAAGCACGCCGGGCGGCCCGCCAGGGGGAGTCGGAGGAGCTCGGACGGCTCTTCGAGCGGACAGCGGCGGACCTCCTCCAGGTGGCCGGGATCCAGCAGGCGGTGGCGGAGCGACGGGAGAGGGCTCCCCGGGACAGCCTGCTCCGTACGCAGGGGGAGCTGGGACGGGCCGCGCGCCGGGCGGCCGACCGGCTCGAGCGCGGGGCCTCCGCCGACCCCTTCGAGGCCCCCCGGGTCGGGGAGGCGGTGGACCGGGCCCTCCGGCGGATCGAGGAGACCGCCCGCGCGATGCAGGAGGACGGACCGTGGGCGCCCCGGGCGGCCGAGGCGGGGGCCTCGCTGAACGGGGCCGCTCTCCTGGCCCTGAAGGCCGCGGAGAGCGCACGCGGTGCTCCCTCCTCGGGGAGCGGACCCGCCTCCTCCCGCCTGGGAGACGCGCTGGCCCGGGCGGTGGAGAGCCAGGCGCGCCTGGTCGAGGAGGCGGCGGGGATGGGAGGTGCGGGAAGGGATGAGATGAGCATGGAGGAGCGGGCGGCGGCGGAGCGGCTGGCGGCGGGACAGCGCGACCTGGGCGAAGAACTGCGCAGGCTCGAGGCGGAGCGGGGGGAAGAGCAGGTCCTGGGCGACCTGGAGGCGCTGGCCCGCGAGATGGAGGAGGTGGCCGATGAACTGCGGGAACGGGGTGCCCCTCCCGACGTGGTGGAACGCCAGGAGCGGATCCTCTCCCGGCTCCTGGACGCGGGGCGGGCCCTCCGGAGCAGGCCCTCGGAGGGAGGACGCGAGGCGGAACGGGCCCGGGGCTACGTGCCCGCGGACCCCGGGGAGCTGTCCGGCCGGGGCCCCGACCCCCTGGAGGCCGCCCTCAGACGTGTCCTGGAGGAGGGCTATCGGATCGAGTACGAGCGCCTGATCCGCCGGTACTTCCAGAGGCTCAGGGAGCGGCGGAGCGGAGGGGGCGGCCGATGAGCGACCCGCGGCACATCCTCCCGCCGCTGCTCGCCGGACTGCTGCTCGTCGCGGTCCCGGTGGCGGGGGTCCTCGCGCAGGGGGATGCCCCGCAGGAGGTCCTCAGCCGGGCCCGGCGGCTGGAGGTGCGCGGCGAGCTGGAGGCGGCCGCCGGGCTGCTGGCCCCGCTCTACCGAGAGGACCCCTCCCATACGGCGGTCTTCCTCGCCTACTACCGCCTCCTGCAGCGGCTGGACCGGGGAGATGAGGAGCTCCAGGCCCTGGAGCTGCGCCTCCAGGCCGTACCAGGCGATCCCCGGGCCCTGGGGTGGAAAGGGGACCGCCTCCTGGAAGAGGGGGAGCGGTCCGCCGCTCTTGCGCTCTGGCGAAGGATGGCCGAGGGCTCCCCTTCCGATCCCGGGATGTGGCGGATGGCGGGGGCCCGCATGCAGGCCGCCGGGGCCCGGGAGGAGGCCCTGACCCTCTATCGGAGGGCCCGGCAGGCACTGGAGGACCCGGCGGCCCTCGCACCCGAGGCCGCCCGGGCCCTCATGGCGCTGGGACGCCACGTGGAAGCGGGTCGGGAACTGCTGGACTACCTGCGGGCGGAACCGGGACGGGCGGCGGTGGTACAGACCCTCCTCTCCGGTATACCCTACACGGCCCCGATCGCGGAGGAACTCGCCGCGATGGCGGCGGAGCGGGCCGGGGAGGCGGACGATCCCGCCCTCTTCCACCGCATGGCGGGCCGGATCCGGCTCTACGCCGGGCAGTCGGACCAGGCGCTCCCGCATTTCCGGAGGGCGGACCGTCTCGCCGGGGCACGGGGGATGGTCCTCACCGAGCTGGCCCGGACCGAATCGATCCGAGGGGCATGGGGAGCGGCGGAACGGGTGTGGCAGGCGGTCCTCGAGGAAGACCCGCCGGAGGCGCTGGCGGTCTCCGCCCGGCTGGGACGGGGACGGGCCCTGCTCCGCCTGGAACGGCCGACGGAGGCCCTGGAGGCCCTCCGGGGGGCGGCGGCGGCTCCCCCGGGAGAGCGGGTCTGGTCGGAGGCGGTGCTCCTCTTCGCCCGGGCGGCGCGGGAGGCGGGTCGGGAGGAGGAGGCCCGCCGCGCGTACGAGAGACTCAGCCGGCTGGCACCCGATCCCGGAGACCGGTGGGAGGGGTCCCTGGGCGTCGCCGGACTCCTCCTGGCCGCGGGCCGGCCCGATTCCGCCCGGGTGATCTACGAGGAGGTCGCAGCCGAGGCCGATCCCGGGGAAGGGGAGGCGACGGCCCGACGGGCCCGGCTGGGCGCAGCACGGACCCTGCTCTACCTCGGGAGGGTGGAGAAGGCGGGGGAGCGGATAGACAGGGCGGCCGAGGCGGGGTCGGGAGGGCCGGACTTCACGGGGGTCCTCGAACGGTACCGGCGCACCCGCCTGGTGGGTGCCGACGCTGCCGGGGGAGCGGCCCGGTTCGGCAGGGCCCTGCTGGCGGCGGACGGCGGACGGCACGCCGAGGCCGCCCTCCTCCTGGAGGACCTCGCGGAGGAGGTCGCCGGTCCCGCCCGGGAGGAGGTCCTCTTCGCCCTGGCCCGATCGCACGCCGCCCGGGGGGACAGCCTCGCCGCGGCCGGGACCTGGAGGGAGGCCTCGGGGATCGATGGTGCCCTCCAGCCGGACCGGGCCCTCTACGAAGAGGCCCGCATCGTGTGGGCGCAGAGGGAGGCCAGGGCCCGGGAGGCACTCGAGGAGATGATGACCCGATATCCGGAGAGCCCGTGGGCCGAGGGGGCCCGGACCCTGCTGCGCCGGATCGTGGAAGGACCATGATGGCGAGGAACCGTGCAGAGGGTATACGGCTCGCGCTCCTGACCCTCCTGCTGCTGGGAGCAGCGGCGGGGAGGGCGCGGGCCCAGCACCTGCTGCTTCCGATGGACCTGGAGCAGACCGACCACCTCAAGGCCTACGGGGTGGTCTTCGACGTCCTCGGTCGGGAGCGGGGTGCGGAGTGGCTGCTGAACTACAGGGGGGGCAGCTTCCTGCTCCCCGACGGGCCCGTCACCCGGCAGGAGCTGCGCCTGCGGGGGGTGGCTTACGAGCCGGTGGACGGGGCGGCCCGGGAGGAGATCGAGGAGCAGGTGGCGGAGTCCAACATGGAGACGGTGCGGCTGGAAGAGGCGCCGCGGATCGCCGTCTACACCCCGCCCACGAGCCGTCCGTGGGACGACGCGGTGACCCTGGCCCTCACCTACGCCGAGATCCCCTACGAGAAGGTGTGGGACCCCGACCTGCTGGCGGGCAGGCTCGGCGAGTTCGACTGGCTCCACCTCCACCACGAGGATTTCACCGGACAGTTCAGCAAGTTCTACGCCCTCTACCGGGGGAGGGATTGGTACCGGGAGGACGTCGCACGGCAGGAGTCCGAGGCCGCGCGGCTGGGCTTCGACCGGGTGGCGGACCTCAAGCTGGCGGCGGCGAAGGCGATCCGCTCCTGGGTGGAGGAGGGGGGCTTCCTCTTCGCCATGTGCCTGGCGCCGGAGACCCTCGACATCGCCCTCGCCGCCGAGGGGGTGGACATCGTGCCGCCGGAGATCGACGGCACCCCGCGTCTCCCCGACGCCTCGGCCCATCTCGACTTCGAGAAGACCTTCGCCTTCACCGATTTCCAGCTCCTCCCGGACATCTCCGTGCCCGCCTTCAGCGACATCGACGCGGTCCAGGTGAACACCCCCCGGCGTGCACGGGTCCTCGACTTCACCCTCTTCGACTTCAGTGCCAAGTACGACCCGGTGCCCTCCATGCTGGTCCAGAACCACGCCGCCTATGTGAAGGGCTTCTACGGTCTCTCCACCTCGTGGCCGGAGAAGAGGGTGAAGGAGCATGTGGTCATCCTCGGAGAGGTTCCCGAAGCGGGGCGGGTGCGCTATCTTCACGGCAACCTGGGGAAGGGCACCTTCACCTTCCTGGGGGGACACGACCCCGAGGACCCCGAACACCTGGTGGAGGACCCGCCCACCGAGCTGAGCCTGCACCGGAACAGCCCCGGCTACCGTCTGATCCTGAACAACGTGCTCTTCCCCGCGGCGGAGAAGAAGCCTCACAAGACCTGAGGAGACCGTGGACGACGTCGAGAGGATACGCCGGCTGGCCGAGGAACTGGAGGGCCTGGTGACAGAAGAACTGCACCCGGCCGCCGGGGAGCTGGATGCCCTCACCACCCGGGAGCTCGTGGGCCTCATGAACCGGGAGGACCGGCGGGTCCCCGAGGCGGTGGGGGAGGTCCTCGACGAGGTGGCCCGGGCGGCGGACCTGGTCGCGGCGGCCCTCTCATCGGGGGGGAGGCTCTTCTACGCGGGCGCCGGTACCAGCGGACGCCTCGGAGTGCTGGACGCCAGCGAGTGCCCTCCCACCTTCGGGGCCGACCCCGACCGGGTGGTGGGGGTCATCGCGGGGGGGAGGGGGGCGCTGGTGCGCTCCAGTGAGGGGCTGGAGGACCGAAGCGCCGCGGGGTGGGAGGACCTGGAGGCCGCGGGTGCTTCCGCCGGCGATGTGGTGGTGGGCATCACGGCGAGCACCCGCACCCCCTACGTCCTCGGGGCCCTGGGAGGTGCGCGGAAGGCGGGTCTGAACACCGTCTATCTCACCTGCAACCCGGGGGGACAGCAGGGGGTGGAGGCGGATGTGACCATCCACCCGGTCCTGGGTCCGGAGGTCATCGCAGGGTCCACACGGCTCAAGGCGGGCACCGCCACCAAGCTCATCCTGAACATGATCACCACCGCGGCCTTCGTACGGAAAGGTCACGCCTACGGCAACCTGATGGTGGACATCCGGCCCGTGAGTGACAAACTTCGTGCAAGGGCCCGCCGCATCGTGATGCTCGCCTGCGGCGTGGGGTTCGAGGAAGCGGACCGCGCGCTGCGGGAGGCGGACGAGGAGGTGAAGACGGCCGTGGTCATGCTCCGGAACGGCACCGGACCGGAGCGGGCGCGTGAGGCCCTGGAAGCGACGGGGGGTGTCCTGCGGCAGGCCGTGGGCGGAAGGCCCCCCGCGTTCATCGAAGAGGACGACTGAATGAGCCCCAGCGGGAGCCGAACCCATGAGCGATACCGTCGTACACACCGACCGGGCACCCGAGGCCATCGGACCCTACAGCCAGGCCGTGAAGGTGGACCTGGGCGGGGGTCGCAGCATGCTGTTCAGCGCCGGACAGATCGCCCTCGACCCGGCTGGCATGGAGGTCGTGGAGGGGGGGATCGAGGAGCAGACCCGTCAGGTCGTCTCGAACCTCGCCGCGGTGCTGGAGGCCGCCGGGGGGAGCTGGGAGGATGTGGTGAAGACCACCATCTTCCTGGATGACATGGAGGACTTCGCGGCGATGAACGCCGTCTACGGTGAAGCGGTGGGGGAGGACCCCCCCGCCCGTTCCACGGTCGCGGTCCAGACCCTGCCCAAAGGGGTCCGGGTGGAGATCGACGTGGTTGCGGTGATCGGATGAGGAGGGACCTCCCCGCGGGGAGGTCCCCGTCGACGAGGAAGGGGGTGAGGAGATGGCAGGGGAGATCGAACGGCTCACGGCCCTGGTGACCTGCGCCGGCTGAGCGTCGAAACTGGGTCCGGCGGACCTCAGAAGCGCATTATCGGCACTCGAGCTCGAGACGCACCCGGCCCTGCTGGTGGGGACCGAGGGATTCGACGACGCCGGGGTCTTCCGGCTGGACTCCGAGCGTGCCCTCATCCAGACGGTGGACTTCTTCACCCCCGTGGTGGACGATGCGTTCACCTTCGGGGCCATCAGCGCGGCCAACAGCCTCTCGGACGTCTACGCCATGGGCGGGACTCCCATCACCGCGCTGGTGATCAGCGGCACCTCGCCGCAGATCAGCATGGAGACACTGGGGAGGATCTTCGCGGGCGGACAGTCCAAGACCCGGGAGGCGGGGGTGGTCCTGCTCGGGGGACACACGGTGAAGGACCCCGAGGTGAAGTACGGCCTCGCGGTCACCGGCCTGGTGCATCCCGACCGGGTGATCACCAGCGCCGGGGCGGGGCCCGGGGACATCCTCTACCTCACCAAACCCCTGGGCACGGGGGTCATCGCCACCGCCCTCAAGAACGAGGCCTGTCCTCCCGATATCCTGGAGGGTGCGGTGGAGAGCATGCTCCGTCTCAACGCCGGTGCCTCGGAGGCCATGGTGGAGGCGGGTGCCACCGCCTGCACCGACATCACCGGTTTCGGTCTGGCGGGCCACGCCCACCAGCTGGCCCACGCCAGCGGACTGAGCCTGGAGTTCGAACTCGCCTCCCTCCCCCTCCTGGAAGGGGCCCTCGAGATGGGCGGAGCGGGCCACATCCCGGGGGGGCTCGGCACGAACCGCTCCGTCTACGCGGAGTGGGTGAGTGGGGACCCCGAGGGTGAACCGCTGAGTGAATTGCTGTACGATGCACAGACCAGCGGCGGGCTGCTGATCGCGGTGCCCGCCCGGCGGGCCTCCAGGCTCGCCGAGGAGCTGGAAGGACGGGGCGTACTGGCGGCCCCCGTCGGGCGGGCGGTGGAAGGACCGCCGGGACGGCTGGTCTTCCGCCCGTGAGACCGAGACCTTTACGGGGATTGATGGGGTCTGGTGGCCCCCGAGGCCTTCAAAGCCTTCTGCCGGGCGTTCGAAGCGTCCGGGGTGGGTTCGATTCCCACCCTTCCCCGCCATCTTCCCATCCCGGCCCGGATCGGGCCCGCACGTGAAGACCCCCCCTTCAGAGCGCCTGCCCGCAGCCGGTCCGCCCCGGCAGGCGGTGCTGATCCTCAACCCGGTGGCAGGCAGGGGGAGAGCCCGCAAGAGGGAGCCAGCCGTCCTGCAGGCCCTTTGCTCGGCGGGCATGCGGGTGGAACTCCTGGAGACCGAGGCGCCCGGCCACGCCACCGAGCTGGCACGCAGGGCCCACCGGGAAGGGGCGGAACTGATCATCGCCGCCGGTGGGGACGGGACCGTCCACGAGGTGGCCCAGGGGGTGTGGGGCACCGACGCGGTGCTGGGTGTGCTCCCCCTGGGTTCGGGGAACGATTTCGCCACCTCCCACCGCATCCCCCGGGACCTGGAGGCAGCGGCACGGGTCCTCACCGGGGGTCCGGTCCGTGTCACCGACGTGGGGCGCTTCGGGGACCGGGCCTACTTCAACACCATGGGGATCGGGTTCACGGTGGAGGTCACCGCCCAGAGTCGGCGGCTGAAGCGGCTGAGGGGCATCCCCCTCTACCTGGCGGCGGTCATGAAGAGCTTCGCTTCCTACGCTTCCATCCCCCTGGAGATCGAGACCCCGGGCTTCCACCGGGAGCGTCCGACCTATTTCATCACCGTCGCCATCGGTGTGTGCGAGGGGGGCGGGTTCCACCTCACCCCCGACGCCCTCACCGACGACGGGCTCTTCGATGTCTGCATCGTGGACCACGTGAGCACACCCACCGCCCTGCGGATACTGCCCCGGGCCCTGAAAGGGACCCACACGGGCCACGAGACGGTCACCATGCTCCGGGTCCCGACCATCCGCATCTCAGCTCCCCATGACATCTTCGTCCACGCGGACGGGCAGCTCTACGACACGGGCAGGGACACCCTGGTATGCACCTGCGAGCGGGGGGCCCTGAGGGTACGGGTGCCGGGATGAGGTCGGCCCGCCTCCCCCTGGCCCTCCTGCTCACAGCGGCCCTGCTGCCCGCCCCGGCGGCGGCCCAGGACGCGGCGGCGGACGGCATGCAGGCGGCCGCCGGAGACACCCTGCGGCCCATAAGCCCCGCCGGCGCCATGCTCCGGAGCGCCCTGCTCCCGGGGTGGGGACAGCTGTACACCGACCATCCCATCAAGGCGGCGGCGGCCCTGGGCAGTGCGGGCTGGGTCCTCTCCAGCCTCCTGGAGAGCGATCGCCGTGTGCGCGACCTGGTGGACGAACGGGACGGGGTCACCGACCCCGCCCTCCGGGCCGGCCTCGCCTCGGAGATCGAGACCAGGCGGGACCGCAGGCGCACGTGGATCTACTGGACCGCCGTGACCTGGCTCTTCTGGATCACCGACGCCTTCGTGGACGCCCACCTCTACCATTTCGATGAGATCGAACCGGACTTCGAGGCGAGGGTGGGGCCCACACCGGGCAGTCCGGGGCTCCAGCTGTGCCTCACCCTCCCCGTAGGCGGTGGAGGCCGCTGAACGCCCCATACGAGAAGACCGGGAGCGTGTCCCGCTCCCGGTCCGGTGTGCAGGGATCGATCCGACCTCCGGGGGGTTCAGACGGCCCGGCCGGCTCCCGCGGGCGGCGGTGCGGGCTTCGGTTCGGAGGGTGCGCCGGGTCTCCGGGTCCCGAAGCGGGTGAGGAGGGCGGCGCCCAGACCCGTCGTCCATGCCACGAAGAGCACCAGGAACCCGAGCATCCGCACGGCGAAGGCCAGCGGGCCCAGCAGACCTCCGAGCACGCCCACACTCCGCCCGACGAGGAAGAGGAGTTCCAGGGCGATCACCCCCACGGCGATCAGGGCCAGCTGGGAGGAGCCGAGGTGCATGCCCCTTTCCTGCAGGCCGCGGCCCACTGCCTGGGACACCCCGGTGAACCCCAGCAGGTAGAGTCCGATGACCGCGACGGGGAGGAGGATGAGCGCCACCGGGATCCCCACGATGGTGATGAGCAGGAGGAAGAAGACCACGGGCAGCAGGACCAGGGCACCGAGCCCCAGCAGGAAGGAGCCGCCGAAACGGGTCCGCACGGTGTGTTCCACCTGTCCCACGTTCCGGGGCAGCACGAGGCCCACCATGAGGGCGGCCACCAGGACGAAGACGAACGTGGCCAGGTGGAAGGCGAACCAGACGAACTGGTTCGGGCCCCACATCCATGCCCGGGGCCAGAGGGTGTCCACCATGCTCCCCTGGATCACCCCCCCGGCCTCCTGGATGATGTTGCCGCCGATGGTGACCGCGTCCCCTTCGATGCGTCCCGTGGAGGTGACCCGCACATCGCTGCCCACCGAGACCACGTTCCCGGTCACCGAACCCCGCACGGTCACACGGCCGCCGATGACGACCACGTCGCCCCGGACCTTCTCCAGCATCCCGACCTCCACGTCGTCGCCTATCTGGAAGATGTCGCGTCGGCTCGTGGTACCGCCGAAAGCCTGGATCCCCTCCTCACCCAGGCGGATCCTGATCTCCGGGTCGATGTCGCGCATGATCTCGGCGACGTCCGGTATCGGGGCGAAGGAGCGTCGGAGGCTGGCCTCGGTGAGCTCCCGGCGCAGGGTCATGATCCGCCGCCGGAGCGCGCGGACCTCGGGTCCCTCACCCAGTTCCTCCACCTCCTCGTCCAGCCGGGCCAGTTCCCGCCGCACCCTTCCCAGGGTCTCCTCCCCCTCCTCCATACGCTCCACGGCGGAAGCCAGGGAGCGCTGGAGCTCGATGATCCGCTCCTCGATCGCCTCCTGCCGGGCCTGACCGGGGGACCGGTCCTGGGCCGCGGCGCTCCGGGTCCGGGCGGCCGCGGGCAGGAGCAGCAGGAGGGTGAGGGCCGTCAGCAGGCCCGCGTGCTTCGCTGGATGCATCTTCATGGTCGTCACGTTATCAGGCTCTCCTTCCTCCTGGTGGTACGAGGAGGTTCGTCAGGGAGTTTCACACCGCCCCTGACGTCGTGGTCCTCCGGAGGCCGGCGGGGGGACTAGAGGGACTTGAGCCGCTTCTTCAAGAGTTCCCGGGCCCGGAAGAGACGGGCCTTCACCGTCCCCAGGGGGACGTCCAGGATGTTGGCGATCTCATCGTAGGGGAGGTCCTGGGTGTGGCGCAGGTTGATGACCTCCCGATACTTGTCCGGGAGCCCCTGGATGGCATCGTCGATGAGCCGACCCTGTTCCTTACGGAGCAGGAAACGTTCGGGTGTCTCGATGGGGGACTCGACCTCCCGCTCCATCTCGCCATCACGGGTCTTCACGGGAGCATCCAGGCTGTACGTCTCCAGCTTGGAGCGCCGGAAGTGGTCGATACAGGTGTTCCGGGCGATCTTGTAGAGCCAGGTGGAGAAGGTGTAGTCGCGGTCGAAGGTGTGGAGGGCCCGGAACGCTTTGACGAAGGTGTCCTGCGCCAGGTCCCGGGCGGTCTCCGGGTCGCGGACCATCTTCATGCAGACGGCGAAGACCTGCGGTTCGTACAGGCGCACCAGTTCGGTGTAGGCGTCCTGGTCGCCCGACTCCGCGCGATCGATGAGTTCGTTCGTCTCTGGACTGGCCATGATCGGTCCGCCTGCGGGGACGGTGGGCCCCGATGGCCCGCGGCCCGGAAGGCGGCTTCAATAAGCCGGGGCCGGGGCGGGGCGTCAAGCCGCAACCCGGCGGTCTGATGCCCGGCGTTGCAGGCCGCCTCTCCCTGTGCTAATCTGTCCTCACCTCCCGCGGACGGTGCTCCGGCACCGGCCGCGTTCGTTTTCCTGCCCCCCGGCCGTCCCCCCTCCCGGACCCGTCCCCCTCCCCCGCAGGGGCCCGGAGCGACCACCACCATAGCCCTCCCCCGGGCCCGCAGCCAACGGAAGGAGCCGCCATGTCCACGTGCCGGCTCGTGCTCCTGGCAGCCGTCCTGACCGCCTGGAGCCTGCCCGCCCCCGCCTTCGCCGCCTCTCCCCAGCTCCCCGATCCCCCTGTCGTCATCAACGAGGTCCTGGCCGACCCCGCCTCCGATGCGGCCGGAGACGCCAACGGTGACGGGATCCGCGACACCTACCAGGACGAGTTCATCGAACTGGTGAACCGGTCCCTGGAACCGGTGGACATCGGCGGGTGGCTCCTGGGCCCCGCGGGTGCGCTCCCCGACACCATCCCCGCGGGGACCCTCCTCCCGCCGGGCGGATACTGGACCCTCTTCGGCGGGGGGACACCGACCCGCCTGCCCGGTCCGGCCGGGACGGCGGACGGACGTCTCGGCTCCGGGCTCAGCAACACCGCCGGCAGGATCCTCCTCATCCGGCCTGCCGGACCGGACACCCTCCAGGACATCTCCTACACCGACTGGGACACCGATGCCTCGTTCGTCCGGAGTCCGGAGGGGGAGGGGGCGTTCATCGATCACACCCTGGCCGCCCCGGACGGCAGCGCCTTCAGCCCGTCCGCGCCCGCCCGGCCCGGCGGCGGTCCCTTCACCGGATCGCCCCCGGTATACCGGGTCCGGGTGGTCAATCCCACATCCACCGGGTTCGGGGCGGCCTGGCGGACCGGGGAGGCGGCGCCGGGCCGGCTGGAGGTCACCGCCGAGGGGTGGACCCGGCACATCTACGACCCCCGTCCCGGGGGGCTGCTCCACCTGGCGGACCGCTACGGCCTCTCAACCGGGTCGCAGGCGGCCTGGCGGGTGGTGAGCGCGGGCACCATGGTCCCGGCCGACTCCCTCAGGACCCAGGAGATGGGTACGGTGAGCCCGACCGTGCCCTATACCGTCTACGGGGTCCTGGCCGGTCCGGAGGGGGCCGCTGCGGACGCCCATGTCTTCCTCCGGTCCCGCTCCGGGGACGGCTCGGCCTGGCTGGCCGCCGTCACCGACTCGCTGGGGAACTGGAACCTGAACCTGGGCAACCTCCGGAAGGAGGAAGGCGCGGCCGCAGCCTGGTCCCCGGGCGACACCCTCGAGGTGGAGGGGGACGGCGCGGCCGCCGGGGTCAGTGAGGGCCTCTTCGTGGTGAGCGGTACCTCCCCCCAGGAGATCCCCCTCCCGCTGCTGGCCCCCAACCCGCCCCCGGTCTTCCACTGGACGTCGACGCTCCCGGCCCGTGCGGACACCGCCCTGGTCCTGGGCTACGAGCTCCTCGACGATGGTGAGGTGACGGGCAGCCTGGAGTTCGTCGCCGAGACGGGCGCACGCTGTCCCGCTCCCTCCGATCCTCCCATGATCGGCAAAGGCTCGGGGGAGGTGACCGTGGATGTATCCGGCCTGGCAGAGGGCACGCTCTGGCAGGTGGCCGCCCGGGTGGAGGACGGCCTCAACCCGCCCCAGGAGCACATCACCCCGGGGGCGGTGCGGATCGCCCACACCACCGCCGTCCGGAAGCCCCTCCCCGCGGGGGTGCTCCTCATGACGCCCACGCTCGACGACCCGGGGCTGGATTCCGCGTGGGACTGGCTGGGACGTCTTCCCGACGCGGGGGAGCTGGCCCGCTGGGACGGGGCGACCGGGGCCTGGGTCTCCGCGGTCCGGGACCCGGCGGGAAGCCTCTCGGGGGAGGACTTCCCCCTGGGGCCGGGAACCGGTTTCGCGCTGGTCAGCGCCGCGGCGGGCACCCTCGAGGTCAGCGGTCCCCGACGGTACGCGCCCGCCCTGCGCGAGCTGACCCCGGGACTGGCCCTGGCCGGGATCGCCGACTCCCTGGCGGAACGCACTGCGGAGGAGGTCCTCCAGCTCTCCGGGGTGAGGGCCGTGAGCCGATGGGACCCCCTGCAGCAGGCATGGGCGGGCCGCTTCCGCATACCGGGTGGAGGGACCGCCGGAGCCTCCTTCCCGATCTCCTGGGGAGAGGCGGTGGCCGTCGAGAGCGACAGCGTCGTGAGCTGGCAGCCCTCACCCCCCCGCCCCGCGGCCCCATCCCTCCTCGCCCGCCCCTCGTGGCCGGCCGGGGCGGCATCCCGAGGAACGGTCCTGAGGGCGTTGGGAGGGGCGGGCAGCCTCGAGCTGGTATGGCACGCCGGTCCCGGAGGGAGCGTGCGGATCACGGGTCCGGGAGGTGGGGCGGTATGGAGCGGCCCGGCGGCGGCCGGGACCTGGGAGAGGGAGCGCCTCGCCGGCCTGCCTGCGGGCCCTTACCGGGTGACCCTGGAGAGCGGGGAAGCGGAGGGGGTGCGCCGCTGGCAGCAGCAGGTGGAGGTGGCCCCTCCCTCCCTCCCGCCCCTCCCCCGGTGGCTCTGGGGTCCGGCGCCCGGACAGCAGGTGCCCCTGGTCCTCCACACGCCCGGGAGGAGGGTGTTCGCATCGGACGACGGAACGGGACGATGGTACGCCGCCTCCCCCGGACCGGGCCCCTTCGTCCTGGAAGCGGTCCTCCCCGACGGCGGATGGGTCCGATGGGACCTGGGGGAGGATCCCGCCGACGGGGGGCTGCGTCCGGTCGGGGAGCCGCTGGCCCTCTCGGGGCTCGACGTCGAGGAGGCGCCCCGGAGCATGGAGCTCCGCTGGCAGGTGCTCGCCTGTGAGGGCCCGCTGAGCTTCCAGCCCTTCCTGGCCTCGCCCGGTGAGGGCACAGGGGGCCCCCCGGACGATGGGAGGACCTGGCGTCCCGCCGGGGAGGAACTCACCTGGCGGACCGGGGAGCTCCCCCTCCTGTACAGCCGGGTCCCCACCGGGCCGGATGTCCGGGGCGCGCTGCCGGTCGCCGCGGCGGTACGGGTCCGCACCGCCGGCGGGCGTTCCGCCTGGATAGGGCCCGTCTCCCTCACCCTGGAGCCTGAGGCTCCGGGGGTGGAACTCCTCCCCGCGGTGCCGAACCCGTTCAACCCGAGCACCCGTGTGCGTTTCCGTCTTCCCCCGGGCCCGGACCGCGAGGTACGCCTGGACGTGCTCGACACCCGGGGACGCAGGGTGCGGCGCCTGCTGGACGCCCGGCTGGCCGCCGGGACCTATGAGCAGGTGTGGGACGGCAGGGAGAGGAGCGGCCGAACATCCGCCGCGGGTATCTACCTGGTGGTCCTCCAGGTCGAGGGACACCGGTACACGCGCAAGGTGCTGCTGCTGAAGTGAGGGGGGGTGCTCCCCGGCCCCCCGTTGCCCCCCGTCCCACCCCGGGCATAGATTATGCCGTATGGAACCCTCCCCCGGCATCATCGTGCTCCTGGCCCTCACCGCCCTCGCCCTGCTGGCCGTGGTCGGCGTCCTGGCCCTCACCCTCGCCCGCATGCGATCGCTGGGTGAGGAGGTGGACCGCACCCGGCAGGAGATCTCCGACCGGCTCCACCAGGGTCAGGAGACCGCCCTGCGGGACGCCAACGAACAGGTGGAGCGGGTGAGCAAGCACTTGAAGGAGCTGCAGGAATCCCTCGGCGAACGCCTCGAAGGTCAGCGCAAGGTCCTGGACGAGCGGCTGGACGCCTCGGGGAAGACGGTGGCGGACCTGAAGAAGGAGCTGGGTTCCCTCTCCGAGGCCACGAAGAAGCTCTTCGACCTGGGCAAGGACATCGCCAGCCTCGAGGACATCCTCAAGAGTCCCAAGCTCCGGGGGGGGCTGGGGGAGATCTTCCTCGAGAAACTCCTCTCCGACATCTTCCCCCGCAGCCTCTACGGCATCCAGCACTCCTTCGCCGACGGGACCACGGTCGACGCGGTGATCCGGATCGGCGACCGGATGGTGCCCATCGACAGCAAGTTCCCGATCGAGGACTTCAAGGCCGTCCTGGCCGCCGAGGGGGACGATGAGAGACGCAGGCAGCGGAAGGTCTTCATGCGCGGGGTGAAGAAGCGGGTGGACGAGATCGCCGACCGGTACATCCTCCCCGACGAGGGCACCTACGACTTCGCCCTGATGTACATCCCGGCCGAGAACGTCTACTACGAGACGATCCTGCGGGAGGAGGAGGGGGAGGGGAACGAGCTGCTCGAGTACTCCATCCAGCGGCGGGTGATCCCGGTGAGCCCCAACTCCTTCTACGCCTACCTGCAGGTGATCCTCTTCGGCCTGAAGGGGATGGAACTGGAGCGCCGGGGGAACGAGATCCTGAGCCACCTGCGCAGGATCCAGGGGGACCTGGACAAGCTGGCCAGCGACTACGGGCGCCTGGGGACCCACCTGAAGAACGCGCGGGGCGCCTACGAGGACGGGGAGAGACGTCTCACGCAGGTCCAGAGCAAGGTGACCGGCCTGGAGAGCGGGGCGGAGGAGCTGAGCCTGCCCCCGGGGAGCGACCCCGAAGGAAGCTAGGGCCGGACCCTATGGAGGGCATCCTGGCCGGGTCCCCGCGGACCGGGTCAGAGGGCCAGGTCGTACACCCGGTAGCGCTTGTTGACCTCCGCGCTCATGGCCTCCATCGGCTTGCGCATGTCCGTGTTGTCCTCGAGGATCCAGGAGGCCTCCCCCCCCCGGTAACCCTTCCTGCGGGCCACATCGAAGGCGTCGGCATAGAACATGCTGCCCAGTCCGATGCCCTGGTACTCCTTCTTCACCCCCAGGGCGATGACCCGGGCGACGTCGATCCTCTTCAGCCCGAGGAGCAGCCTGATCCAGCCGAAGGGGAAGAGACGGCCGTTCATGTCGATGAGGACCTGGTTCACATCCGGCACGGTCAGGGAGAAGCCCACCGGTTCGCCTTCGATGGAGGCGATCTTCACGAAGTCCGGGTCCACCACCGGCTTGAGGTCCTTCGCCAGGTGATCGAACTCCGCGTCGGTCATGGGGACGAAGCCCCAGTTCCGCTCCCAGGCTTCGTTGTAGATCCCTTTGACCAGGTCCACCTCTTCCTCGAAGCGGCTCATGTCGAGGGCGCGCATCTCCACGCCCGCCTTCTCCTGGGCCTTCCGGGCGATCCGGATGATGCGCTCGATGTCCGAGTCCGCCTGGATGAAGTAGGAGAGCAGGAGCTTGACCGGTTCCAGACCGGCGGTCAGGAGCTGGGTCTCGTACCAGGGGGGGTTGTAGGTCATCATGATGGTGGGGGGCTCGTCGAAGCCGTCCACCAGCAGGCCGCAGGTCTCGTTGGTGGAGAAGTTCATGGGGCCCCGCATCGTCTTCAGACCCCGCTCCCGCACCCAATCCGCCGCCCGTCCCACCAGGGCGTCGGTCACCGCCTGGTCCTGCACCGTCTCGAAGAAACCGAAGAATCCGGCCTCCTCCCGCTGGAACTCCACGTGGAGGTCGTTCACGATCCCGGCGATCCGGCCCACCGGTCTCCCCTCAAGGAAAGCCATGAAATAGGCTGCGTCACCGTGCTCGAAGAAGGGCGACCGTGACTTGTCCAGCAGGGCCTTCTCGGCGCTCAGCAGGGGGGGGACCCAGTTCGGGTGGGGGTAGAGCCCGCGGTAGATCCGCCAGGGGAACCGGATGAACTGCTGCAGCTCCCGGCCGGTGCCGGTGATCTCCCGGACCTCCAGGTCCCCGCTCACGAGAGCACTCCCGTCTGGCGACCCACCTCACCCATCAGCTCGAGGGCACGGTCCAGCATCTCCTCGGTGTGTGTGGGCATGTAGGAGGTCCGGATGAGGGCGCCCCCGGGCGGGGTGGCGGGCTGGATGAAGGCGTTGGTGAAGACCCCGGCGTCATAGAGGGACTTCCAGAACTTCAGGCAGACCATGTCGTCCCCCACGTGGAGGGGGATGATCTGGCTGGTGGACCCGCCGATGTCGTAACCCAGTCCCACCAGGCCGTCCCGCATCCTGTTGGAGTTCTCCCAGAGGGCCTCCCGCAGGTCGTCCCCGGCACGGATCACGTCCAGGGCCTTGCGGGCGGTGGCGACGCTGGCGGGGGGGAGGCTGGCGCTGAAGATCATGGGACGGGCCTTGTGCCTGATCCACATGATCACCTCCAGGGGACCGGCCACGAAGCCGCCGACCCCGCCGAAGGACTTGCTGAACGTGCCCATGAGCAGGTCCACCCGGTCGAGGTGTCCCTGGGCCTCGGAGGCCCCGCGGCCTTCCGATCCGTACACGCCCAGGGAATGGGCCTCGTCGATCATGACCCGGGCCTCGTACTCCTCCGCCAGGTCGAGGATGGTGCCGATGTCCGCCACCGTCCCCTCGGCACTGAAGACACCGTCCGCCACGATGAGCTTCCCCCTCTCCCCGGCGGAATCGAGCAGGCGTTCCAGGTCCTCCATGTCGTCGTGCTTGAACTTGAGGGTCTCCCCCATGGCCAGCCGGCATCCTTCCACGATGCTGGCGTGGTTGAGGCGGTCGGAGAGGACCACGTCCTCCCGGGTGACCAGGGAGGAGATCACGCCCTGGTTCACCATGAAGCCGGTCGAGAAGACCAGGGCGGCCTCCTTCCCCAGCCAGTCGGCCAGGGCCTCCTCCAGGTCCACATGGATATCCAGGGTGCCGTTGAGGAAACGGGAGCCGGTGCAGCCCGTGCCGTAGTCGCGGACCGCCCGGGCGGCGGCCTCCTTCACCTCCGGATGGTTGGTCAGGCCCATGTAGTTGTTGGATCCCAGCATGATACGCGGTTCCCCGTCGATGACCACTTCAGGACCCGCTTCGCTCTCGATGGGGGTGAAGTAGGGGTAGTACCCGAACTGCTGGGCGACCTTCCAGTCTTTCCACTCGTAGCAGCGCTCGAAGAGATCCATTCGAATCCGTTCTCAGGGTGGCAGGGAACCTTGTGGTGATGTCAGATCGGCGACTATACTCGCCACTCGTCCGGAATCGGTTTCAGGGCGCGTTCGGCCTCGCGACGCATCCTGCCCCTCCCGCAGGTCAGGGCGGGTGCGAAGGCAATGCACGATAGCCCGCGTCGTCCGCGGGTGTCAACCGTACACCCCGCCGCCTGCGGCACCTCCAGAGAACCACGGGAGACCCGGTTGGAACCATCGCCGCGAACGGCCCTCATCACCGGCGCGAACGGCTTCGTGGGGTCTCATCTCACCGCTCTCCTGGTGCGCAGGGGCTACCGGGTGAAGGCCATGGTCCGGGCGAGTTCCGACCTCGGTGCCCTGGAGGGGATCGGCGCCGAGAAGGTGGTCGGCGACATCACCCGCCCGGAGACCCTCCCCCCCCTGCTGGAGGAAGTCGACCTGCTCTTCCACGCGGCCGGGGTGACCAAGAGCCGCGACCCCTCACGCTACTTCCGCGTGAACGAGGAGGGGACCGCCGACCTGGTGGCGATGTGCAGGGAGCACGCACGGCTGGAGCGTCTCGTCTACATCTCGAGTCAGGCGGCGGCGGGCCCCTCCCGGAGGGGCCGGCCCCGGACCGAGGAGGACCCCCCGGAACCGATCGGACCGTATGGTGCCAGCAAACTGGAGGGGGAGGAGGCCTGTCGAGCGGGAGCGGGGTCCATCCCCCTGACCATCGTACGGCCCGCGGTGGTCTACGGCCCGTGGGAGCGGGACATGCTCTCCCTCTTCCGGGGAGCGAAGTGGAGGATCTGCCCCAGGGTCCGGGGGGACTCCCTGGTGAGCCTGATCCACGCCGCCGATCTGGCGGACCTGCTGGAGCGGGCGGGCAGGTTCCCCGGAGCGGCCGGGCGGACCTACCATGCCGCCGACCCGGAGCCCTACTGGATGAGCCGCCTCATCCGGACCATGGGGGAGGTGCTGGGGCACGGGGTGCTTCAGGTACCCCTGCCCCCCGCCCTCCTCTATCCCGCGGCGGTGCTCAACGAGATGCTGATGAGGGTGGGGGGAGGGGTGGAGGCGCTGACACGATCCCGGATCCGGGAGTTCAGGGAGCGCTACTGGGTCATGGACACCGGGCGGGCCGGTGAGGAGCTGGAGTGGAAGCCGGGACGCAGCCTGGAGGAAGGTCTCCAGGAGACCGCCCAGTGGTACACGTCCCATGGATGGCTCTGAGCGGTTCGGGAGAGGGGGCGTCTCGCATGCCCGGGGGGCCGGGCGGAGGGTTCAGTCCACGATCCCCGCGGTCATGATCTTCCGGTAGTACCGGTCGGAGACCTCACCGATGAGGAGTTCTCCTTCCAGCCGGTTCGGTCCGCGGTTGTAGGCCAGGGCGGCCATGCGGTAGTCCCCATCGTAGCGGTCCAGGAGCTTGCGGAAGTAGAGCGCACCCAGGCGGATGTTCCGCTCCGGTTCGAAGAGCTGCCAGAAGGACCGCAGGGCGGGATCGAGTTCCAGGGCCGTCGGGTAGCGGACCTGCATCAGTCCATAGGCGTTCTTGTGGCTCTGGGCGTTCGGATCGAAGTGGCTCTCCACCTGCATGAGCCCGACCATGAACTCCAGCTCCAGGTCGAGTTCTTCGCTTGCGTCGGCGAGGACCTCAAGATAACGGTAGGGGACGTTGTATTTACGTATCAGTTCCAGGTGCTGGACGGCCCGGGCGGTGAGTTCCTGCTGGCGCTCGAGCATGTCGACCTGGGCCGCGGAGTGATCACGCAGCCGCTGGAGCTCACGCTGCTGTGACAGCAGGACCAGGGCCATACCTCCGATGAGGAGGATCAGCAGCACCCGGCTGCTTCGGAGTCGGTCCAGTAATGACTGCATGGCTGCTTCGTTCACCTCGCTGGACAGGGGAGGCGGCTGCATCGACGGGTCTCCGGCGAGCGTCCGTCCTCTGTGTTCACGCACAGTGTGGAATCTACCCCTGTCTCCCGACAGGAATGACGTATGCTTTGTAAGGGGAATCTGCGGCTGGTTGGTGTTCCTTATACCGCAATACATGTGATGATAGGACGCAGGTAAAGGGAAAACGTCCATACACGACACCCGAGAATCGGCAAAGGATGGCTCCATGCGCCGCGCATTCATGACCCTTCTGCTCCTGCTTCTGCTGCCTTTCCAGGCCTCCGCGCAGGAGCGTTTCGAGTGGTTCCCGGGGGGCACCTACGATGCCTCCATCCCCACCCCCGAGTCCTTCCTGGGCTACACGATCGGGGACGCATTCACCTGGCATCACCGGATCAAGGCGTACCTCGAGGCGGTGGACGCGGCCAGCGACCGGGTGACCATGCGCTCCTACGGACGGTCGGTCGAAGGCCGCGAGCTCATGCTGCTCACCATCTCCCTCCCGGAGAACCTGGAGAGGCTGGGAGAGGTGCGGCGGGACATGGGACGGCTGGCAGATCCCCGCGGGGCACAGCAGGCCGAACTGGACCGGATCATCCAGGAGAGTCCGGCCATCGCCTGGCTCTCCTACAACGTGCACGGGAACGAGTCGGTCTCCAGCGAGGCCGCCATGCAGGCGGTCTACCAGCTCGCCGCCGGCAGCGACGCGGTGACCACGAAGATCCTGGAAGAGCTGGTGGTCATCATCGACCCTCTGCTCAACCCGGACGGAAGGGACCGGTACGTCCACAGCTACCAGAAGCGGCGCGGTTCGGAGCCGAACGCCCGGAGGGAGGCCTGGGAGCACAGCGAGGACTGGCCGGGGAGCCGGAGCAACCACTACTTCTTCGACCTCAACCGGGACTGGGCATGGCAGACCCAGCTGGAGACCCGTCTCCGCATCGCCGAGTACCTGGAATGGAACCCGGTGGTGCACGTGGACTTCCACGAGATGGGTTCCTCCAGCAGCTACTTCTTCTTCCCGGCGGACCGGCCGATCCACACCTCCTATCCCGAGGTGATGGAGAAGTGGCAGGAGATCTACGGCCGGGCCAACGCCTCCGCCTTCGACCGGTTCGGCTGGCCCTACTACACCCGTCAGACCTTCGACCTCTACTACCCC
This sequence comes from bacterium, assembly GCA_046497505.1. Taxonomy (GTDB): domain Bacteria; phylum Blakebacterota; class Blakebacteria; order Blakebacterales; family JAWOFN01; genus JAWOFN01. The sequence continues at coordinate 4,510 of JAWOFN010000050.1, read as the reverse complement.
AGCTACGGTGACTCGTGGCCCAGCATGATGGGGGCCATCGGCATGACGTATGAGCAGGGGGGCGGCGGGTCCGCCGGACTGGCGCTGGAGCGGGAGGACGATACGGTCCTCACCCTCCGGGACCGGGTGCATGGGCACTTCACCACCAGCATGGCCACCCTCCGGGTGACGGCCGAGAAGCGCAGGGAACGGCTCGCCGACTTCCTCACCTTCTTCCGGAAGGCCATCGAGAAGGGGGAGGGGCCGGTGAAGGGGTACGCCCTGGTGCCGGACACCGACCCCTACAACGCGGATCGCCTGGTCCGTCTGCTCCGGGCCCAGGGTATCGAGGTGCAGCAGGCCGGCAGCTCCTTCCGGAGCCGGGTGGCCGGGGGATACGGTATCCATCCCGCCCCGGAACGCATGGATTTCCCGGCCGGGACTTACTTCGTCCCCCTGGGTCAGCCGAAGGGCGTGGCGGTGGAGGTCCTCATGGAGCCGAAGCCGGCCTTGGAGGACACCAGCTTCTACGACCTCTCCGCCTGGTCGCTCCCCCTGGCCTTCAGCGTGGAGGCGTACGCCCTGGGTGAGACGCCCGGCGGGCTGGAGACGGTGGACGCGCCCCCGGCCCGCACCGGTTCGGTGGAGGGGGGGCGCGCGGGTTATGCCTACGCCATCCCTTATCACGGGACCTCCGCCCTGCTGGCCGCCAACGACCTGCTCAACATGGAGCTGCGGGTCAACGTGTCCGGGGAGGAGTTCACCACCGAGGGGTATGAGTTCCCGGCGGGGACCTTCCTGGTACCGATCTTCCGCAACCCCGAGACGGTCCACGACCGGGTGGCCCGGGTGGTCGGGGAACGGGGCGTGACCGCCTATGCCCTGCAGTCCGGCCTGGTGGCCGCCGGTTCCGACCTTGGGGCCGGTTCCTACCGCTACATGCGCAGGCCCCGGATCGCGGTGGCCGGGGGGGAGGGCCTCAGCTCCGGTGCCTTCGGCGAGGTGTGGCACTTCCTGGAGGAGCGCTTCCCCTGCTTCGACTACACCAACGTCTCCGCCGAGCGGCTGGGCGGGCTGGACCTCACCGGCTACGACGTCCTGATCCTCCCGAGCGACGGCAGCGGCCGCAGCTATCAGCGCTACTTCGGCGAGCAGGGGCTCGCGGCCCTCAGGACCTGGCTCCGCGGCGGGGGTACCCTCATAGGGTTCGACGGCGGCGCCGCTTTCGCCACCGAGGACGTCTCCGGCCTGACCGGTGTGAGCTCCGCCGGACGCAGCCGCGGCCAGCGTGACGAGGAGGCACCCTCCGACCAGCCCGCCGAGCTGGCGCGCAAGAGCCTGGAGCAGCAGGCATACGAGCGGCGCATCTCCCGCACCCCGGGCGGCATGTGGGAGGTCGTGCTGGAGCCGGAGCACTGGATGGCCTTCGGCATGCCCGAGCGGATGGCGGTCCTCAAGCGGGGCACCGGCGGGTTCGCCCTCACCGAACGGGGTGTGAACGTGGCCGTCTTCAGCCGGGACCCCCTGCTCAGCGGCTACGCCGCCGAGGGCGCCCCGGAAGAGGTGAGCAGGAAGGCGTGGCTCATCGTGGAGAGCGTGGGACGGGGTCAGGTGGTCCTCTTCGCCGACGACCCCCTCTACCGGATGTTCGTGGAGGGGATGCATCAGCTGGTGCTTAACGCCGTCATCCTGGGGCCCGCCTTCTAAGAGCGGCCCCGATCCTCTCACCGTCGCGAGGTTGCTCCGGCAGCCCCGCGGCGGTTTCTTTACGGCCCCATGAGCGAGCAGCCCCACAGAGCGGACCGCACCCTGGATGTGACGGGACGGGCCTGCCCGGTCCCCATCACCGAGCTGCAGGAGTTCGTCCGGGACCTGGAGGCGGGGACGGTCGTGGAGGTGCTGGCCGACGACGGCGGCATCCAGTGGGACCTGCCCGCCTGGTGCATCAGCCACGGGCACACGCTCCTGGCTCTGGAGGAGACCGGACGCCTCTGGAAGGGTTACGTGCGGCTCGAGGAGTGAACGAAGATGGCCCCCGCCTCCGGGTATGTGCCGGTGACGGGGGCCCTGCTGGTGCTGTCGATGTTTTGCGGATCAGCCGCCGTTCGGCGGGCGGTACTTCTCCAGTTCCGAGGTGTTGAGGACCTTGAACTCCACGCGCCGGTTCAGGAGCCGGCCCTCTTCGGTGTCGTTCGTGGCCACCGGCTGTGATTCCCCGTAGCCGTAGAGGGTGAACTGGCTCAGGCTCAATTCGGGGATGTTGTCCAGCAGCCAGTTCAGCACCGCCTGGGCGCGGGCGAGGCTGAGCGCCTGGTTGTACGTCTCCCCCCCGATGCTGTCGGTATGCCCGCCCACCTCGACCTTCAGATCGTCGTACTTGGCCAGGATGAGCCCGACCTCGCGGAGCGTGGCGTACGACTCCGGCTTGATCCGCGTGGAGTTGTAGTCGAAGTAGACCGTGTTGAGGGTGAGGAGGCCGCGGGTGATGAGTTCCGCCTCCATGCCCGTCAGAGCGCGGCCCCGGGCGTCGACCGGCATGCCGCGGGGAGTGTCCGGCTCGACGTCGATACCGTCCGGCACCCCATCGCCGTCGCTGTCGATGGCCCGGCCCTCGGCGTCCACCGCCGCACCCTCCGGGGTGTCCGGCTCGACGTCGATGCCGTCGGGGATACCGTCCCCGTCGGTGTCCAGTGCCCGCCCGAACTCATCCACCACGGCGCCCGGCAGGGTTTGCGGCTCCTGGTCGATACCGTCGGGTACCCCGTCGCCGTCGCTGTCGACGGCCCGGCCCCGGGCATCGACCTCCGCGCCCAGGGGGGTGTCCGGTTCGAGGTCGATGCTGTCCGGCACACCGTCCGCGTCGGAGTCCTCGGGTATGACCTCGGTGGGTTCGCCCGGCTCCCGGGCCCGTGCCGCCCGGCGGCGAACCGGTTCCCGGTGCGAGGTGCGGCCGAGCTGCAGTTCCATCTGTCCGTAGGCCATCCACGATTCGGCGCGGGTCCCCACACCGTCGGTCCGTTCGCTGCTCAGCCCCAGCAGATAGCCGCCCCGGGCGGCCAGCCAGTCGGTGAGCTGCAGGGTGATCCCGCCGCTGGCCCCCAGGTAGTCATCCATGATACCCACCGGGGCCTCGGTCTCCAGTCGGCTGAGGAGTTCCGCCTCCAGGCCCAGCCAGCGGGCGGCCCACCAGGTCATGCCGCCGCCCAGGACCGCGTGGGTGCCCACGCTCCCGGGGGAGTCGTCACTGACCACGAGGCCCTCGATGAAGCGCAGGTCGACCTGCCCCGCCGACACGCCCTGGAGCAGGCTAAGATGGATATCGAAGGAATCACGGCCGTAGGGATAGTCGTGCCCGATGACCCAGCGGCTGTTGATCGCCGGGGTCATCGCGCCCTGGAAGGCGAACTGGAAGGGGCGGCTCCGTTCACCGGGAAGACGTAAGACCAGGCCCAGCGGGCCCACCGCGTCTCCCTGGGTGAAGCCGCTGTAGTCGAAATATCCCGGGCCGGTGCCCGAGAAGAAGGTGGCCCGGGAACCGTAGACCTGCAGGACGTCGCTGACGCCCCAGGCCCCGTAGCCGTTGCCCGTCACCGAGTTGAGGTTCCCCTCCCGGGTGAAGCTCCCGTAGCTCCCCAGGACCGCCGAACCCCCGTTCAGGGTCAGGGCGGAGGGGACCAGCAGGCCTCCCCGCAGTCCGGTGGGGTGACCGGGCTGGGCGGAGGCGGATGAGGGGATCGTCCCTGCGATAAGCGCCGCGAGCGCGGCCGCGCGCACGGCGAGCGTCCAGCCATACGGTTTCGCCACGAACATCCTTTCTCCCGTCCCCCGGAGCCGAGGAGGGTCGCCCCGTCCGATAAGGGGTGTGAACGGATTACCCCTCAGCATACCCGGTCGATGCGACAGTGAAAAGTCCCAGAAACGGTGCGGGCCGGGCCCGCGGTCGTCAGGGGGCGGTGACCGGCGATCTGGAGGACGGCGACGCGGGAATCCCCCCGCCGATACTCCAGGGCCAGGCCGGGGCAGCAGTCGGTACGGAAGACCATGGCCCTGCTCAGCAGGTAGCCGGCGGGGAGCTCCATGGGGGCCTTGCCCGAGGGGCAGGAACCGGCGGCCCTGTTGGCCGCCACCGGGCGGAGACGTCCCGGATCCCCTCATCGGGCCGTCCATCAGACTGTTCGGGGAAAGGAGGTCCCTTACATCAGCATGAGCTGGAGCTTGGTCTCCAGTGCTCTCTCGAGGTAGTCGAAGTCGAAGGGCTTGGTGATGTAGTCGAAGGCCCCCAGCTCCAGTGCCTGTTTCGCCAATTCCTCCTCGCGGAAAGCGGTGATCATGATCACGCCGGCGGACTCGTCGAACTGGCGGACCTGCTTGAGCACCTCGATCCCGTCCATCTTGGGCAGGTAGATGTCCAGGAGGATGATGTGGGGACGTTCCTGCTTGGCGGCCTGAACCGCCTCCTCACCATCGTAAGCGGTGAAGACCTTGTGGCCCTTGTCCTCCAGGAAGGTCTTCAGGACGTCGACGATGGCGA
>JAWOFN010000091.1:0-11544 GCA_046497505.1 bacterium | reverse complement strand
GGCGTCCCGTACCTCAGACGATGGCTGGCTGGTTCTAGAAGTTCCGGAAGGGCGAACTCAGGAGGGCACGCAGAGGAAGGAGGGAACTACCACCGGTAATGGGCGAAAGCCTTGTTGGCTTCGGCCATCCGGTGGGTGTCCTCCTTCTTGTTCACCGCTGAACCCTCACCCTTCGATGCGGCCAGGAGCTCAGCGGCCAGTCGCTGAGCCATCGTGTGTTCCGGCCGACTCTTGGCACTCTCGATGACCCACCGGATCGCCAGGGCCAGGGAGCGGTCCCGAGGGACCTCCACCGGCACCTGGTAGGTGGCGCCGCCGACACGCCTCGACTTCACTTCCACCGACGGCTTGACGCTGCTCACGGCCTTCTCGAAGACCTGGAGCTCCTCACCGCCGGAGACGTTCTTGACGCGCTCGAGGGCGTTATAGAAGATGCCTTCAGCCAGGCCCCTCTTACCCTTGCGCATCAGGCTGTTGATGAAACGGGTGACCATCTGCGATCCGTAGACCGGGTCCGGTGCGAGTTCCCGCTTCTCTGGTCTGTTGCGTCGCGGCATTCAGGTCCCCCTACTTGGGCCGCTTGGTGCCGTACTTGGAGCGCCCCTGCGTACGATCCTCGACACCGCTGGCATCGAGCGTGCCCCGTACGATGTGGTACCGCACGCCCGGGAGGTCCTTCACACGGCCTCCCCGGATCAGCACGATGGAGTGCTCCTGCAGGTTATGCCCCTCACCCGGGATGTAGGCCGTGACCTCCATCCGGTTGGTGAGACGGACACGTGCCACCTTGCGGAGGGCGGAGTTGGGCTTCTTGGGCGTGGTCGTGTACACGCGCGTGCAGACCCCCCGCTTCTGCGGTGAGCCCTTCAGCGCGGGCGTGTTGCCCTTGCTCTTGACCTTCTTCCGGCCCTTCCGGACCAACTGGTTGATGGTGGGCAAATCTTTGCTCCGACTGCTTGTGACCCGTCATTGGGACAGACTCGCAAAATAGGCCGAGCCGCCCTTCTGTCAACGTGCAAACTCTCTAAAAAGCCCCTTCTCCCCGGTTTCGACACACTTTCTGCGTCCGCCGCGTCGCACCTCCCTCACAGGGGGGTGCCCGCGACCCGGGGACCTGGGGGCCTGACCGCTCCCCTACGAAGCGGCGGTCGCCTCTTCCGTCTCCGTGGTCCCCACCGCCACCTCCGCCTCGCGCTGCGCCTCGATCTCGGCGTGGATGGCCTCGCCGAGGGCGTCCAGCTCGGGGTCGTAGACCTGGAGGCCCCGGAAGTCGCGGTTCCCGGTGCCCGCCGGGATGAGCTGCCCGACGATCACGTTCTCCTTCAGCCCCAGCAGATCGTCCCGCTTGCCACGGATGGAGGCATCGGTGAGTACCCGCGTGGTCTCCTGGAAGGAGGCCGCGGAGATCCACGACTCGGTGGAGATGGCCGCGTTGGTGATGCCCAGCAGCACCGGCTCGGAGGTGGCGGGTTTACCGCCCGCCTCGGTGGTCACCTCGTTCTCGTCCAGGAAGACGAAACGGTCGACCGTCTGGTTCTCCAGCAGGTTCGTGTCCCCGGGGTCCGCCACCCGCACCTTCTGGAGCATCTGGCGGACGATGACCTCGATGTGCTTATCGTTGATGGTCACGCCCTGGAGGCGGTAGACCTCCTGGATCTCGTTCACCAGGTACTCCTGGACCCGGCCCGTACCCAGGATGGCCAGGATGTCGTGGGGGTTCACCGACCCCTCGCTCAGCCGCTCACCCGCGGTCACGTAGTCGTTCTCGTGGACCAGGATGTGCTTGCCGTAGGGGATCCGGTAGGAGCGTTCCTCGTGCTCTCCCTCCACGATCAGCTCCCGGGCGCCCCGGATCGTACCGCCGAACCTCACGACACCGTCGATCTCGGTGACCACGGAGGGTTCCTTAGGCTTGCGCGCCTCGAAGAGCTCCGCCACCCGCGGCAGGCCGCCGGTGATGTCCCGGGTCTTCGAGATCTCCCGCGGGATCTTCACCAGGACATCTCCCGACTTCACCTCCTGGCCGTCCTTGACCTGGAGGATCGAGCCGGTGGGCAGGATATAGGTACCCAGCTTCTTGCCGTCGGAGTCGTTGAGCGTGATCTGGGGGTTCAGGCTCTTGTCCCGGTGTTCGATGATGACCCGCTCCTTCGAGCCGGTCTGCTCATCCAGCTTCTCCCGGACCGTGAGCTCGTCCACCAGGTCCTGGTACTCCACCACACCGTCGTACTCGGTGAGGATGACCGTGGAATAGGGGTCCCACTCGTAGATCTTGTCCCCCTTCTCCACTTCCTGGCTGTCCTCCACCCGGATGGCGGCGCCGTAGGGCACGTTGTACTTGGTGAGGACGTGATCCCGCTCGTCCTTGATGAAGATCTTCCCGGTCCGGTTCAGCACGACCGTGCGGCTGCCGTCCTCGGTCTCCTGCTGGACGGTCCGGACGCCCTTGAACTCCAGGTGCCCGGCCTGCTTGGCCGTGATCTCCGACTGGGCGGTGATCCGGCTGGCCGTACCCCCGATGTGGAAGGTGCGGAGCGTGAGCTGGGTACCCGGCTCCCCGATGCTCTGGGCGGCCATCACCCCCACCGCCTCGCCGCCGTTCGCCAGCTTGCCCGTGGCCAGGTTCCGGCCGTAACAGAGCTGGCAGACCCCCCGGCGCGACTCGCAGGTCAGCACCGAACGTGCCAGCACCTCTTCCAGCCCGGAGTCTTCGATCCGCTCCGCCACCGATTCGGTGATCTCCTCACCGGCCCTGATGATGAGCTCGTCGTTCTCCGGGTCGATGATGTCCTCGAGGGCCACGCGGCCGAGGATCCGGTCGCGCATCGGCTCGATGATCTCCTCGCCTTCCTTCAGGTCGTCGAGGTAGAGACCCTTGATCGTCCCGCAGTCCTGCTCGGAGACGATGACGTCCTGGGCCACGTCCACCAGGCGCCGGGTGAGGTAGCCGGCGTCGGCGGTCTTCAGCGCCGTGTCCGCCAGTCCCTTCCGTGCACCGTGGGTGGAGATGAAGTACTCCAGCACCGAGAGCCCCTCGCGGAAGTTCGCCACGATCGGGTTCTCGATGATCTCCCCCACCTGACCGGTGATCTTCTTCTGCGGCTTGGCCATCAGGCCCCGCATGCCGGCCAGCTGACGGATCTGCTCCTTCGAACCCCGGGCACCGGAGTCGGCCATCATGTAGACCGGGTTGAAGCCGTTCCGGTCCTCCGCCATGCGGCGGAACATGATCTCCGAGACGTCCGAGGTGGTATGGGTCCAGACGTCGATGATCATGTTGTAGCGTTCGGACTCGGTGATGATCCCCCGGGTATACATCTTATGGATCCGGGCCACTTCCTTCTGGGCGTCGGCGATCATCTGTTCCTTCTCCGGCGGTATCGTGATGTCATCGATACTCACCGTCGCCCCGGACATGGTGGCGTAGTGGAACCCCAGGTCCTTGAGGCGGTCCAGGAACTCCACCGTCCCACGGTTGCCCACCAGCCGGTGGACCTTACCCGCCAGCGCCTCGGTCCCCCTCTTGTCGAGCACCTCGTTCACGAAGGGGATCCCCTCGGGGACGATCTCGTTGAAGAGGATCCGGCCGATGGTGGTCTCCACGATCCTGCCGCCCATCCGGATGTGCACGGTACCGTGGAGGGACACGTTCCCGAAATGATAGGCCATGATGGCCTCATCGATGCTCTGGAACGGGCTCTCCTTACCCTGCGCGTCCGGGTTCTGCTTCGTGAGGTAGTAGATCCCCAGCACCATGTCCTGGGTGGGGATGTCGATGGGACGTCCGTGAGCCGGGGAGAGGATGTTGTGGGTGGCCAGCATGAGCATCCGGGCCTCGAGGACCGCTTCGAAGCTCAGGGGCACGTGCACCGCCATCTGGTCCCCGTCGAAGTCGGCGTTGAACGCCACGCACACCAGGGGGTGCAGCCGGATGGCCTTCCCCTCCACCAGCACCGGCTGGAAGGCCTGGATGCCCAGGCGGTGCAGGGTGGGAGCCCGGTTGAGCAGCACCGGGTGGTCCTTGATGATCTCCTCGAGGATGTCCCACACCTCGGGCTGCTCCCGTTCCACCAGCTTCTTGGCGCTCTTGATGGTCTGTACCAGCCCCCGCTCCTCCAGCTTTCGGATGATGAAGGGCTTGTACAGCTCCAGCGCCATGGTCTTGGGCAGGCCGCACTGGTGCATCTTCAGCTCCGGCCCGACCACGATGACCGAACGGCCGGAGTAGTCGACCCGCTTGCCCAGCAGGTTCTGCCGGAAACGACCCTGTTTGCCCTTCAGCAGGTCGCTCAGCGACTTGAGGGCCCGGCTCCCCGACCCGCGTACCGCGCGGCTCCGGCGTCCGTTGTCCAGCAGGGCGTCGACCGCCTCCTGGAGCATCCGCTTCTCGTTCCGGAGGATGACCTCCGGCGCCTTGATGTCGATGAGCTTCTTCAGCCGGTTGTTCCGGTTGATCACCCGCCGGTAGAGGTCGTTCAGGTCGCTCGTGGCGAACCGCCCCCCCTCCAGCGGCACCAGCGGACGCAGGTCGGGCGGTATCACGGGCAGCACGCTCATGACCATCCACGCCGGGTTGTTCTTCTCCGACTGGCGGAACGCCTCCACCACGCGCAGGCGCTTGAGGGCCTGCTTCTTGCGCTGCTGGCTCGTCTCGACCCGGGCCTGGGTGCGAAGCTCGGCGCTCAGCTCGTCCACGTCGATGGAATCGAGCAGCTTGCGCAGCGCCGGGGCGCCCATCTCGGCCTCGAACTCCTTCTCCTCTTCCCAGCGCAGCCGGCGGAAGTCCTCTTCGGCCAGGATCTGCCCCATCTCCAGCTCGTCCTTCGCGTCGCCGGGGTCTAGGACCACGTACGACTCGTAGTAGATGACGCGCTCGAGGTCGCGCACCGAGAAGTTGAGCAGGTAGCCCATGGTGCTGGGCAGGCTCTTGAAGTACCAGATGTGAGCGACCGGGACGGCCAGCTCGATGTGGCCCATCCGCTCCCGGCGCACCCGGCTCTGGGTGACCTCCACACCGCAGCGGTCACAGATGACCCCGCGATAGCGGATCCTCTTGTACTTGCCGCAGTGGCACTCCCAGTCCTTCACGGGTCCGAAGATCCGCTCGCAGAACAGTCCGTCCTTCTCCGGCTTGAAGCTGCGGTAGTTGATCGTCTCCGGCTTCGTGACCTCACCGTACGACCACGACCGGACCTTCTCCGGGCTGGCCAGCTGGATCGTCAGCGCGTTGAAGCGGGGCGAGTGCAGTCTCACTGGTCCGGGCATCTAGCGCGTCCCCTCCCCGTTGTCTTCGTGGATGACGACATCGAGCCCAAGGGAGTTGAGCTCCTTCACCAGCACGTTGAACGACTCGGGCACACCGGGCTCGGGGGGGTTCTCCCCCTTCACGATGGCCTCGTAGATCTTCGAACGTCCGGCCACATCGTCGCTCTTGAACGTCAGCATCTCCTGCAGGGTGAACGAGGCGCCGTAGGCCTCGAGCGCCCACACCTCCATCTCGCCGAAGCGCTGGCCGCCGAACTGGGCCTTGCCGCCCAGGGGCTGCTGCGTGACCAGGCTGTACGGCCCGATGGAACGGGCGTGGATCTTGTCGTCCACCAGGTGGGAGAGTTTGAGCATGTACATGTAGCCCACCGTCACCGGGTGCTCGACCGGCTCACCGGTCCGGCCGTCCCAAACCTCCATCCGGCCGCTCCGGTCCTCGTCCGCCTCCTCGAGCATCGTCTTGATCTCCTCGAGGGTGGCGCCGGCGAACACCGGGGTGGCGGTGTGCTTGCCCAGCTTGGTGGCGGCCAGGCCCAGGTGGATCTCGAGGATCTGGCCGATGTTCATCCGGCTGGGCACGCCCAGGGGGTTGAGGATCATGTCCACCGGGGTTCCGTCCTCCAGGTAGGGCATGTCCTCCAGGGGCACGATCTTCGAGACCACGCCCTTGTTGCCGTGGCGTCCGGCCATCTTGTCCCCCACGGCCAGCTTCCGCCGGCGGGCGACGTAGACCTTCACGAGCTGGTTCACGCCGGGGGGCAGCTCGTCGCCCCGCTGGATCTTGTCGACCTCCAGCGCTTCCCGCTCCCCCATCTCCTCGAGCATCTGCTCGGCGATCCGGATCGTCTCGACGACCTTCTGGTTCACCTGCTCGTCGGTGGTCCACTTGTCTTCGAGGGCCACCACCTCGTTCGGGTCGAAGGTGAAGCCGTCCAGCACGTCCTTGGTCCACTTGTTCTTCTGGACCTTCACCCGGTTGGTGTGGGCGGTACGGATGTCCCCCACCGTCTTCCCGCCCAGCAGGTCGGCGATGAAGGCGTCCCGGTCCCGGTTCAGCATCTGCCGGCGCCGCGCGAACCGTTCCTTCGTCTGCTCGACCCGCTTCTGGTCCTCCTTGCGTGTCTTCTCGTCCCGCTCCTTGCGGCTGAAGACCTTGGTGTCGATGACGATGCCGTTCATCCCGGGCGGCGACTTCAGGCTGGCATCCTTCACATCGCCCGCCTTCTCACCGAAGATCGCCCGGAGCAGGCGCTCCTCGGGGCTGAGTTCGGTCTCCCCCTTCGGGGTGACCTTGCCCACCAGCACATCCCCCGACTCGACCAGGGCGCCGGTGCGGGTTATGCCCCGTTCGTCCAGGTTCCGGATGCTCGACTCGCTCACGTTGGGGATCTCCCGGGTGATCTCCTCCGGCCCCCGGCGGGTGTCCCGCACCTGGATCTCGTACTCCTCGATGTGGATCGAGGTGAACACGTCGTCCCGGACCAGACGCTCGGACACCGCGATGGCGTCCTCGAAGTTGTAGCCGCCCCAGGGCATGAAGGCCACCAGGACGTTCCTGCCCAGGGCCAGGTCGCCCCCCTCGGTGGCCATCCCGTCGGCCAGCACGTCCCCCCGCTCCACCTTGTCCCCCACCTTCACGACGGGCTTCTGGTTGATGCAGGTGTTCTGGTTGGTCCGCTTGAACTTCACCAGGCGGTACTCGTCGATCTCCGAGACACCGAAGCCCCGGGACTTCCTGGAGGTCCGCTTCACCAGGACCGCCTCGCTGGTGACCTTGATCACGTCGCCCGCCTCCCGGGCGATGACCACGGCGCCGGAGTCACGGGCCGCCCGGCCCTCCAGCCCGGTCCCCACGACGGGGGCGTCGGGCCGGACCAGCGGGACCGCCTGTCGCTGCATGTTCGATCCCATCAGGGCCCGGTTCGCGTCGTCGTGCTCCAGGAAGGGGATCAGCCCGGCCGCCACGCTCACCAGCTGGGTGGGCGAGACATCCATGTACTGCACCTCGTCCGGACTCACCACGGGGTAGTCGTCCCGTACCCGGGCCTTCACCGTCTCGGAGGCCAGCCTGCCCTTGTCGTCCAGCGGCGCGTTGGCCTGGGCGACGATGAAGGGGTCCTCCTGGTCCGCGGTGAGGTACTCGATCTGATCGGTGGTCCTCCCCTCCTCCACCTTCCGGTAGGGGGTCTCGATGAAGCCGTAGGCGTTGATGCGGCCGTAGGTGGCCAGCGACGAGATCAGCCCGATGTTGGGACCTTCCGGGGTCTCGATGGGGCAGATCCGGCCGTAGTGCGTGTGGCGCACGTGGCGCACCTCGAAGCCGGCACGCTCCCGGGTAAGACCGCCGGGCCCCAGGGCGGAGAGCCGCCGCTTGTGGGTCAGTTCGGCCAGGGGGTTGGTCTGGTCCATGAACTGGCTGAGCTGGCTCGAGCCGAAGAAGGCGTTGATGACCGCCGAGACGGTCCGGGCGTTCACCAGCTCCTGCGGGGTGATGGAATCGGTGTCCCGCAGGCTCATCCGCTCCTTGATGGTTCGGGCCATCCGGGAGAGCCCCACGCTGAACTGGTTGCCCAGCAGCTCACCCACGGTGCGGGCACGCCGGTTCCCCAGGTGGTCGATGTCGTCCGCCTCGCCCTGCTGGTTGCGCAGGCGCAGCAGCTCGGCGATGAGCGCCACGAAATCCTTCTTGTCCAGCACCCGCTTTTCCAGCGGGACGTCCAGTTTGAGCCGGTTGTTCATCCGGTACCGGCCCACCTCGCCCAGGTCGTAGCGCTTCGGGTTGAAGAAGAGCCGGTCGAGCAGCTGCCGCGCGGTGTCCACGTTCGGCGGGTCACCGGGACGCAGCAGGTTGTAGATGCGGTAGAGGGCCTCCTCCTCGCTGGAGGTGGGGTCCTTGCCGAGGGCGTTCTCGATCATCGGCGCCTCGCGCCGCCCCCCCTCGCTCACCACAGCCGTGGCCTTCTTGATCCCCTTCTCCTGCAGGTCCTCGACGGTGTCCGCGTCCACCACGTGACCCGCCTCGTAGAGGATCTCCCCGGTCTCGGTGTCCACGACCGGATCCGCCAGGCGGCGGTGTTCCAGCTCCTCGTCCACCTTCACCTCTCCGGTCTCGTAGAAGAGGCGGATGATCTCCTCGCTGCTGCCGTAGCCCAGGGCCCGGAGCAGCACGGTCACCGGGAGCTTGCGGCGCCGATCGATGTGCACGTACATCACATCCGCCACGTCGTGGCTGAACTCCAGCCACGATCCGCGGAAGGGGATGATGCGCGCGGAGTAGAGCCGCTTCCCGTTCGGGTGGATGTTCTCGTCGAAGAACACACCCGGTGAGCGGTGGAGCTGGGTGACGATGACCCGCTCCGCTCCGTTCACGATGAAGGTGCCCCGCTCGGTGATCAGGGGCAGTTCACCCAGGTAACAGCTCTGCTCGATGATGTCCTTGACCCGCTTGTCCTCGGTCTCCGAGTCCCGGATGATGAGCCGCAGGCGGGCCTTCAGGCTCGCCGCATACGTCATGTTCCGGTCCTTGCACTCGTCCACCGTGTACTTCGGCTGACCGATACTGAAATCGATGAACTCCAGGGTGTAGTTGCCGTGCACGTCCGAGATCGGGAAGATCTCGTTGAACACCGCCTGGAGGCCCTGGTCCCTCCGCTCCATCGGGGCCACGGAGCCCTGGATGAAGTCGTCGTAGGACTTGAGCTGTACCTCGAGCAGGTCGGGGAACTCGATGGGAGATGCGAGTTTCCCGAAACTGTGCCGCTCGATCGTGCGAGTGTCTGTCGCCACGTGGGCTCACTCCTTTGGCAGACAAAAACAGCACCCCCTGCCGAGCACACCCATACAGGTGCACTCAGGGAGTGCTGTCACTTCGTTATAGATTCGAGATCGGGCAGTGCCGGCGCACCTTACTTGATCTCGACCTTCCCGCCTGCTTCCTCGATCTGCTTCTTGATATCTTCCGCCTCGTCCTTGGGGACCTGCTCCTTGATAGGGTTGGGAGCGTTGTCCACCAGGTCCTTGGCCTCCTTCAGCCCCAGCGAGGTAAGGGAACGGACCACCTTGATCACCTGGATCTTGTTGGGGCCCACCTCGGAGAGTACCGCGTCGAACTCGGTCTGCTCCTCCTCTTCCGCGGCGGCGGGCCCGGCAGCACCAGCAGCGGCCACCGCGACGGGCGCCTGCGCCGAAACACCGAACTTCTCCTCCAGGTCGGACACGAGGTCCGCCAGCTCCATCACCGTGAGGCCTTCGATGCTCTCAACGATGCCAGCAAGCTTATCAGCCATTGTCTCTCCTTCGAGATCCCCGGATGGGCCGGGGTGCTACCGTGTTGATGTTCAGCGTTCGGTCGTAGAGGCAGTGCGCAACAGTCCTGCGGGGCCTCTTCGGACCCTCTCTACTTCTCTTCTTCCTCCGCCGCTTCCTCCCCGGCTGCCTCGTCCGCGGATTCTTCGGCGGCTGCTTCCTGCTCCTCTTCTTCGGCTTCGGCCTTCTCTTCTTCTCCCTCGTCCTCCGCTTCCCCGGCGGTCTCCTCGGCCTCTTCCTTCTCGGCCTCCTCCTCGGGGGTCTCTCCGGTCTTCCCGGACCTCTCCTCCTCGCCCTCTGCCGGCGCGGCTTCCTCCGCCGGCCCCTCGATCTCCCCGCTCTCCCGCTTCTTCCGCAGGTCCTCCAGGGCGTACACCAGGCTGCGGGGCACACCGGAGAGGACGGTCACCAGACCACGCATCGGGTAGGTGAGGAGATAGAGCACCTGGGCGATGAGCTCCTCCCGACCCGGCAGACTCGCCAGCCGGTGGAAGGTGGACTCGTCGATCGGCTCGCCGTTAAGGATCCCGCCCTGGAAGAGCAGGTAATCCCCTTCACGCTTATGGTCCTCCCGGAAGGTGTCGATGATCTTGGCCGGAGCCACCGGGTCGTCCCGACCCACGGCCATGGCCACCGGACCCTCGAGCCCGTCGAGCCACCCCTCGAGGCCGGCATCATCGGCGGCCCGCATGAGCAGCGTGTTCTTCACGACCTTGTACTGCACGCCCTCTTCCCGAAACCGTGAGCGCAGCTCGTTCATCTTCGCCACGTCGAGCCCACGGAAGTCGGTCAGGAAGACGCCTTTGGATCCCTCGAGCACCTTCTTCAGCCGGGCGACCTCCGCCACCTTCCGCGGGCGGGGTTCACGCTCCAGCTGCGCGAGTTCTTCCTCGTGTGTGATCTGTGCTTCAGCCGAAGTCATAGGGCCTCTCCGTCGACCGTCAAAGCATCAGGGCCTGGGCGGACGCGCGGTCCACCTTGATACCCGGGCCCATCGTGGTGGTCAGGGTCAGGCTGCGGATGTACTGCCCCTTCGCGGCCGGGGGTTTCGCTCCCATGATGGCGCGATAGAAGGCCATGAAGTTCTCCTGCAGCTGCTCGGCGGGGAAGCTCTTCTTGCCCAGCGGGGCGTGGACGATGCCGTACTTGTCCACCCGGAACTCGATCTTCCCTGCCTTGGCGTCGTTGACCGCCTTGGCGATGTCCATGGTCACCGTGCCCGCCTTCGGGTTGGGCATCAGCCCCCGGGGACCCAGCACCTTGCCCAGGCGGCCCACCACACCCATCATGTCGGGGGTGGTGATGGCCACGTCGAACTCCATCCAGCCCCCCTGGATCTTCTCAGCCAGATCCTCGCTCCCCACGACGTCGGCACCGGCCTCTTCGGCCTCGGTGGCCTTGGGCCCCTTGGCGAGGACCGCGACCCGGACCTTCTTGCCCAGCCCGTGGGGGAGGACCATCGTCCCCCGGACCACCTGGTCGGCGTGCCGCGGGTCCACACCCAGCCGGGCGGCGACCTCGACGGTCTCGTCGAAGTCCAGCGTCGGGAACTCTTTCACCAGCCCGACCGCCTCGGGGACCGGGTACTCATGGGTCCGGTCCACCAGGGCGAAGGCCTGGTTGTACCGCTTGCTGTGCTTGCGGGACATTACGCTTCACCTCCGGCCGGCGCGGTTTCTTCTTCCCCGCCCTCGGCACCCTCGACACCCTCGGCACCCGCCTCGGCGGTGCCGGGCGGCACCTCTTCCTCGGCGGCCGCGACGGCCTGCTCGCGGGAGGCCTCGATCTCCTCGGCGCTGGCGATCTCGCCTGCTTCGCCCTCCACCAGCACACCCATGCTCCGGGCGGTCCCCCGGATCATCGACATGGCGGATTCCAGGGAATCGGCGTTCAGGTCGGGCATCTTCCTCTCGGCGATGGCCTGGATGTCCTTCTCCATGATCCGGCCCACCTTGGTACGGTTCGGCTCCCCCG
>JAWOFN010000042.1:0-8678 GCA_046497505.1 bacterium | reverse complement strand
GGCCGCCAGCCTGGTGGGGGTGGTGGCCACCGCGTACTTGATGGGCAGCCCCAGGACCACGCTGAGGATGGGCACCATGAGCACCCCGCCCCCCAGACCCAGGACCGCTCCCAGCAGGCCGGCCGCGACGCCGGTGAGCAGGTACCAGACAGGGAAGAGTCCCGCGGTGGGGATCATCCAGCGGCCGCCGGCACCAGGGGGTATTCCTTGCGGCCCATGGCGTGGGCCCACGCCGCCTTGGCGTGGAGGGTGGTGGTGTCGAGGGAGGGGAAGACGAAGGCATCCTCCCGGGTGAGCATCTCGAGTTCGGTGCAGGCGAGGAGGACGGCGTCCGCCCCCGCCTCGAGGAGCCGCTCCCCGATCTCGCTGAACATGGCGCGGTGGACCGCCGTGACCTCCCCCCGTACGAGGTCGTCGTAGATCATGCGGTGGATCCGTTCACGGTCCGCCTCCCCGGGGATGACCACTTCCAGACCCCGTTCTTCCAGGGCCTCCCGGAAGAAACCGCCGCTCATGGTGAACTCGGTCCCGGTGAGCCCCAGGCTGCGGTATCCCCCTTCCCTGGCCGTGGCCGCCGCAGCATCATAGATGGCGAGCAGGGGCCGCGGCAGGGTGAGGTCGGGGACCACCTTGTGGATGGTGTTCGCCGCGATGAGGAGGAAGTCCGCTCCCCCGGCCGCCAGGGCGTCCGCCTCGGACTGCACCAGGTCCCGGACCCGCTCCCACTCCCCGTCGTGGCACGCATCGCTGATGGGTCCGAAGGGGACGCTCCCGATGAGGATCCGGGGATAGTCGTGGTCTCCCTCAGCGCGATGATGGGTGTGTACGATCGTCTCGTAGTAGGTGACCGTGGACTCGGGACTCATACCCCCGATGATGCCGATGCTCTTGCCGCTCATATCTGCCTCGATCCTCTCACGGTGAGAAGTCCAGGACCGCCGACCGCAGCACGTTGGCCTCCGGGAGGCTGTGGGTCCAGAGGACCGCCACCCTCCCCCCGTAGGCGCTGATGCCGTTGTAGTCCCCGAAGAAACGCCCCGGGGCGGGGGGGAAGGGCTCGGTGCTCACCTTCTGTTCGGTGAAGGTGCGCCCCCCATCCTCCGACCGCCCGACGAAGACCTCGATCAGTCCCTCCGGATGCCGACGGTCGTACCATACTGTGTTCACGCTGCCGTCCACCGGGTCCACGCTCATCCAGGTGAAGAACTGGTCGGCGCCGTTCCCCACCTCGTCGCCGTGCACCCGCACCGGCTCGCTCCAGGAGGTGCCGCCGTCGGTCGAACGTGCCACGAAGACGTCGGCATCCCCATCCTCTCCCCCGTTGTTCCGCAGGTCCGCCCAATTCACGTACACCGTGCCCCGGCGGGGTCCGTCGGAGACGTCCACGGCGGTGACCGGCATGCCGTTGGCGCGTCCCAGCCCTTCGATCCCGATATCCCATCCCCCGGGCTGGTCCAGGATCACCCGGGCGTGTTCCCACGTGTCCCCGCCGTCAGGGGAACGGGCGTAGTAGATGCCCTCCGGTCCGCTCCACGCCATGTGGACCGATCCGTCCGGTCCGACCGCCGGGACCGCACCCTCCACCGTGTCGTCCCCGTCCAGGGCGTCGCCCCCCTCGGCCGGGATCCGCATGGGCCGGGTGAAGGTCTCTCCCCCGTCGGGGGAGTAGGCGTAGTAGATGAAGGAGGAGTCCGCCGGCGAGGGGCTTTTGTAGCGGGTGAAGCGGGTCCACCCCACGTGCAGCCGTCCCCGATGGGGGCTGGAGGAAGCCAGGTCCACCCCCGCGTACGGCTTGTCCTCGAAGGGCTCGATGGTGTTCAGATGGTCGATCACCGGGAAGGGGTCGCTCCACGTCAGCCCGCCGTCGGCGGAACGGGAGAGGAAGATGCCCGTGGTGGGGAAGAGCGCCTTCTCGTCACGCAGCCCGGTGAAGCCGATCCAGGTCCGGTGGATCGTCCCCCGGTGGTCGATGACCACCGCGTCGTCGCCGTGGACCCTGTCCTCGGGGTTCGGCATGGCCACCGTCATCCAGCTCCGGCCGCCGTCGTGGGAGACGTAGCTGAAGTTGGTGATGCGGCGGTTCCTCGGGTCCCCCAGGGTGGCCAGTGCCGCTCCGACGATGTGGTCCGGATCGGTGGGGTCGATGGCGACAGAGGTCTCTACCGTGCTGTGGGGCGGTCCGGTCACCTCCGCCGTGACCACCTCCGGGCCGCGGGAGCCAGGCTGAGCCGCTGCCGGAACCGCACCGGACAGGCACGCCAGGAGGGCCGGGAGCGCGATGAGCGAGGGTCTGCGGGGCATGCGGTCGGCTCCTTGCCAAGAGGTCCGGACTCAGGTTATCGGGGCCCGGCAGGGCCTGCCAGCGGTATCTATCCCTTGATGTTCCCCATGGGCCGCAGGCGTGCCACCCGGCGGGCGATGCCCGCCTTCTCCACCACCGTGGTCACGTCCGCCACGTCCTTGTACGCTTCGCTCACCTCTTCGGCCAGCACCCGGGTGGAATCAGCCCTCACGTAGATACCCTTCTCCGCCAGCTCAGCGGCGATGTCCCGGCCCCGCATGTCCTTCTTGGACCGGGTCCGCGACTTCACACGGCCCGCCCCGTGACAGGAGGACCCCCAGGTCTCCTCCATGGCCTGCTCGGTCCCGACCAGCACGAAGGAGTAGCGCCCCATATCCCCCGGGATCAGCACCGGCTGCCCCACCTCCCGATACGCTCCGGGCACTTCGGGATGACGGGCGGGGAAGGCGCGGGTGGCGCCCTTGCGGTGCACGCACACCTTCCGGGCCTCCCCTTCCCAAATATGCTCCTCGATCTTGGCGATGTTGTGGCAGACATCGTAGACCACGTCCATCCCCAGCCCGTCCTCGCTCACATCCAGGGAGTCGCGGAAGGCCTCCCGGGCCTTGTGGGTGATCATCTGGCGGTTGGCGAAGGCGAAGTTCGCGCCGGCCCGCATGGCCCGAAGGTAGCGCTGTCCCTCCTCCGATGAGATGGGCACGCACACGAGCTGCTTGTCCGGCAGCTCGATGTCATAACGCCGCATCGCACCCTGCATCTCCTTCATGTAGTCGTCGGCGATCTGGTACCCCAGGCCGCGGCTTCCGGTGTGGATGAGGAAGCTCACCCGACCCTCCTCGAGACCGAAGGCCTCCGCGGCGGCATCGTCGTAGACCTCGTCCACCACACCCACTTCGGCGAAATGGTTGCCGCTGCCCAGCGTACCCACCTGGTCCAGCCCTCGTTCGAGGGCCCGGTCGCTCATCTCACCCGGGTCGGCGTCCTCCAGGCAGCCGCCGCTCTCCAGGTGCTCCGCGTCCTCGGGCCGGCCCAGTCCGCGCTCGACCGCCCAGCCCGCCCCGCCCTTGAGCAGCTCCTCCAGCTCGTCCCGATCCAGCTTGAGATCCCTGCGGGAGGACCCCACCCCGGTGGGGATGAGCGCGAAGAGCCGGTCCACCAGGGTCTTCAGCCGGGGCCTGACCTCATCCTCGGTGAGCGAGGTCCGAAGCAGCCTCACCCCGCAGTTGATGTCGTACCCCACCCCGCCGGGACTCACCACACCGTCATCGACGTCGAAGGCGGCCACCCCTCCTATCGGGAACCCGTATCCCCAGTGGATATCCGGCATGGCGAGGCTGCAGCCCACCAGGCCGGGGAGGCACGCCACGTTCGCCACCTGCTGGGGGCTCTGGTCCTTCTCCACCAGCCGGAAGGTGGCCTCGTCGGCGATGATCATCCCGTCCGCTCTCATCGGCCCCACCCGGGGGATGCGGACCCGATACTCGTCGAGCCGCTCGAACTCGATGGGTGATGGCTGTTCCATGTCGCCCTCCTCGAGGGCCGGAGTTGGGCTCCTGCGTCCGCGCCCGGGGGCGCGTCAGTCTCCCGGGAGCATCACGATACCGCTGGGGACCTTCGGGTAGAAGTAGGTGGACTTTGGGGGCATGACGCCTCCCTCGTCGGCCACCCGGAGCACGTCCTCCACCGGTGTGGGATCCACGATCACCGCGGCGGCTGCACTGCCCTCCGCCACCCGGATGCGGGCCCGGGTCTCGTCCGGGGTGTGTTCCAGGAAGCTCTCCGGACCCGCCGCCGACAGCAGGGGGCGTACCAGGTAGCGCTCCACCCGGGTGATGGTCAGGCCGGCGGCCGCCTCCCTCTCCTCCTCGGAGCCGGGCATCTCCCCGACCGGGTCCAGGCAGCCCAGGTGGGTCTCCACCCTCCCCGGCCATACGATGGTGCACTCCGCCCCCTCCGCGGTCTCCAACGCGAAACGGGGTGCCACGCTCCTCAGCAGCGCCTCCTGGTCCACCGGCCGGCCCCGGATCACCCGGTGGGCGGGCAGGACCACGAGCCCAGGATCCCCGGTGGGGACCACGAAGGCCAGCACGCGCGCCCCCGACCCCCGCTCCACGCCCCAGGCGGCCGTGGTCTCATAGCGATGGTGTCCGTCGGCGATGTAGAGGGGCGCCGAAGCGGCGGAGGCCAGGACCTCTTCGACCCCCTCCCCGGGCTCGAACCAGACCTCGATCCCCACCCCGCCCTGTTCCGCCGCTGCGTCCGGGCTGCGGGCGGTGACCGACCCCATGAGTCCTGCCAGTCCCCCGTCCGGATCGGGGCTGAGCAGGAAGACCGGTTCGGTCACGGTCCCTGTGGCACGGAGCAGCTCGAGGCGGTCCTCCTTGGGTCCCGGGCGGGTCCGTTCGTGGGGGCGGACCCGGCCGGTGCCGTACGGCTCGGCGGCCACCGAGACGAAGATCCCGGTGCGCTCCACCGCGGGACGGTCCTCCAGGTCGAAACGCTGCCGCATGACCGTGACGGTGGGACGCCCGTCCCGGACCAGCACACCCTCGGCCACCCACTCCTCCAGCACCCGCGCCCCCGCCTCGTACGGGTCCGGGTTCCCCCCTAGGGTCAGGTGCACGATGTTCCGCTCCTCCTCCGCCAGTTGCCCCCTCATCTCCCCGTCGATCACATCGTAGGGGGGCGCGATCAGCCGCCCCATCGCGCCGGTGTCGGCATATCGGAGTGCGTGGAAGGACTGCATGAGCGGAGGCAGACGGGATGGCTC
Organism: bacterium; assembly: GCA_046497505.1. Taxonomy (GTDB): domain Bacteria; phylum Blakebacterota; class Blakebacteria; order Blakebacterales; family JAWOFN01; genus JAWOFN01. Next base: position 3,606 of record JAWOFN010000042.1, on the reverse strand, counting down.
CATGTTCTCCCCGGTCGGTTCGGAAGGCGGCGGCGTCAGTCCACCGGGACCCGGCGTCCGGCGTGGAGCGCCCAGATCTCGCAGCGCACCGGCCGCCCGCTGGCGCGTTCCAGCGCCATCCGGTAAGCGGCGAGCTGGGGGGCGTATCGTCGGCCGATCGACCCCGGGTCCTCGCGGTCGGTCTTATAGTCGACAATAACGAGGACTCCGTCCGCTCCCTCAAGGATGAGATCCGCCGTACCGGTGAGGGTCCGGGCCCCTTCGGGCACGTCCCGGAGACCGCTCCCGTCGAGATTGGCCAGCAGGGGCCACTCCACCGCGGCGGGCTGCAGCCCTTCGGCCCGCGCTCCGGCCAGCATCTCCAGCCCCTTCCGGACCAAGTCCCTCATCTCCCCCTCGCCTCCCGCTCCTTCCTCCCCCGCGACCCCTCCATCGCGGGCCACCGCGGCCTCCAGGGCCTCGTGCACCCGCGTGCCCAGGACCCGCGCCTCCTGCCGGTACCTCCCTGACGCCCCTTCCGGCTCCTCCGCCGCCAGGCTGCTGGCCCGGACCAGCGCGTCCTGCCGGGCCCGCCCTGCCTGCCGCCCCCACGCCGAGAGAGCGTCGGCCCGCTCCCTGCCCGCCGCCTCCCGCTCTGCCTCGCTGGGGACCGGCATGTCGTGGGGCAGGCGATGGACCCTCCGTACCCCCTCCTCGGGCGGGCCCGGGGAGAGCACTCGGACCAGCCGGGTCCCCTCTCCGGCCAGGGAGACCAGCCCGCCCTCCAGGGGTGCCAGGAAGCTGCTCTTCTCCCCCACGTCCTCCGAGGTGCGCGTGGGGAGCAGGAAGTGATCCCGGGCCCGGGTGAAGGCCACGTAGAGGAGCCGGAGGGATTCCTCCTCCTGGCGGTCCTGTTCGACCTCCTTCCGCACCTTCCAGTCGGAGGGCTCCAGCCCCGCCGACCGCACCGTGACCGCTTCTTCCTCCCGCACCGGGATGGCCTCGTCCTGGAAGCGCGCGGCGTACTCCCTGTCGAGCAGCGCCACCACCGGGTACTCCAGGCCCTTGGCACTGTGGATGGTCAATAGCCGCACCGCGTCCCCCTCTTCCTCCACGAGCGCGGACTCCTCCTCGGCCGCGGCCCGCCGTTGTTCCTCCAGGTGGCGGACCAGCCCCTCCAGGGTGGGACCGGTACCCGCCCCGGCCGCCGCCAGCGATCCCGCCGCGTCCTCATAGGCCCGTGCCAGATCGAGCAGCTTCAGGAGGTTCGCCATCCGCCGGTCCCCGTCCGGCTTGAGGGCGTGGAGGGGGAGGACCCGGGTCTCCTCGTAGATGCGTCGCAGCACCGCAGCCGGCCGGATCGTCCCAGCCTGGCGGTGGAGTCCTTCCAGGACCCCCCGGGCATGACGGAGGGCCTCCGCCGCACCCGTGTCGTCCAGCCCGTCGCCGTAGCTCAGGGCCCCGTATTCCAGGGCCCAGGCCGCCAGGTCCTGGTCGGAGACCCCGAAGGCGGGGCTCCGGAGCGCCGCCGCCAGGGCCCCCCGGTCGCCAGGGTCCGCCACGGCCCGCAGGACGGAGAGGGTCTGCTGCACTTCCAGCCTCGCGAAGAACGCCTTCCCCCCGGAGACCCGGTAGGGGATGCCGCACCGTTCCAGTTCCGCCTCATAGGTGGATATGCCTGTGTAGGTCCGGACCAGCACCGCCACGTCCCGGTACTGGAGGGTACGGAGCTCCCCGCTGCGGGGATCGCTCACCGGGAGCTCCCCGAGGTGTTCCTGGATCCACCCGGCCAGCGCCCGGGCCTCTGCCCTGCGTACCTGGCCGGTGCGGGCCTCCTCCCCCTCCACCCCGGGCATCGCCTCCAGCAGGGGGTCCAGGTCCAGCAGCGTCACCGGGGCGTCCTCCCCGCGGGGTTCCCGATAGGGCGTCAGTACGGGGGCGCTCAGGAGTTCACCGAACACGCGGTTGGCGGTCTCGACCAGCCGCGGGAGGCTGCGGAAGTTGACCTCCAGCCGTTCCTCCCGCCCCCGGACCAGGACCCGCTCGCGGGCCGTGCGGAACACCTCCAGGTCCGCCCTCCGGAAACGGTAGATGCTCTGGTTCTCGTCCCCCACCACGAAGAGACGTCCCTCCCCGGGCACCGCCTCCTCCGGCCGCAGGGCGCGCTCCCCCATCGGCTCCGACAGCCTGAGCACGATGCGGGCCTGGACCGGGTCGGTGTCCTGGAACTCGTCGACCAGGAGCACATCGAAGCGTCCCTTCATCTCCTCCGCGGTGTCCCGGTCCTCCTCCAGGAGACGTGCGGTGAGGAGGAGGAGGTCGTCGAAGTCCAGCACTCCCATCTGCCGCTTCCGTTCCTGGAAGGACACGGCGATCCGTCGGGCCCGGTCGGTGAGCCAGGCCAGGGCCCGGTCCGCGAAGCCCTCCAACGCCCGGTCCCGCAGGTCAGCGAGTTCCTTCCATCGCTCCTTCAGGTCACGGAACGCGCCGGAGGCCTCCGGGGAGGCGGCCCACTTGCTGGCGGAGCCGACGTTCCGGTGGATGGCGACGGAGCGGAGGATCGCTGCCAGCTCCGCGTCGTCCTCCCACGGCGGAAGCAGGGAACGTTCCTTCTCCATCACATCCAGGGCCTGCTGCAGCAGCCGGTCCTCCTCCGGCACCTCCCCCCGGAAGCGGGCGATCCCCCGGGCCGCTCCCAGGAGCTCGGCAGCCGCCTCCTGGAGGGCGGGGCCCCGGGGGGCCGGCACCCTCACTTCGAGGTCCGGGTACTTGCGCAGGGCCCGCACCAGGCCCGGGAGGGCGCTGAGTCTCCCACCCGCCAGCAGGGCCGCCGTCAGGTCCCGGTCCTCCACCTGCCGGAGTTCCTCGACCGCCTCCCGGGAGACATCGGCCAGCAGGAGGTCCGATCCCAGGGCGTCCAGCACGCGGAACCCGGGGGGCACCCCCGCCTCCAGCGGGCGGGAAGCGAGAAGGGAGCGGCAGAATCCGTGGATGGTGGTGATCTGGGCGAGGTCCACCTTCGGCAGCGCCTCGGTGCGGAGCCGCTCCTCCTCACCTTCGCACGCGTCCCCGCCGGAGAGCCGGCTCCTCACCCGCTCCCTCAGTTCGGAAGCGGCCTTCTCGGTGAAGGTGATGGCGACCACGCGCTCCAGGTCGGTCCCCCGGTCCACCAGGGAGACCACCCTGTCCACCAGCACCCGGGTCTTCCCGGAGCCCGCTCCGGCACCCACCGCGAAGCTGGTGTCGAGGACCGTCGCGAGACGGTCCCTCCGGTCGACGTCCGCCGGGCGGTCCCCGCCGGGCCGGCTCATGACGTCCCCCCCAGCCGATCGATCTTCCGGGCAGCATGGAGGGATCTCAGGCGCTCCTCCCTCATGTGCCGCAGGGATTCCTCCTCCCTCCACGCCCGGCAGAGGGCCGGGGAGGGGCAGCCCCGGCAGAGGCCGCTCCGGTTGTCCCTGCCCCGCTCGTGGGGGAGCCGGAGGAAGACCCCCTGTTCCATCGATGCCCTCAGGCGACCCACCAGCGAGGTCACACGATCCCGGGCGGCCTCCACCGCATCCCACGACCAGGGACGCAGGTAGGGGGCCCTGCCCGGCTTGGAGGGGTCCAGGTGCACGAAGAGCC
>JAWOFN010000028.1:0-10880 GCA_046497505.1 bacterium | reverse complement strand
TGCCACATGAAAGCGAATCGGCGGCCGCACTGGCCGGATCGCCCACCACACCCGGCAGCAGGCGGACGGTGGCCTCGATCATCACCAGAGCGGCGGCCTCGCCGCCGTTCAGGATCACATCCCCCACGCTGTACTCCCGGGTGACGAGCCGGGTGCGGACCCGCTCGTCCACCCCGCGGTAGCGACCGCAGAAGATCACGAACTGTTCCTCCCCGGCGAGTCCGTGTGCGTCCTCCTGGCGGAAGGGGCGGCCCTGGGGGGTGGTGAGGATCACCGGGCTCTCGCCGGGCAGACCCTCCGCCCGCAGCTCGTCCATGGCCTCGAAGAAGGGACTCGGCTTCAGGACCATGCCCGGGCCCCCGCCGAAGGGATAATCGTCGGCGGTCCTGTGCCGGTCGTGGGTCCACCGGCGCAGGTCGTGGACCCGCACCTGGACCCTTCCCTCCTCCCCCGCCCTTCCCAGCAGGCTCGCGGAGAGGGGACTGTCGAAGAACTCGGGGAAGAGCGTGAGCACGTGGATGATCACGTCTCGTCCCCATCCTGCTCGGAGGTCTGCGGTTCCTCGATCTCGGGTATGGTGAGCACCACCCGGCCGCCCTCGATGTCGATCTCGTGGACCCAGGCTCCCACCGAAGGGACCAGGGATCGGTTCCCCGCCGGGTCGCGGACCTCCAGCACGTCCTGCGCCGAACCCTGGAATACCCTGCTGAGGATACCCAGTGCCCGTCCCCGGGGGTCCTCCACCCGCAGCCCCACCAGCTCGTAGATGTAGTATGCGTCCTCTTCCAGCGGGGCACGGTCCTCCTCGGGTACCCCCACGGCGGCCTCCCGGTACCCTTCCGCTTCCTCCGGGGTCTCGATGCCTTCCAGCTTGAGGACCACGGTGCCCTTGAGTTCCTTCACCGACTCGATACGCCGGCGTTCGGGAGGCAGTGATCCGACGCACACCCAGACCGCCTCCAGCTGCTGGAACCGGTCCGGGATGTCACTGGCCGGGAGGACCTTCACCTCACCCCGAACGCCCCAGGGCCGGGTGATGGTCCCCACGTCGATGAGACGGTCTCGTTCCACGGGCCGGCCCTCCGGCCAGGAAAACGCCGGAGCTTACTCCTCCGGCTTCTCCTCTTCGGCGGTCTCCTCTGCGGTCTCCTCCGCCTCGGCCTTCTCCCCGCTCCCCGCGGCCGCGGCCTCTTCCTCGGCCTTCGCCTGGGCCTCCGCCTCGGCAGCGGCCCGCTTCCTGGCTTCCGCTTCCCGGGTCTTCTTCGGGGTCTTGCCGGGCTGGACCCTCTCGAGGACGGCATGTCCCGGCTCTTCCTCGGCCAGGCGGGCCAGGATCCCCTGCTTGCTGAGGAGACTTCGGACCGTGTCGGAGGGCTGCGCACCGCTCTTCAGCCAGTGCAGGGCCCGCTCCTCGTCGATCTCGATCTTCGCGGGGTTCTGTGTGGGGTCGTAATTCCCCAGGATCTCGATGAAGCGCCCGTCACGGGGGCTTCTAGAATCCGCCACGACGACACGGAAGTAGGCCTGCTTCTTCTTGCCGGTACGGCGGAGCCGCATGCTGACTGCCACTCGATACTCCTTGGTTCGTCTAAGACATGGGAGGGAAGGGGAGCCGTCCACGGCGACCCTTTCCCTTCCCTCGAAGCGCCTTGGTCATCTTACGCATCATCTCGAACTGCTTGAGCAGGCCGTTCACCTCCTGGACGCTGCGGCCGCTCCCCCGGGCGATGCGCCTGCGCCGGCACCCATCGATGATACGCGGGTCCCGGCGTTCTTCCGGGGTCATGCTGTCGATCATCGCCTCCATGCCCCCCAGGGCCGATTCATCCATCTCCTGTCCTGCCAGAGCCCTGCCCACGCCCCCGGGGAGCATACCCACCAGGTCCTGCAGCGGACCCATGGAACGGAGCCGGTCCAGCTGGTCCCGGAAGTCCTCCAGGTCGAAGTCCCCTTTCAGGAACCGCTGACCCTCGGCCGCCAGGGCCTCGGTACCGCCCGCACCTTCGGCGGCCTTCTCCACCAGGCTCACCACGTCGCCCATACCCAGGATCCGACCCGCCATCCGTTCCGGATGGAAGGGCTCGAGGGTATCCAGGTCCTCACCCACCCCGGCGTAGAGGATGGGGAGGCCGGTGACCTCCCTGAGACTCAGGGCGGCCCCGCCCCGGGCGTCCCCGTCCAGCTTCGTGAGGACCGCCCCGGTGCAGGGGATACGGCCGGTGAAGGCCTCCGCGGTCCGTACCGCGTCCTGCCCCGTCATCGCGTCCAGGACCAGGAGGGTCTCCCGGGGATCCATCACCCCCCGAACCGCCTCCAGCTCGTCCATCATGGCGGCGTCAACGGTCTGACGTCCCGCCGTGTCCACCAGGAGCAGGTCGAGGCCCTCCGCTTCGAGCTCCCGGGTCAGCCGGCCCGCAGCCCTCACCGGGTCGTCCCCGGAGGGAGCGGTCCGGACCGGGACATCCAGGCGCTCGGCCAGCCGTTCCAGCTGGTCCGCAGCAGCGGGACGATGGACGTCCAGTCCCAGCATACCCACGCTGCGGCCCTCGGCGGCATAGCGCCGGGCGAACTTGCCGGCCAGGGTCGTCTTACCGGATCCCTGGAGACCGAGCAGGAGCACGCGGGCGGTGCCCCCGCCCTTCAGGTCCAGCCCCCTGCCGCCCCCCTCACCGCCGAGCAGCTCCACGAGCTCCTCCTTCACCGCCCGGACCATCTGCTGGCCCGGGTTCACACCCCGGATGACCTCCTCACCCAGGGCCCGCTCCTTCACCTTCTCGATGAAGGACCGCGCGACCCGGACATTGACGTCCGCCTCCAGCAGGGCCCTTCGTACCTCGCGGAGGGCTTCGGAGACGTTCTCCGCGGTGAGGGTCCCCCGCCCGCGCAGGCGGTCGAATACCTCGCTCAATCTGGAGGTGAGGGCATCGAACATGGGAATCCACCCGCTTCAGGCGACAGAATAGCCAAGATAGGCCGTTTCGCGCCGATTCCAACCGAGTTTTTGACCTGCAGGGGACCCGAGGGGGCGGTCCCTACCCGATGAGGTCCTTCAGTTCCCTCACCGCTCCGGCCGGGTCGGCGGCACGGAAGACCGCGGAGCCCGCGACCAGCATGTCGGCACCCAGACCCGCCACCTCCGCCGCGTTCTCCCGCGTCACACCCCCGTCCACCCCGATGGTGACCTCCACACCCCGCTGCTCCGCTCCTGCCCGCAGGAGGGGGATCTTATCCAGACACTCCCGGATGAGGGACTGCCCTCCGAAACCGGGATGCACGGTCATGACCAGGACCGCCTCCAGACGGTCCAGCCATGGGAAGACGGTATCGATGGGGGTCTCCGGGTTCACCGCGATGCCCCGCTCCACACCGGCGCGTTCGAGCATGGAGAGCACCTCCCGGGCGCGCTCCTCCCCCTCCTGCTCCGAGAAGGGTTCCAGGTGGAAGTGGATCCGGTCCGCACCCGCCTGGATGAAGCTCTCCAGGTAGGTGTCGGGGTGGGTGATCATGAGGTGGGTGTCCAGGAAGAGGTCGGTGAGCCGTCGGACGGCGCCCACCACCAGGGGACCGAAGGTCAGGTTCGGCACGAAGTGGGCGTCCATGACGTCCAGGTGGAGCAGATCGGCCCCGGCCTCCTCCACCATCCGGACCTCATCTCCCAGGCGGGCGAAGTCCGCACTCAGGATGCTGGGCGCCAGGCGGGCCCTCACGGGATCTCCGGCGGAGGGAAGAGGGTCCCCCCTCGGGGGGGTCTGCGGGAGCGCTCGGGCGTCCCCCCGCCCCGCACCCAGGGAGGGGGTGCCCCAATCCCCACCGTGTCCTGCAGCGCGGGCTCCCGGGCCCCGGGGAGGAGGGAGACCTCGAGGTCGAAGATCGGGCTGCCCTCCACCTGGGTCCCCGGTTCCGGCTTCTGCTCCAGGACCGTGTACAGCAGGCTCTCTTCGTCCCGGACCCATTCGATCCAGACCCTCCCCCCCCGCTCCTTGATCACCTCGATCGCCTCATACACATCCAGGTTCACCAGGTTGGGTACCCGGACCCGCCTGGTCTCCGGACCGGTGCTCACCACCAGGTCCACCCGGGGGTTCACCGTCTTGGTGCCCGCTGATGGGTTCTGGCCGATGATCGTACCCTCCGGGGCGTTGTCCGGACGGGTTGTGACCGTCCCCAGGGTCAGCCGCATCTCCTGGAGCCGGGACCGGGCCTGGCCCTCACTCATCCGGACCAGGTCGGGGACGATGATCTCCTCGGGCCCCCTGCTCACCACCACCCGGACCGTACGTCCCTTCTTCACACGGGAATAGGCGGGGGGCTGCATATCGATGATGTGTCCCTCGGAGATGACAGGGTTGAAGTCCTCCTCCACCCGTTCGAGCTGAAGACCCAGTTCGGTGAGCCTGCTCCTGGCGTCGTAGAAGTCCTCCTCCACGACGTCCGGCAGTTCCACCTCGCTGCCCAGGTGCGTATAGGCGGGCATGATCACCCGGTCCACCAGTACCATGCCCCCGAGGACGAAGGCGCTGATGACCGTCATGAGGACCACCAGCAGACCGATGGTCTTGAGTACCAGGACCGCGTCACCGCCGCCAGTGCGGTCGTACAGGGGGTGGTGCCTCACTTCTTCCCTCGTCTCATGCATGCGATGAACGCACCGTCCAGACCGTGCCGCCAGGGAAGGACGTAAGAGGTCCCTTTCCGGCGGCCCCGGAAGGTCTCGGGGACACCCTCCGGCAGGGTCTGCAGGATGAACTCAGTATGGTCCGCCATGAACCGGTCGACCACCCTCTCGTTCTCCTCGGGCAGTATGGTGCACGTGCTGTACACCAATACGCCCCCGGGTGTCGTCCGTTCCGCTCCTTCTCGGAGCAGCTCGTCCTGCACCCCCGACATGCGGACCGGTTCCCCGCGGTCCAGACGCCAGCGGGCATCCGCCCGCCTCCGGAGTACGCCCAGATTGCTGCAGGGGGCGTCCACCAGCACCGCGTCGTACAGCTCGTCCCCCGCCATCACATCCTGCCAGGGGATCACCCTCACCCCGCCGTGCCGCCGGGCGTTCTCCTCCAGCAGGTCCCTCCGCTCCGGGTCGGAGTCGGTCGCGGTGACGGAGGTCTCCCCCCCGGTCAGTTCCTCGAGGTGGGTGGCCTTCCCGCCCGGTGCCCCGCAGAGGTCCAGGACCCGTGAGCCCCCGGGGGGCACGGCCGCCAGCGCGGCCAGCCCGGCAGAGGGGTCCTGCACGGTGAGCCACCCCTCCGCCACCCCTTCTAGGGAGCCCGGCACGGTACCGGCGGGGAGACGGAGGTAGCCGGGCACGGGGCCGCGGACGGTTTCCAGACCCAGCTCCCGCAGGCGCTCCTCGGCCTCCTCGACCTCCCGCCGCGAGCGGTCCACCCGGACCCACACGTCGGGGGGCTGGTTGTTCCACGCGGCCCATGCCCCGGCCGCCTCCCTCCCCCACTCCGCGGCCACCGCCTCCAGCATCCACAGGGGGTGGGAGGTCTCCGCGGCCAGCCGTTCCATGGGGTCTTCCGGCAGTTCCGGCTCTCCCTCCCGGGACGCCCTCCGCAGGACCGCGTTGACCAGACCGCTCAGTCCCCCCAGGCCTCGCTCCTTCACACCCTCCACCGCGTGCTGCACCGCCGCATGGGGCGGGGTGTCCGCCTCTCTCAGTTCGAAGAGACCCAGGCGGAGAGCGGCCCTCGCACCCGGCGGGAGCTTCGAGAGGGGCTGTTCGAGCAGATGGTCCAGCTCACGGTCCAGGCGGCCCCTGCGCTTGACGCTCCCGGTGGTGAGGAAGTGGAGCCGGGCCGCCTCCCGACTGCCCGGATCCAGTCCCTCCCGCGCGCGGTCCAATGCCTCATCCAGGAAACGCCCCTCATCCACGGCGCTCAGCACATCCAGCGCCCTCCGCCGCACATCGTCGAGTATCACGCTCCCGCCCCCCCCCGATCGAGCCGCTCTCCGCCCTTCCAGCGCAGACCGCGGGCGGCATCCGCCCCCGGCACGGACTTCCGCCCGGCCCGCTGGATCTCCAGGAGCACCACACCGCCCCCGTCCCCCGCCGCCGCCACCGGTGTGCCGTCCTCGAGCAGCTCGATGCTCCCCGGGGGAGGGGCCCTGTCCTCGGACCACGGCCTCTCATCCCCTCCCGCCATCCGAGCCCGGCGGATGATGATCCGCTCCCCGTCGTGGAAGGTCCAGGTCCCGGGCCAGGGGTTGAGTCCCCGTATCCGGGCGGCCAGTCCCGCCGCGTCCTCCTCCCAGTCCAGGGCCCCCTCCTCCTTGGAGACCTTCGGTGCCGGCGTGGCTTCGGAATCCTCCTGGGGGATGCGGGGTGCGGTGCCCTGCTCTACGCGGTCGACCGTCTCGACCACCAGGTCCGCCCCCAGGGCCGCCAGGCGGTCGTGGAGCTCCCCCGCCGTCTCGGTGGGGCCGATCTCCACCTCTTCCTGCAGGCAGATCGCCCCGGTGTCCACATCGGCGTCGATGAAGAAGGTGGACACCCCGGTGCGTTCCTCGCCGGCCATGATGGCCCGCTGGATCGGGGCCGCCCCCCGATAGGCGGGGAGCAGGCTGGCGTGAAGATTGATGATGCCCTTCGGCGGGATACTCAGCAACTCGCGGGGGATGATGGGGAAGGCTGCGACGACCCACAGGTCCGCCTCCAGTCCTCTCAGCTCATCCTCCGTCCCCGGGTCCTTCAGGTTGTCGATGCCCACCACGGGCAGACCGAGTTCCTCCGCCGCCCGGGCCGGGGGCGAAGGGGTCGGCTCCCGACCGCGCCCAGCAGGCCGATCGGGACGGGTCACCACGGCCGCAACCGTGTGGGAGGAAGCAGCCAGGGCGCGGAGGGAGGGCACCCCGAAGGCACCGTTGCCGAGGAAGACCAGCCTCATGCCTCCGCGGCAGCCTGTTTGGAGATGCGCTTGAGCGTGCTCCGGATCATGGTGCGCCGCATGGGGGAGATACGGTCCACGATGAGCACCCCGTCCAGATGGTCGATCTCATGCTGGAGGACGGCGGACAGCAGGCCCTCCACCTCCCGCTCCTTCTCCTCCCCCTCCGTGTCCAGGTAGCGCACACGGACCCGGCGGCTCCTCTCGATCTCCTCACGGACGTCCGGGATCGAGAGACACCCCTCCTCCAGCCGCATCTTCCCCTCCTCCTCGACGATCTCGGGGTTGACGAAGGCCTCCACGCGGTCCTCCCCGGTGATGGGCTCCAGGTCGACCACCAGGACGCGCCGGAGCGCCCCCACCTGGTTGGCGGCGAGACCCACTCCGTCGCTTGCGCGCATGGTCTCCGCCATGTCCGCGGCGAGCTGCCTCAGTCCCTCGTCCACCTCTTCGACCGGCCGGGCGGTCTGGCGCAGGATCGGGTCACCGTAGAGCCGTATGGGGAGCAGGGACATCTCAGCCCTCCTTGACCACCCGGGAGATGCTGCCGCGGCTCACTTCGGCCTTCACGTTGTTGGCGATCTCGAGGACCACGATGTCCTTCTCGTCGTTGACGCCGCGGATGGTGCCGTGGAAGCCCCCGGCGGTGACCACCCTGTCCCCCTTCTGGAGGGACTCCACCAGCTGCTTGTGCTCCTTCTGCCTCTTGGACTGGGGCCGCATGATCAGGAAATAGAAGATGAGTGCGATGAGGATGAAGGGCAGGAAGGCCAGGAGGGGGTTGCCCCCCGCTGCCTCGCCGCCGCCCTGCTGGAAGAACGCCAGTGCAAAGGGAACAGCCAATGGGATCTCCTGGGTCTGCGGGGTCAGGTGGGGTCTATGGGCCCCTCGGCCCGACCCTCGATGAACTGCGCGACGACTTCGTCGTCGCTCTCGTTGATCTCTTCCGGGGTGCCTTCAGCAAAGATAATACCTCGATGGAGGAAGGCCACCCGATGACACACGGTGTTCACTGTGCGCATGTCGTGGGTCACCACCACGGCGGTCACGTTGAGGCGCTGCACCAGGTCCACGATCAGCTCGTCGATGATCGCCGACATGATGGGGTCGAGCCCCGTGGTAGGTTCGTCGAAGAGGATGATCTCCGGCTCCATGACGATGGCCCGTGCCAGTCCCACCCGCTTCTTCATCCCGCCGGAGAGCTCGCTTGGCAGCTTCTCCTCCACCCCCTTCAGCCCCACCATCTCGAGGCACCGGGAGACGCGGTCCCCGATCTCGGAATCGGAGAGGTCGGTGTGATGGGCAAGCGCAAGTCCCACGTTCTCGGCCACATCCATGGAGTCGAAGAGGGCCGCGGACTGGAAGAGCATGCCGAACCTCCCCCGTACGCGGTAGAGCCCTTCGGTGTCCAGCTCGCCGATGTCCTCCTCCATCACGAAGACCCTGCCCTCGTCCGGGCTCATCAGGCCGATCATGTGCTTGAGGAGCACGCTCTTGCCGCAGCCCGAGCGCCCCACCACGGCCAGGGTCTCACCGGTCTTCACACCCAGTTCCACGTCCCGGAGGACCGGCTTGCCCCCCAGGGACTTCTTGATGTGGTCCATCCGGATCGCGACGCCCTCCTGCCCGTTCACAGCAGCGTCACCGCGACCAGGAAGTCGAACACGAGGATCAGGACCGAGGCGGTCACGATGGCAGAGATAGTGGCCTCACCCACACCCACGGCGCCCCCCCGGGTCCGGTACCCGAAGAAGACACCGGAGAGGGTCACCAGTCCCCCGAAGATGAATGCCTTGAGCTGGTTGATGAACACGTCGTAGAGCTCGAAGAACTGCTGCACACCCCTGAAATAGGTAGGGGCCGAGAGGTCCAGGACCAGGCTGGAGACGATGAACCCCCCCACGATGGCCACCGCGGTACCGATGATCACCAGGATGGGCATCATGATGAGTCCCGCGTAGAAGCGGGGCGCCGCCAGGTACCAGACCGGGTCGATGGCCATCGTCTCCAGGGCATCCATCTGCTCGGTGACCCGCATCGTACCCAGTTCGGCGGCGATGCTCGTGCTGACCCGCCCGGCCACCACGATGGCGGTGAGTACCGGTCCCAGCTCCAGTATCACGCCCTTCCCGACCGCGGAACCCACCAGGCTGAGGGGGGCATAGTCCTGTATCTGGTAGCCGGCCTGGACGGCGGCCACCGCCCCGGTGAACACGCTGGCGAAGATGACGAGAGGCAGGCTCCCCACCCCCACCACGCTGCACTGTTCGACCAGGAGGTGGGGATGCCGGAGCAGCCGCGGAAGCTGCACCACCATCCGGAGCACCAGCATGACGAGCTGTCCCACGGCCAGGGAAAGCTTCATGAAGTTGTCCCCGATGTACTCGACGGCCCGGATGGGCAGCGGCTCGGTGGGGAGCTTCATCTCAGAACGGTTCCTCCGGCTGGACGCCGCCGGGAGCGGGGTTGTCGAAGCGGGCATAGCGTCGCTGGAAGACGAGGGGCACCACGCCGGTGGGGCCGTTCCGCTGCTTGCTGACGATGACCTCGGCCTCCCCCGCCAGCTCGGGGATCTCCTCCCCTTCCTGCTGCTTGTAATAGTCCCTGCGGTACATGAAGAGCACCACGTCCGCGTCCTGCTCGAGGGCACCCGACTCGCGGAGGTCGGAGAGCTGGGGCCTCTTGTCGCCCCCCCGGGTCTCCACCGCTCGCGAGAGCTGGCTCAGGGCCAGGACCGGGACCTCCAACTCCTTGGCGAGGGCCTTCAGGGCCCGGCTGATCATGGTGATCTCGATCTGGCGGCTCTCTGCGCTCCTGGGTCCCGTCATGAGCTGGATGTAGTCCACCACCACCAGACCGATGTCGTGCTCCGCCTTCAGCCGCCTGGCCTTTGCCCGAAACTCAAGGACACCCAGGCTGGCGGTGTCGTCGATGAAGATGGAGGCCTCGGCGAGCCGCCCCACGCTCATGGAGAGCTTCTGCCACTCGGGGTTGGGTATCTGTCCCGTGCGCACCTTGTGGAAGTCCACCCGGGCCTCGCTGCACAGCATCCGCTGGGCCAGCTGCTGGGAACTCATCTCGAGGCTGAAGAAGGCCACCGGGACCTCCTCCTCCACCGCGACGTTCCGGGCGACGTTCAGGGCGAAGGCGGTCTTCCCCATGCTGGGCCGCCCCGCCAGGATGATCAGGTCGGCGGGCTGCAGGCCCGCCATCATCTCGTCCAGCTGCTTGTAGTGGGTCGCGGTCCCCGAGAGGCCTCCCTCCCGGGCATGCGCCTTCTCGATGAGCTCGAAGGTCTTGTGAAGGACCGATTCGAGGGAGAGGGCCCCCTTGCGGAGGCGGCGCTCGCTGAGGCTGAAGATCACCTGCTCCGCCCGGTCCAGGATGTCCGCTGCGTCCTGCCCCGCCTCGTAGGCGTCGCCCAGCACCCCGGTGAGGGCGTCGATGAGCTTGCGCTTGATGGCGGCCTCCAGGACGATCCTGGCGTAGTGCTCCACGTTGGCGGTGCTGGCGACCTCGTCCAGCAGCCCGGCCAGGTAGACCTCGCCCCCCACCGCTTCCAGGGTCCCGTCCCCCTTCAGGCGTTCACGGACCGTGACCAGATCGGCGGGCTCCCCCTCCTCGTACAGGCCGATGATACCCCGGAAGACCTTACGGTGGGCGTCCCGGTAGAGCATGCTGTCGTCCAGGAGTTCGACCACTTTCCCGATGGCGTCCTGTCCCAGCATCATGGCCCCCAGCACGGCACGCTCAGCCTCCACCGCCTGGGGGGGGACCCGCTGTTCCCGCGTCCCGCTCCGCGTGTCTTTCCCGCCCTTCACACCCCCACCTCCCGGTCATGGATCTCCTTGAGCCGCTGGATGTCCTCCCACGTGGGGCGCTTCCAGGCGGGGTTGCGGAGAAGGGCCGCCGGGTGATAGGTCATCACCAGGGGGCGCCCCTCATAACGGTGGACCTTCTGACGCATCCGGGTCAGGGACTGGCTGGTCT
>JAWOFN010000128.1:0-4767 GCA_046497505.1 bacterium | reverse complement strand
GATGGATATGGACTTCGCGGTCTGTTGCCCGCTCGTCCGGTCCGGAACGCCTGCTATCCGGTTCCTGTTCGTCGGGTCGCGGCTTTGCTCCACGCTTCCTTCAGACCCCGCCTCACGACGGGCGCCCTTGCGCTTCGCTAGACCTTCACCTCCATCAGGTTGGTCAGGGGACTCTCACCCCCGAGCTGTTGGTCATGCCTGGCACACAACAGGAACGCCCCGCACGGGGAATCCCGCACGGGGCGTTCTCAGCGCTTGTCAGGCTGGACTCCTGATCGCGAAGATATCCGTCCGAGGGCAACAAAGCTATCGGGCGGATAGACCGCGCATCAATACATGCCCATGCCGCCGCCCGGCATCTCGGGCTGCCCGCCGCCCTCGTCCTCCTCCGCCTCCTCGGCCACGATGGCCTCGGTGGTCAGGAGGAGCGACGCGATGCTGGCCGCGTTCTCCAGGGCGGAACGCGCGACCTTGGTGGGGTCGACCACGCCGGCCTCCACCAGGTCCTCGTACTGCTCGGTGCGGGCGTTGAAGCCGAAGTTCCCCTCACCCTCCAGGATCTTCTGGACGATGATGGAGCCCTCGACGCCCGCGTTGAAGGCGATCTGCCGGGACGGCTCGGCCAGGGACCGCTTCACGATCTGGGCACCGATGGCCTGATCGCCGTCCAGCTTCAGCTCGTCCAGCGAGGCCATGGCGCGCAGGAACGCGACTCCTCCGCCGGGCACGATGCCCTCCTCGACCGCGGCACGCGTGGCGTGGAGGGCGTCCTCCACCCGGGCCTTCTTCTCCTTCATCTCGGTCTCGGTGGCAGCGCCCACGTTGATGACCGCCACGCCGCCGGCCAGCTTGGCCAGCCGTTCCTGCAGTTTCTCGCGGTCGTAGTCGCTGGTGGTGTCCTCGATCTGCTTCTTGATCTGCGCGATACGGCCCTTGATGTCCTCCTTCTTGCCGCCCCCCTCGACGATGGTGGTGTCCTCCTTCGTCAGGGTGACGCGCTTGGCCGTACCCAGGTCCGCCGTGGTGGCGTTCTCGAGCTTGAATCCGGTCTCTTCGCTGATGACACGGCCGCCCGTCAGGGTGGCGATGTCCTGCAGCATGGCCTTCCGGCGGTCACCGAAGCCGGGGGCCTTGCAGGCCGCCACCTTCAGGGTGCCGCGGATCTTGTTCACCACCAGGGTGGCCAGGGCCTCCCCCTCCACGTCCTCTGAGATGATCAGCATCGGCTTGCCCTGCTGAGCCACCTTCTCGAGGATGGGGAGCAGGTCCTTCATGGCGCTGATCTTCTTGTCGTGGATCAGGATCAGCGGTTCTTCCAGGACCGTCTCCATCGCGTCGGTGTCGGTCACGAAGTAGGGGCTCAGGTAACCGCGATCGAACTGCATCCCCTCGACCACGTCCAGGTGGGTCTCGATGGAACGGGCCTCTTCCACCGTGATGACCCCGTCCTTGCCCACCTTCTCCATCGCCTCGGAGATGAGCTGGCCGACCGTCTCGTCGTTGTTGGCCGAGATGGCCGCCACCTGGGCGATCTCCTTGGAGGTGGAGAGCTCCCGGCTCTGCTTCTGCAGCTCGGCGACCACCTGGGTGACGGCCGCCTCGATGCCCCGCTTCAGTTCCATGGGGTTCGATCCGGCCGTGACGCTCCGAAGGCCTTCGGTGTAGATGCCCTGCGCGAGCACGGTGGCGGTGGTGGTGCCGTCGCCGGCCACGTCGCTGGTCTTGGAAGCCACTTCCTTGACCATCTGGGCGCCCATGTTCTCGAACTCGTCCTTGAGCTCGATCTCCTTCGCTACGGTGACGCCGTCCTTGGTGACCGTGGGGGAGCCGAACTTCTTGTCCAGCACCACGTTGCGGCCCTTCGGACCGAGCGTCACCTTGACGGCGTTGGCCAGCTTGTCCACCCCTTGCTTGAGGTGGTCGCGGGCCTTGACGTCGTATTCAATCATCTTGGCCATGGTGAGGTACGTCCTCCTGACTCGATGTTTCGTTGTTCCGAACTCTTCGACTGACCCGCTCAGACCACCGCGAGGATGTCGCTCTCGCGCATGATCAGGTAGTCCTCGGTGTCGATCCGGACCTCGGTACCGCTGTACTTGCCGTAGAGGACCTTGTCGCCCTCCTCGACTTCCATCGGCTTGCGCGATCCGTCGTCCGCCAGGGCGCCGGGCCCAACGGCCACGACCTTGCCCTGCTGGGGCTTCTCCTTGGCGGTGTCGGGAATGATGATGCCGCCCCGCTCCTGGACCTCTTCCTCCAGGGGCTGGACGACGACCCGGTCGGCAAGCGGCTTAACCTTCACGGCCATGCTGCTTCCTCCTTGCCCGGAAGGGCATCCTTTGTGCGTTGGACACGGCGGCACCTGCCGCCGGACACTTCTTCGAAACTCTGGCATGGGGTCGGTCCGGCCAGGACGGCCGTCCCGCTGTTAGCACTCGCTTCGAGTGAGTGCTAACAAGACTCTAATATAGGCGTCGTGTCCTGGAGTGCAAGGGGATGTTACGGGGCCCCCCGGATCCGGGCGTGGATGAGCTGGAGACCTCCGAGGGTCAGGAAGGGGTCCACCCTCCCCCGCTCCTCGAAGGCCTCCTTGAAGGGGGTGGAGAGCCCTCCGGTGAACACCACCGCCGGCTCTTCCTCCAGCTCCCCCCGGATCCGCTCCAGCAGACCGTCCACCATGGCGAGGTTCCCCAGGAAGAGTCCCGCGCGGAGGCTCTCGCTGGTGCTGCGCCCGATGGCCTGCAGCGGGGGGAGGATCTCCACTTTGGCCAGCTTGGCCGCTCGGCGGAAGAGGTCCTCGGCGGCGGTGTACACGCCGGGGGCGATGATACCCCCCAGGTAATCACCCTCCGTGCCGATCACGTCGAAGGTCGTCGCCGTCCCCAGGTCCACCACCACCGCCGGCCGCCCGTGGTACTCACGCGCCGCGACGGCGTTCGCAAGGCGGTCGGCACCCACCGAGGCGGGCGGGTCCACCCGGATCTCCATCCCAAGGTCAAGGTGCGCCTCGACCAGGAGGGGCTCGGTCGCCAGGTAGCGGACACACACGTTCTTGAGGGCGTCGGTCATGACCGGCACCACCGAGGCGATGACCACCGCATCCAGGTCCGCCGGCCTCACCTCCCTCTCATGGAGGAGGGCCCTGAGCATGACCCACATCTCGTCCTCGGTGGCCCGTACGGCGGTGGCTACCCGCCAGTGCGCCCGCAGTCCGCCCTCCTCGTACACCCCCAGCACCGTGTGGGTGTTGCCCACGTCCACTGCCAGCAGCATCAGTTTCCCTCCTGCTCCGCGGAGAGGATCAGTTCGCCGGCCACGATCCGCCGGCCGCCGTCCAGCTTAAGATACCCCTGCGGGGTCAGCCCCGTACAGACCCCCTCCGCCCCTCCTCCCCCCTCCTTCACACGCACCGTCTCACCCAGGTGGACCAGACACGCCTCCACCTCGCTGCCCATCGAGGGCATATCCCCCGGTCGGTCGGTCAGGTCCTCCTGGACCCTTCCGAGGAGGGCCCCCGTCTCGGCGAGGAAGATGGCCAGCACACGGTCCCTGTCCAGGCCGCGGCCGGCACAGAGGGAGAGGGAGGTGGCTCGTTCCCGTATCTCCCCGGGCACCTCCTCCGGGTCCCACGTCACGTTGATCCCCGTCCCCACGACCACATCCCGCCCCCCCCCGGTGCCGGAGGACCCTTCCGCCAGGATACCCGCGATCTTCCTCCCCCCGCAGAGCACGTCGTTCGGCCACTTGATCCTTGCCTCGGCGCCGGCGCGCCGAGCGGTGCGCACCACACCCAGGGCTGTGGAGAGGGTGACCCATCCCAGGTATCCGAGGGGGATGCGGGGACGGAGGAGCATGCTGACATAGAGACCCCCGCCGGGCGGCGAGTACCAGGTGCGTCCATGCCGCCCCCGGCCGGCGGTCTGCTCCTCCGCCAGCACGAGGGTCCCCGGCGGGACATCGGGAGCGAGCGCCCGGAGACGGGCGTTCGTGGAGGGGAGGCTGTGATGGAAGTGGATCCGGGAGCCGATGCCGAGGGACCCCGAGCCCCCGAGTCCCTCCCGGAGGACCCACGAGCCGTCGGTATCCCGGGACACCCCCGGGGGGAGGTCGCCGGGGACCGGCATCTCCGCTCCCGGCCGGGGCAGACGGCGCAGGGCGGCGAACCGGGTGGCCGCCCGGTCGATCCAGTCCCGCGTCGCGGGAGACAGGGAGCCGAGGGGAACGGTCATGGACCCGCCTAGCGCAGCAGGAGGGAGATGTCCAGGGCCCGTACGCTGTGGGTCAGCGCCCCGATGCTGATGAAATCCACCCCGGTGGAGGCCACGTCCCGGAGCCCCTCGAAGGTGATCCCGCCGGAGGCCTCCAGCTCCGGGCCCTCGCCCGCCCTGACCATCTCCACCACGTCCTCCAGCGTCTCGACGTCCATGTTGTCGAGCAGGATGCGGTCCGCCCCCGATTCCATCGCCTCCCGTACCTGGCCCACCGTTGCGGCCTCGACCACCACGACGAAGCGGGAATCCCCCGTCAGACCCTCTCTGACCCGTTCCAGGGCCTCGGAGATACCGCCGGAGGCGTGGATGTGGTTCTCCTTGATGAGGATGCCGTCGTACAGGCCCATCCGATGGTTCACCGCACCCCCCATCCGCACCGCGTATTTCTCCAGGGCCCGCAGGCCGGGGGTGGTCTTCCGGGTGTCCAGGATGGTCACCCCCGTCCCCTCCACCTCGTCCACGTAGCGGCGGGTCATGGTGGCGATGCCGCAGAGAC
>JAWOFN010000096.1:0-8551 GCA_046497505.1 bacterium | reverse complement strand
CCTCACTGGCGAAGATACGTCCATGAAGGGCCCGTATGTCGTATAAGATATATTATGTAAACCTCCACCCGAGACGCTCGCAGAAGGCCCCTCAATATGGGTGCGCCCGGGTGAACGCCCCCCCTTCCGGGCCGTCCCACCTTCAGCCTGTCCTGGATTCTGCCGAAGGATGACGGAGCATGACATCTATTCCTTCCGCGGTCCGAACCACTGCCGTCTGCCAGCTCGTCACCACTTGCTCGGCCATCACCGAGGCCGCGCTTTCCAGCTTCCCCGGACAGCCTCTGCCGAATCGTATCTCCGAGCAGGGTCCCGGTAGGTCCTGGAATTCTGAGGAATCCAGTCCAGCGTTTGTCCATGTCTGCTGATCACCTACCATACAACGACTTACACTATGTATATTAGGTCGCTTGTTAGATGCTGGACCGGGAGGTCCAGCCCGCCCCCGCTCCCCTACCGGACCACCAGGTTGACCAGCTTGCCGGGGACGAAGATCTCCTTCATCACCTCGGAGTCCTGGAGGTAGCGGGCCACGTTCTCATGCTCCCGGGCGGCGGCCAGCATGGCCTCCTGGTCCCGGCTCTCATCCACCGGCACATCCGCCTCCCCCCGGACCTTCCCATTGACCTGGAAGACCACCTGCACGGTGTCCCGGGTCAGTCCCTCGGGGTCCGGCTCGGGCCACCGCATCCGAAAGATACTCTCTCGCTCCCCGAACCGGTTCCAGTGCTCCTCGGCCAGATGGGGAGCGTACGGTGCCAGCATGAGGACCAGCAGCCCCAGGCTGTGTCCCAGGACCTTCTCGTCCATCTCATCGGCCGGCTCGAAACGGCTCAGCTCGTTATAGAGCTCCATGATGGCCGCTACCGCGGTGTTGAAGCGGAAAGTGAGACTGTCGGAACGCACTTTATGCAGGGTTTGGTGTGCCTTTTTGTAGACGCTTCGGGCGATCTGTCCCATCTCCGCTACAGAAAGGCGATCGGTCCCATGGTGTCGCCCTGCGAGGTCACTGTTCTCGACAAAGAGTCTGTGGAGCCTGTTGAGGAATCGGTAGGCACCCTGGACCCCTTCATCTGTCCATTCGAAGTCACGCTCGGGAGGTGCCGCGAAGAGGATGGTGATCCGGGCCGTGTCGGCCCCCCATTCTTCGACGAAAGGTCCTACCGGCACCACGTTCCCCTTCGATTTGGACATCTTGTCCCCGTTCCGGAGGACCATGCCCTGGGTGAACAGGGCCCTGAACGGCTCCTCGAAGTCCACCAGCCCGGCGTCATGGAAGACCTTGGTGAAGAAACGACTGTAGAGGAGATGCAGGATGGCGTGCTCGATGCCCCCGATGTACTGGTCCACGGGCATCCAGCTGTTCGCCACGGCCGGGTCCCAGGCCGCCTCCTCGTTCTGCGGGTCACAGAAGCGGAGGAAGTACCAGGAGGAATCGACGAAGGTATCCATCGTGTCCGTCTCACGCCGCGCCGGCCCCCCGCAGGAGGGGCATTCGGTCTCCGTCCACGACTCGACGGCTGCCAGGGGACTCTTCCCCTTCGGCTTGAAGTCGATCGCCCCCTCCGGGAGGAGCACCGGCAGGTCCTCCTCGGGGACGGGCACCAGACCGCACTCCTCGCAGCCGATCATGGGGATCGGAGCACCCCAGTAGCGCTGGCGGCTGATGAGCCAGTCCCGCAGGCGGTAGGTGACGGTGGGCTCGCCCTGCCCCTGCTCCTGGAGGTGCTCGGCGACCCTCTGGATCCCCTCCTCCACCGGTGTGCCGTTGAAGGGTCCGGAGTTCATCATGGTACCCGGACCGTCGTAGGCCCCTTCTTCGGGGTATTCGATGCCCTCCGGAGGCTGGATGACCGGACGGATCTCCAGGCCGTAACGCTTCGCGAAGGCGTAATCCCGCTGGTCGTGGGCCGGCACGCCCATGATGGCGCCCGTCCCGTACGACTCGATGACGTAGTCCGCCACCAGGAGGGGTATCTCCTCCCCGGTGAGGGGGTTGCGGGCCCTCAGACCGGTATCCACCCCATCCTGCACACGATCGGCGGCCGTGCGCTCCATCTCGCTCTTCCTGAGGGCCTCCTCGATGTAGGAGGCCATCTCCTCCCGGTTCGGGCTCACCTCCAGGAGATGTTCGCCCCAGGGGTGCTCGGGGGCCAGGACCATGAACGTGGCCCCATAGAGGGTGTCGGGACGGGTGGTGAAGACCTTCAGACGGGGCTCGTCCTCTTCGGTGACCCCGGAGACGGCCTCCTGCGCGGCCCCGACCAGCTCGAAGAGGACGTTGGCCCCCTCGGAGCGCCCGATCCAGTTCTCCTGCATGAGCTTGACCCGCTCGGGCCAGTCCTCCAGGTGTTCCAGGTCGTCCAGGAGCCGGTCGGCGTATTCGGTGACCTTGAAATACCACTGGGAGAGCTTCTTCTTCGTGACCGGGGTATCACACCGGTAGCAGAGCCCCTGCTCCACCTGCTCGTTGGCCAGCACGGTCTGGCAGGAGGGGCACCAGTTCACGTTGGAGGCCTTCTTGTAGGCCAGTCCCCGCTGGTAGAGGAGCAGGAAGAGCCACTGCGTCCAGCGATAGTAGTCCGGCTCGCAGGTGGCGATCTCCCGGTCCCAGTCGTAGGAGAGGCCCAGCTTGCGGATCGTCTTCCGGTAGGTCTCGATGTTGCCGGAGGTCCACTGCCTGGGGTCGATCCCCCGCTCGATGGCGGCGTTCTCGGCGGGCAGGCCGAAGGCGTCATAGCCCATGGGATGGAGTACGGTCCGGCCGTCGGCGATGAGGACCCGGGTCAGCAGGTCGCCGATGACGTAGTTCTTGAGGTGCCCCATGTGGAGGTCCCCGCTTGGATAGGGGAACATCTCCAGCACATAGGTCTTGTCCGGGGCGTCGTCGGGGGCCCGGAAGAGGCCTTCGGCCTCCCAGCGTTCCCGCCATCTCGGTTCGATTTCTGGAGGCTTGTAGGCCGAGCTATCCTGCTGAGGCATAATCGCTTACGACTTCACTTTCAGGTTCTTGTTCACTGTGGTCGGACCCTTCGAGCAGTGCTTACGGATTCACCCGGTGTATCATGCGCGGGAAGGGGATGGATTCTCGCAGGTGGTCGATCCCGCAGATCCAGGTGACGGTCCGCTCGATGCCCAGGCCGAAGCCCGAATGGGGCACCGATCCATACCTGCGAAGGTCCAGGTACCACTCGAAGGCCTCCATGGGCAGCTCGTGGGCCTCGATCCGCTCGACGAGCAGTTCCAGGTCGTCCTCCCGCTGGGATCCACCGACGATCTCACCGTACCCTTCGGGCGCGAGGAGGTCGCAGGAGTAGGTCACGTCCAGTCGATCCGGGTCCCGCTTCATGTAGAAGGCCTTGATCCGGGTCGGCCAGTAGGTGACGAAGAAGGGGCGGTCGTACTGCCTGGCCAGTTCGGTCTCGTCCGGACTCCCGAAGTCCCCCCCCCACTCGAAATCGCGCCCGGCCTCGTGGAGACGCTTCACGGCCTCGTCGTAGTGCAGGCGCTCGTAGGGGGTCCGGGCGGCGGGCTCCAGCTTCGAGATGTCCCGCTCCAGGGCCTCCAGTTCCTCTTCGCAGTGCTCAAGGACCTGCCGGACCGTGTAGGCGGTCATCTCCTCGATGACGCGCATGTTGTCCTCCAGGTCGTGGAAGGCCATCTCTGGTTCCACCATCCAGAACTCGGTGAGATGCCGCCGGGTCTTGCTCTTCTCTGCCCGGAAGGTGGGGCCGAAGCAGTAGACCTTGTTGAAGGCCATGATGTTGGCCTCGTTGTACAGCTGTCCGGACTGGGTGAGGTAGACCGTGTCGCCGAAGTACTCCACGGGGAAGAGCGTGGTCGTCCCCTCCACCGCGGAAGGGGTGAAGATAGGGGTGTCCATGTTCACGAAGCCGTTGTCGTCCAGCCAGTCCCGGATGGCCCGGATGACCCGTGCCCGCACCTTCAGTACCGCCCACTGCCTGCTGGAACGGATCCAGAGGTGCCTGTGGTCCAGGAGGAAAGCCGCCCCGTGCTCCTTGGGTGTGATGGGGTAGTCCGCAGCGATCTGGATGGCCTCGACGCCCCCGTCCGCCACCCCCAGTTCGAACCCGCCGGGAGCCCGCTCATCGGCCCGGATCGTCCCGGTGATGGCCACCGAGCTCTCCTGGGTCAGCTCGTCGTAGGCGCTGAAGGTCTCCTCTGAGACCTTCTTCTGCTGGACCACACACTGCATGATACCGGTGCCGTCGCGCAGGAGCAGGAAGTGGATACCCCCGCTGGAGCGCTTGTTGTAGAGCCAGCCCTTGAGGGTGACTTCCTCATCGACGTGCGATGCGACATCTTCGATGTAGACGTGATCCATGGCTCTGGCTTGCAGATGTGGGGGCCGAAGGCTGCGTATCGATGGCCCGCAAGATAGAAGCACCCCCCGGCCAAGTCAACGCGCCCGCCCCTCCACGGTCCCCGGCCCGTCCATCCGCGGGTGATGCCTGCTGCGGCTCGGGCCCGTGTCGAGGTGGTCATGGTCGCACGCGGGGTACCGTACAAGACCCGCAGAGAGGAGATCAGACCCGGAAGCGGCCCGCCTGGAACTCAAGGAAATCGATGAGGGCGTGGACCAGCTCGTGGACCTGCTCTTTACCCGTGGGATACTCCATCCGGAGGCTGCCCGTCCCGTGGAAGAGATGCAGCTTCCCCTTCCCGGCCCGCAGCCCCTGGATCTCGTGGAAGGGGATCCGGCTCTGGAGCTCGCGGCTCACCACGTGGAGCCTGTGGTTGGTGACGACCACGTCCGCTTTCTTCTCACGGCTGCCCCATGCCTCCACCCGGGCCCGGACCTTCACCCCCCTGCCGAAGAAGGACTTGTTCTCCACCACGGCGAGGACCTTCTCCCCTTCACCCAGCTTGAGGCTGAACCCGGGAGTGGACTTGAAGCCCCACTCCGGTCCGGCGACGCTCCCGGTGACCGCTTCCTTCAACTCGTTCTCTGCATGCGTCACGGCCCGGGAAAGACTCTGCCCGCACTCGTCACACCGTGCCCTGTGGGCGCTGTTCTTGTGTTCACAGGAGGGGCAGATCCAGTGGAGAGGCGCCCCGCACTGCTTGCAGGTCGACCGGGATTCCAGCTGCCGAGTACCGCAAACGGGGCAATGAACCAGCGTGCCGGTCGGTTCATCGGCCTCCTCGGGGAGGTCCTCGGCCGGGACGCCCTCCCCCTCGGGGGCGGATCCCTCCGGTTCCACGCGCTCCGCGTCGTCTCCCATCGGTCCGGTGACCGGTTCCCGCATCACCTGTCCTCCCTCCCACTCCCAGCGCTGTTCCCCCCTGCTGGGCGAGAGGACCGAGGGCTGCTTCTCTCGGAGCTCCTCGTACGGGCCGATCTCCAGAGCATCCTCTCCGCGGACATCGCCCCCTTCGTCGGTCCACCGTTCCTCGGTGTCCTCCCCCACGTCGTCCGGCCAGGAACTCACCCTGACCGGGTCGGGGACCCGATCCACGTCGGGAGACCCGGTCACCGCGGGCTCCTCGGGCGGCGAATCGGTACGGGCCGGTTCTGCCGGCACCTCCTCCGGCTCCGGCTCCCGGGTCGGGGTCCCCTTCTCCTCCCGGGCCTCCAGGCGCCGCATCGCCTCCTCGGCCTGTTCCTCGTCCATGCGGGCCTCGGCCTCGGCGATCTCCTTCTCCTCGTCCGGTGTGGAGGCTCCTGCGGATCGGAGGAAGTGGAAGTAGTGGTAGCCGTCCCCGGTGGTGCGATCCAGGTCCCGGATCGCCATCATGACCTCCCTGTCGGCGACCCTGCGCACGTTCCGGCTCTGTCCCACGACGAGGGCGAGGTCAGCCACCGTGCAGGCCACCCGGGGGATCCCGGTGGAGTAGCGGTAGATCTCCTTCACCGCCTCGGGGGTGAAGAGTTCGCCGTTGCGGTATCCGGCCACCTTCACCCGGTGGGCCAGCATCCGGCCCGTGTCCTGCTGGTCCATACTGTGGAGGAAGTAGCGCACCGGAAGACGCTGGTACAGTTCGGGGAGCCGTTTCATGGTGGCCTCCAGCTCCCGCTGCCCGCTGAAGATGAAGGTGAGGAGGAAGGTCTCCCCCACCGTGAAGTTGAGCAGGACGCGGAACTCCTGGAGCAGTTCCGGCTTGTCGGCGAGGAGCTGTCCCTCATCCAGGATGAACACGACCCGCTCGCCCCGCTCGTGCATCTCCTCAAGGGCCTCCCTGAGGTACTGGAGGTTCTGGACCTTCTCCCCTTTCGTCTCCCCGAAGCCGAGCTGACGCAGGATCTCCCAGAGAACCTGGTTGGGGGTCAGGGTGGGATGGTCGATATAGACCACCCGGTACCGCTCGTCCACCGAGTTGATGAGGTCGAGCTGCAGGCGTTTGAGTACGCTCGTCTTGCCGTCACCGGGGTTCTCGCTCACAAGCAGCGCTCCGCCCTTGTTGCTGACGATGGCATACTGGAGGCGCAGCATGCACTCCCGGTGCTGCTTGGAGAGGTAGAGCATCTCGGGGTCGGGTGTGAGGGCGAAGGGCGCCCGCTCGAAACCCCAGTAATCCAGGTAGCTCTGTCGGTGATCGTCGGCGTGCATGTTCAATGCCCCGTGGATCCGAATCCGCCGGCTCCCCGCTCGGTGCCCGGGAGCTCTGAGACCTCGTCCCATGCTACATGTTCCACGGGGGCCACGACCAACTGGGCGATGCGCATCCCGTGTTCGACGATGAACGGTTCGGCCCCATGGTTGATGAGGATGATCTTCACTTCGCCCCGGTAATCGCTGTCGATCGTGCCAGGAGGGTTGGCCAGACTGACGGCGTGACGGAGGGCGAGACCGCTCCTGGGGCGGACCTGGGCCTCGTAGCCCCGCGGGAGGGCGATGGCGAACCCGGTGGGGACGAGGGCGGTCCCTCCGGCAGGCAGGGTGAGGGGGGTCTCCAGACAGGCGCGTACGTCCATGCCGGCGGCCCCCTCACTCTCATATGCCGGCAGGGGCAGGTCGGGATCCTCCCGCAGCCGTGTGATACGGACCCCGATCGCTCTCCGCTCCTCCCCTGCTCCGTTCATCGGCCCTCCGTCCTCTTCAGGAGATCGCTTCCCGCGGGTCGGTGAAATCGAGGTCGAAGGCGTCCGAGACACCCTCGTGGGTGACCCTGCCCCTGAAGACGTTCAGACCGTGGAGGAGGGCAGGATCAGCCTTCAGGGCGTCGATGCCCTCCTCCGCCAGCTTGAGGGCGTAGGGGAGGGTCGCGTTCGTCAGGCCGTATGTGCTCGTCCTGGGCACCGCACCCGGCATGTTGGCCACCGCGTAATGCAGGATCCCGTCCACCATGTAGACCGGATCGTGGTGGGTGGTGGGCCTGGTGGTCTCCACACAGCCCCCCTGGTCCACGGCCACGTCCACGATGACAGCAGCTTCCTGCATCTCGGCCAGCATCTCGCGGGTGACCAGCTTGGGCGCCTTCGCGCCCTCCACCAGCACCGCTCCGATGACCAGGTCCGCGTCCCGTACGGATTCACGCACGCTGAAAGGCGTCGAGACGATGGTCATGCAGTTCGCCGGCATCACGTCGTCCAGATAGCGGAGACGGTCCAGGTCGATGTCGAGGATGCTGACGTTCGCTCCCAGACCGCAGGCCATCTTGGCTGCGTTCGTCCCCACGATCCCGCCTCCGATGATCACGACGTTGCCAGGACGCACACCGGGGATGCCCCCAAGGAGCACCCCCCGCCCGCCGAAGAACTTCTCCAGGTACTTGGCACCCTCCTGCACGCTCATCCGGCCCGCCACCTCGCTCATGGGGGCGAGCAGCGGGAGCGAACCGTCCTGGAGACGGACGGTCTCATAGGCCACACAGGCGGCACCGCTGTCGATCATGGCCCTGGTGAGGGTCTCGTCCGCTGCGAAATGGAAATAGGTGAAGACGAGCATCTCCTCGGTGATCAGCTCGTATTCCGACTCCAGCGGCTCCTTCACCTTCATGATCATCTCGGCGCTGCCGTAGAGGGTCTCGACGTCGGGGACGATCTTCGCACCCACCGCGTCGAACTGTTCGTTGGAGATTCCGGATCCGACCCCGGCGCCGTCCTGTATGAGGACCTCGTGCCCTCTCCTCGTCAGCGCCTCCACACCTGCCGGGACGATACCGATCCGGTTCTCGTCCGCTTTGATCTCCTTTGGGACTCCCACGATCATGCTGCAGCTCCTTGATCCTCGGCTGCGTCAACAGCCCCTAGCATCGTTACGGTAAGACCTTCCGGATCCAGCACTCCGCCTGCGAGACGGGCCAGATCCTCGGCGGTCACGGATTCGATGTCCCGAAGCACCTCTTCCAAGGTACGAACCTGGCCCTCGAAGAGAAGTCCTTTGGCCAGGCGGGACATCCTGTTGAAGGTGCTCTCCAGGGCCAGCATCAGGTGTCCCTTCAGCTGTTCCTTGGCACTCTCGAGTTCCTCCGCTTCCACGGAGCCCCCTGCTGCGATGGTCCGCAGTTCTTCCCGGATGAGCATCAGGGCCTTCTCAGCGTTCCGGGGCGCGCACGCCAGGTAGAACGCCACCGCCCCGGTGTCCTC
>JAWOFN010000064.1:0-12478 GCA_046497505.1 bacterium | reverse complement strand
CCTGTTCCTGCACCCCAGCGGCCGCATGCCCATGGCCCTGGACTCCGACGCCTTCCGCCCCCCCGCCCCCGGCTGGGAGCAGAACCGCCGGGGTGCGAAAGCCGTCTCCACCCCGGGCAACCTGAACGCCTGGGAGTCGATGTGGGGGCGGTATGGGGACAGGTCCTGGCCCGAGCTGCTGGCACCGGCCGTCCGGCTGGCCCGTGAAGGCTTCGTCATCAGCGAACGGACCGCCCGCCTGATCGCAGCGGCCTGGGAGGACTTCCCCGGCCATGCCCGCACCTTCTACGGCACCGGCGGCCGTCCCCTGGAACCGGGGGAACGGCTGATCCAGGCCGACCTGGCCCGCTCCCTCCAGATGGTGGCCGAGGAGGGTGCCGCGGCACTCCATGGCGGCCCCCTGGGCGAGGCGGTGGACCGGACCATGAGGGAGACCGGCGGGTTCCTCCGGCTCGAGGACCTGGAAGCCAACGAGGCAGAATGGTATCCCACCCTCTCCATCGAATACAGGGGACACCGTGTGGTCACCGCACCGCCCCCGGCCAACTCCTTCCCCGCCCTGGTGCGCCTGGGCATGATGAGCCGCTTCGAGCCGCAGACGCTGGGGCACAACAGCACGGCCTACCTGCACCGCTATGCCGAGGTCACCAAGCACGCCTTCTGGACCCGGCTGCGCTACGCGGCCGACCCCGAGGTGCGCCCGGTCCCCCTGGACACGCTCCTCTCCACAGCCTACTGGGAGGATCAGTTCGCCCGCATCGACCCGTCCCGGGCACATCCTTTCGAACCTCCCGGCTGGGTACCGCCGGAGACGCATACCACCCACTTCGTGGTGGCGGACCGCTGGGGGAACATCGTCTCAGCCACGCAGACCCTGGGGAACTCCTTCGGCAGCCGGATCATGCCCGAGGGCACCGGTATCTGGCTCAACAACTCCCTGGCCTACTGCACCTTCGAGCCGGCCGGCAACCCCATGGATGCCTTCCCGGGACGCCATAAGCTCTCCGGGGACGTGCCGGTGATCATCTTCGATGAAGACAGACCCTGGGCGGCCCTGGGTACGCCGGGTGGTCACACCATCGCCCAGACCGTCCCGCAGATGGTCATGAACCTCGTCGACTTCGACATGGACATCCAGCAGGCCATAGCGGCTCCCCGGATCAGCTTCTACGAGCCGGACCTGCTGGCCGTGGAGGAAGGGGTGCCCGAAGAGGTGCGGGAGGCCCTGGCGCAGATGGGCCACCGTGTCCGGCCCACCGGCGGCCTGGGCAACGCCCACGGTCTTACCATCACGTGGGACGAGGCGGGCCGGCCGGTCCGGTTCGAGGGGGCCGCCGACCCCCGGGGTTCGGGCAAGGCAGCCGGCTGGGACTGACCACGACGCCCGGGCTCCCTGCGAAGAGGGCGGCGCGCCCCGCATCCTGCGGGGCGCCCCCCCCTTTGCTGCCCGGGGCTCACGGGCCTCCCATCCACCGGCCCTTCGCCCCTCTTCGCGGGGCCGAGGCCCCGTCTACTTGAACTTCGGGTCCGGTTCGATGACCACCCTGCGGGCGGCGATCTCCTCGTCCCCGACCATCAGGGTCACCTTGTAGGTGCCCGGCCCCTGGAGGCGGCCGCGGCGATACCGGCTCTGGTTGCCCGTCTGCTGGCGCATGTCCCACGCCACGCGGTGCAGACCGGCACCCCCCTCGCCCTCGATGCTCCCCAGGTCCTCACCTTCCAGGTCGGTGATGGCCAGGGTCACATCCTCCTCGGTGCCCTCCTTGAGGTAGTAGTAGAGGAGCGCCTCGTTGTCCGGGTTCTCCACCACGGCGAACTCGCCGTAGGTGGGTCCCCGGCGCTCGTACATGTTCCACTGGATCGCCCGCTGCGGCTCGAAGAAGTGGATGTCCTCCTCGAACACCTCCGGGGTGAACTGGGCGATGGGGTAGATGTCCGCCAGGTAGATGCCCCTGCCGTAGGTGCCGATGGCCAGGTCGCGCTCACGCTCCTGGATGTCCAGGTCCATGATGATGACATCGGGGGCGGCCTCGCTCATCAGGGTCCACTGCTCCCCCCTGTCGAGGGAGATGAACAGGCCGTAGTCGGTGGCGAGGTAGAGGACGTCCTCATGGTCCGGGTCTTCGACCACGTCGTTCACCGGGTTCATCATCCCGCCGCTGATGTCCTTCCACGTCTTCCCCATATCCTCGGTCATGAAGATGTACGTGGTGTCCTCGTTGTGCGTACGGTAGCCGGTCCAGGCCACGTAGCAGGTCTCCAGGTCGTGGGCCGAGGGGGTGACGCGGGCCACCCACCGGTCGAAGGGGATCCGGTCGCCCGGCGCGTTCCGCTTCGCGCGGCCGTCCTCGCTCCAGAACCGGTAGGTGATGTTCGTCCAGGTCTTCCCGAAGTCGGTGCTGACCTGGAGGTTGCCGTCGTCGGTGCCGGCCCAGAAGACCCCGGGCTTCACCGGCGACTCGGCGAAGGTGTAGATCGTCGCGTACTGCATGTTGGTCTCACGCGTCAGCGCGATCCGCTCCGGGTCCGCCCGGCTCAGGTCGGGACTGATACGCTCCCAGGTTCCGTTCTCGCCCCGGGACATGGAGCGCCAGACGTGCTGCGAGGTGATGTAGACGATCCCCGGGTTGTGGGGGCTCAGGACGATCGGCGCGTCCCACTGGTAGCGCTCGTCCGGCATGCCCCGGGCGCTCTCCTCACGAGAGGTCCGCTGGGAGATGCCCATCATCTCGCCGGTCTCGAGGTTCATGCGGCGGGATGACCCGAACTGGCTCTCGAAGTAGATCCAGCGGGGGTCCCACCAGTCGCGCACCACGTAGAAGCCGTCGCCGGTGGGCAGGTAGCGCCAGTCCGCCGGGTAGACGCCGTAGGCGTTCCGGTTCCTGCTGGGCCCGATCCAGGCGCCGTTGTCCTGCGTACCGCCCATCACGTTGTAAGGCTGCTCTGCGTCCACGCTGATGTCGTAGAACTGCTGGGCGGGGATGGTCTCCTTCTGCGACCAGTGCTCACCGCCGTCCCACGTCTCGCTCACCCCGCCGTCGTTGGCGTTGAGGATGTGGTCGCTGTTCAGCGGGTCGATCCACATCCCCCGGGTGTCCACGTGGGTCGCGTGCTTGCCGAACCACGGGACGTCCCGGAACGTCCTGCCTGCGTCGGTGCTCTTGTCCACCCGTGTGTTGCAGAGATAGAGCACGTCCGGGTCGTTGGGATCCACCAGGATGTCCCCGTAGTAGCCGGCCTCGGTGTCGTTGACCTGGGCCGAGCCCTCACCCCGCTCCTGGCTGTACTCGGTCATCACCCGCCAGCTCTCGCCCTTGTCGTCGGAGCGGTAGACCGCGCCGTCGAAGGTCACCGGCTGCTGGATGGCCATGGTCGGGCCGTAGATGAGCTGGAGCACGTGACGGTTCAGGACCTGGTACTTCGCCTGTTCCTCCTCGTCCGTCTCCGGCTCCCAGTCCATGAACTTCTCGATCTCGGTGATGCTCTCCTGGATATCCTCGTCGTCTGAGAAGGCACGGCGGGCGGCATCGTTCAGCTCGCCGACGTCCGCGTCGATCTCGTCCAGGAAGTCCTCGTCCATGATGGACTGGTTCAGCTTCGAGACCAGCTCACCCTCCTCCTCGAACTCCGGCATCTCGTAGTCCACCAGCCGCATGATCCGGCGGTTGGGCTCGAACTCCTTCATCCGGTCGAGGTACCAGTCCGGCCGGAAGAAACGGCCGGCACGGAGGCGTGCAGAACGGGGGGAGGTGCTGTAGCCCAGGTTCACCAGCTCGTCCAGCCGGGCGTAGACGATGTCGGGGTCCTTCGGGTACATGGCCAGACCGCCCCGGCCCATCGGCTTGTCCAGAGGCAGACCGTTCTCAAGGCGCTTCCATGTCCGGCCGCCGTCGGTGGTCTTGTAGATCCAGTTCCCCGGCTGGCGGTCTATGAACGTGTAGGTGCGCCGGAAGGTCTTGTACGCCATGGCCAGGAGGATGTCGGGGTCCGTCGGGTCCATGACGAAGTCCCCCACCCCGCGGTCGTCCGCCGGGAAGACGTCGGTCCAGGTCCGGCCGCCGTCCGTGCTCTTGTAGAGGCCCCGCTGACTGTCCGCCTCGTTGGAGTAGAGCGTCCCCTCGGTCGCCACGTACACGATGTCGGGGTTCGCGGGGTGGACGACCACCTTCGGGATGAAGTAGCTCTCCTCGAGTCCGACGTGCTCCCAGGTCTGGCCCCCGTCGGTGCTCTTCCACACCCCGTTGCCGTGAGCGCTGGAACGGGCATGCATGGCCTCGCCGGTCCCCAGGTAGAGGATGTCGGGGTTGGAGGGGGCGATTCCCAGGGCCCCCATGCTCATGTTGCCGTACTGCTCGAAGAGGGGCTGGAAGCTGATCCCGCCGTCCTCGGTGACCCAGAGGCCGCCCGACGCGTTCAGGGCGTAGTACTTCTGGCTCTGCCCCGGAGGTACGGCGAAGTCGGTGAAGCGGCCCGAGAAGGTCCATGGCCCTATGTGGCGCCACGTGAACGACTCGTAGTCACTGGTCTGGAGGGGCGCCTGCGCCCACACCGTCCCGACCCCCGCGGTGAGCAGGAACCCGAGTACGGCGGCTGCCGCCAGGCTCTTCCCGATGACGTGCTTTCTCATGTCAGCATCCTCGTGTGGCTCGTGCCGGTGGCACCCGGCGGATCGGACCGCCCGTCGGTGTCCGTTCAGCGTGCTGGAGTGCCGGCCTCTCGGCCGGACGGGGGCGCGCCGCCCCCTTAAGATCGTATCCAAGGTAACCCGGAAGGACCCTTCCAGGTCTATCTATCTTACATCCCGGCCTTCCCTTCTCCTTCAGGCTCCCGGCAGCGGCGGGAGCGCCGGGACGACCGGGGTCCCGGCACTCAGCCCATCGCGGCCACGGCTTCCAGCTCCAGGGCGAAACCGTGGTGCAGGCCGGGGGTGGGCACCACGGTGCGGGCGGGCCGGTGCTCACCGAAGAAGCGGGCATACACCTCGTTGATGGCCCCCCAGTCCCCGATATCGCTCACGTAGACCGTGCAGCGGAGCACGTCCTCTCTCCCCGCCCCGGCAGCGGAGAGGATGGCCTCGAGGTTGGCGAGCACGCACTCGGCCTGCTCCTCCACGCTGCCCAGCACCTTCTCCCCCGTCTCCGCGTCCACCGGCAAGAGTCCGGCGGTGTAGAGTGTGCCCGCGTGCACGACCGCCTGGCTGTAGTGGCCGCCCGGTGCCGGCGCGCGGTCGGTACGGATGATCTCCATGCGGCCCTCCTGTTCGGCATGGGTGAGGGCTGAAGGGTAGCGGGCCGGTCCGGACGGTGTCCAACCAGTGCCCCCGCCCGCAAGTACGGTTATGCATCGAGGGCGGCGGTACTACCCGCTCCCGGGAGCCCCCAGCAGACGCAGCTCCAGGCTCCGGGAGACCCGCTCCCCGCGGACCCGGTCCTCCACCTCGACGGTCAGGCGGTAGCGGTCCGCATCCTCGCCGCCGGGGAAGACGATGCGCACCTCTTCGGGCACGTCGGTGCGGATACCGACCCGGTCCATGGTGATCCGCACGCTCCCCTCCTCCTCCTCCTCCCGCCCCGCCAGCGGACCCAGCACGTCCACCAGCGGGATCCTCCCACCCGATCGGCGTGCCGTCACGGTCAGACGCACCCCATAGCTGGTCGCGTTCACCTCGTCCTTGGCCAGCCCGTACACCTCGAAGTAGAGCACCAGCGGCTCTCCGATACGGAAGCTCGGCTCGGGATGCGGCACGATGGCTCGATCCCCGCGGGTAAGATGGGAATCCTGCGGCCATCGCGCGGCCGCTGAGGCCGGAGCCACCCGCGAGGCCAGCACCAGGCTGGAGAGCCCCAGTCCCCGAGGGGAGAGGACATCCAGCGTGTCCCGGTCCGCCGCGGCCGGCCCCTCGCCTTCGGGGACGATCTCCAGCGCCGCGAACTCCGTCCGTTTTGCCGCAGTGGGGCCCAGGGAGAAGGCCGGACCGCTCCAGGTCCTCCCCCGACCGGTGCCGGCGGCCGCCGGCGGGAGTGAGGTCCGGAGTCGCTGGAGCTGTTCCCATCCCTCGTCGAGGACGATGAGGTGCACCGGGACCTCACCCGCCTCCTCATCCAGGAAGGAGGGGCGTCGTGCCAGCACGGGCAGCAGGGTCTGCGTGCCGTCCGTCTCCCGGAAACGGTACCAGCGTGCGGAGGCCCGGACCACCTCGCGGCCTCCCACCACCCGGTCCAGCGAGGGGAGACGCTCGGCTTGTTCGCGCAGCTCGGCGCTGGTGTCCACGACCCGGTCGCTCCGGCTGTCGGTGGCCCACAGGCGCAGATTCCCGCTCGTCATGCCGCCCGCGAAGGGGAAGGTGAAGTCGGGATAGTACCAGGTCTCCTTCACACCGTTCTGCATCCCTTCCGCCTTCACGCGGACCCATGCGACCCCCTCACCCGTATCGTCCGGCGAGTCGGCGGAGACCCTCCCCTCCATGGCATAGCGGATCTCGTCCGCCTGGCTGTCCACCTCCTCGGGATCCCCGTACCGCAGGTAGATCCGCCCCCGCTGCGTCTCCCATCCCCGCAGACCCAGGTCGGGGATGGCGTACAGCCAAGCCACCTTCGCGAAGCGGCGGTACTGCTCCAGCAGGCGTTCGTTCAGCGGTGTGCTGAAGAGAGGGTCCCGGGACTTCCAGAATTGCGGCTTCTCGGGGAGGGGAAACAGGCCGCTGCCTCGCCCTTCCTCCTCGCCCGCGACCCCGCGCCCGCCCTCTTCCCCACCGACTCCCGTGATCCCTCCGGCAGAAGGAGGAAGCAGCCAGCGGGGATCCTCGGCCGCCCCCCGCATCTCGTCTGCCAGCAGCTCCCGGCCCCGCGAGTAATCCCGCCATGCCAGGTCGAGCTGTCCCAGCGACTGCAGTGCCCATCCCCTGCCCAGGTAGGCCTCCGCCCGGTGGACCCCGTGACGGATCATGTGGGAGAGCACCTCCACGGCCTCGAGCCACTCCTCCCCCATGAGCCGGTCCACTCCCAGCCACCAGGAAGCCAGTGCGTTCCCGGGATCCAGTACCAGGGCCCGGTTCAGGTGGTCCACTGCCTGGGCCCGTGCCTCGGGGACGGTCAGGGGGCGGGACTCCAGGGGGGCACTCCAGCCTCCCGCCCGCCAGCCCAGGGCCCAGAACAGCTCGACCCGGATCGCCCCCTTCAGGGCCCAGGCGTCGGCCGCAGCGGGCACCTCGCTGATGATTCGGTCCAGCTCGCGGTCCGCGTAGCGGTCGAGCGTGCGTCGGTTCAGCACACGTGCCAGCGTCAATCGGTAGCGGAGGTTGCCGGGTGCTCGCCGCAGTGCCTCGCGGATCCGCTCCTCCCCCAGCTGTCTGCCTCCCGGCTCCCCCGATTCCAGCAGCGCGAGGCCGTCGAGGTGCCAGATCTCCGCCTCCTTCGCCCGCTCACCACGCAGCAGGGGCTGCAGGAGCCGGTGGGCCGCCATCCCCTCTCCCGACTCGATCCGCCTCCGGGCCTCCTCCAGCGGCCCGGTATCGAGACGCGCCGCCTCTCCGGGGTCCAGCCAGCCGCGGTTCTGCAGGTGGGAGTCCGCCGAAGCGGCCGCGGCACGGAGCCGCTCGGTCTCAGAAGGCGAGAGGGTGCGGGAGGGATCGTATCTCTTGAGGAGCGCCCTGCTGACCTCCACCCGGTCCGGCCTGTGCTCCTTTCCCTCCGGTCCGGCAGAAGCCTCTTCCCAGCCCAGGGGCAGCCCCCGCCGTCCGAGGAGTGTCCGGGGGTTGGAGGGGGCCCGCCGCGCCCCCTCTCTCCGACTCGATCGGAGCCAGGCACAGGAGAGAGGTTCCAGGAAGCGGTCCAGAAGCTCTTCCTCGCGACCTGCGGCCCGGTCGGCGATCCCGAGCAGGGCGGAGAACGCCTCCGCACCCGGATCGATGCCGAGACGCCAGACGGCTGCTTCCCGGATATGGGCATCCCGTCCCCGGTCTCTTGCCGCCTCCTCCAGGGCTTCCACCTCCCGGGCGGTGAGGCGATCGGGGACACCGGGCCAGGGGGAGCCGCTGTGGCGTGCCCTGCGGTATCGGCCCCTGACATCGCGCAGGAAGTAGAAGGCGAACTCCCGGGTATCAATAGGCAGATCCGTCCCCTCCCGCAGCAGCAGACCGGCCCGCTCGGGGGCACGGTACACCCAGGCCTTGAAGCCCGGGCGGCGGTCCGGCATCTTCTGTGCCTCGGTGGGCAGCAGCCCCGTCCGGGGCTGCCCCTCCGCGTTCCACTCCCCATCGGGGCGGCCGTAGAGGATCCAGGAGATGATGCGGTCGTCGGGCCTCGAGGTGCTCCTGAGCTGGGCGACCCCCTGTTCCAGCCGACCGTTGAAACGCAGTTCGTATTCGTTGACCGGTGTGCCGGGCGTGGGATCCCGCTCCTCCCAGAAGGACACGAAAAACCCGTCCAGTGCCTCGCCGTCCTTCTCGACCGCACGGTCGTAGGCGTCGAGCTCGTCGTCTTCGGCGATGTGCACCAGTACTCCGCGCAGGGCCCGCTCTCCGTCCCAGGGCGCTTCGGCGGTGAACGCCGCGCATGCGGTGAGGCCCAGGACCAGCAGGATGGTGACCGGCAGGCTGAGATGTGGGGGATATCCGTAAGCGCCGGGACCGGACCGGCGGGATAGACGGGTCATTGCGATCACCTCGATACGATGATAACGCGCACTCGTCCCTTTCATCCAGGGGACGAGGTGACCTGCCCCGGCGTTCACCCGGCCGGGGTCATGATGCTTCTCCCTGGTCCTGATCCTGCTCCTGCTCCCTCCCCTTCCCCTGTTCCTGGACCATGCGCTCCTCGATCGCCGCCTTCACACAATCGTGGAAGAAGGGGTCACGCTGCAGGGACTCGACGGGGCGTGGTATACGGAGCCGCCAGTTCGGATACGATCCGTGCGTGCCCGGCAGATTGAGCTGGTCCCGCATGAGCATCAGGTCCTCGAGGGACAGCAGGCAGAGCGCCGAGGGGGTGCGTCCCAGGTAGCGGCAGACCGCCCGCACCACTTCGGCCGCCGCCTTCTTCCCCTGCTCGTCGAAGTCCTCCGGGAGCAGGCCTTCCTCCTGCAGCCGGCGCAGCAGCAGCTCGCGCGCCTGCGAACGCAGCACCTGCTCTCGCCCCTCTTCCGCTTCGTCCAGCAGCCCCCGCTTCCTGCGCTGGGCGATGTCCCGGCCGGTGAGCCAGCCGCGCAGGGTGGGCAGGTCATGGGAGCCCGCCGCTGTCAGTGCTTCCCGGGGATAGGCCGCCGGAGGCTCGAACCCGCCTTCCTCTTCCCGTTCGAAATAGACCAGGCGGGTGGAGAGGATCCCCTCGTGACGCAGGCACTCACGGAAGCCCTCCGGCACCGTCCCCAGGTCCTCAGCCACCACCAGGCAGCGCGAGCGGTGACTCTCCAGTGCCAGCACGGCGAAGAGCTCCCGCTCGGGGCAGCGTACGTAGGCTCCCCGCTCAGGGGCCTGGCCCCGCGGGATCCAGTAGAGTCTCCTCAGCCCCATGGCATGATCGATCCGCAGCGCACCCATATCGCTCATGGCCGCACGGAGCAGCCGGGCCCACGGCTCCATTCCCTGTTCCCGGAGACGATGCGGGTCCCAGGGCGTGAGGCCCCAGGCCTGACCCCGCGGACTGAAGGGGTCGGGGGGCGCCCCGATCTCCGCTTCCAGGGCATGCAGGTCCTGCTGCGACCAGACATCGAAGGAATCGGGCGGCGTGCCCACGGCCAGGTCTCCCACGAACCCGAGCCGCATACGGTCGCGGCCCGACCGGGCCGCCTCCCGGTACTGGACGGCGGTCAGCCACTGCAGGAAGGCCTGGAAGCGCCCCTCCTCTTCGGGCTCCGGGACGGTGGGCACCGACCCTGCCGGGGTCCACTCCCACCAGGGACGGCCCCCGTGCCCGCCGTGCAGGACGTGGAAACGGCAGAAGTCGCGCAGGTCCTCGCCTCCCTCGGCCAGGAAGGCCTGGAAGGTCTCCCGGAGCCGCTGCACCCCCTCCCACCCTCCATCACGCAGCCGCAGGTACATCCCTCGCAGCACCCCCTCCTTCGCTTCCCAGACCGCTTCCGGGTCCACCCGGTCCGGCGAGGCGGACGGGGGGGGCTGCGGATCCGGCATCCCCAGCCGCGCGGCGGCGGCGCGCAGGTCGATATACCGTGGATCCAGCCACCTGCGGCTGCTGGGGGCATACGGGCTGGCGCGTCCGGGGTCGGCCGGGAAGAGCGCATGCAGGGGGCTGACCGCCACCGCATCTCCTCCGATCCCGGCCGTGATCGCCGCCAGCGTCCGCAGCGCACCCAGGTCTCCGATGCCGGCATCCTCCTCCGACCGGAGTGCGTACATGGGTGCCGTCACGGCGGTGAGGCGATCCCCCCGATCCATCCATGACGGCCTCCAGCAGGAACCGGGTGCGCTGATCAGGCGCGCCACCGCCTGCTGACCGGCCGCCTCGATGTGCAGCCGGTGGTAACCGAGGCCCAGCTCCCGGGGCAGCCGGACCGGCCCACCGGGACCGGTGCGTCCTTCCCAGCTCTCCCCCTGTTCGCTCAGCAGGCTCCAGGCCGCCCCGCACTCCCGGGCCTCCCCTCGCAGGGGGACCCTCCTGTCCTCCTCGGCACCCCGCATCACCCACACCGGCGGAACCGGCCGCTCCCGGCGGGCCTCCAGCCGCCGTCGGGAGTCTTCGATCTGCTCCGGGTCCTCGGCCGGCAGTCCCCTGGCGGCCAGGATCCGCCGAAGGGTCTTCGCATCGGCGCTCCGCTCCACCCCGTCCGCCTCCTCCCATCGCAGCAGGATCCCGGCCTCTCGGGCCAGCGAGTACAACCCTTCCTCATTCCGCATGGCCCTCCCCGAACTCCGGCAGCCCCTCTCCTGCGGCCATCACGACCAGGGAATGGGGCCCGGTTCTCCTCAGGCCCGGCTCCCCTCCCTGCGGCAGCCTGCCCTCGGAGAGGGCCAGGGTATCGAAGAGGACCCGCCAGGCCCCCTCCTCTCCGCTCTCCGGAAGCCGGAAGTCCGCCCCGGCCGGGGAGAGGTTCATCAGTCCGAGCAGGGAGGGCGAAGGTCCGGCCGGTTCCAGCAGCCAGGCCAGCGTCCTCCCTCCCTTCTCCACCCGCTCCCCTCCGCTGAGGGGGATGCCCGCGGCGTCCAGCCAGGTGATCTCATCCTCACCGTAGAAGGCGTCCCGCCGGAGCGGCAGCGAGCACGCTCGCAGCCGGATCAGATAGCGTACGAAACGGAGGAACCTCCGTTCGGCGGGACCCTCCATCTCCCATGAGATCCAGCTCACCTCGTTGTCCTGACAGTAGGCGTTGTTGTTCCCCCGCTGGGTGCGGCCCATCTCGTCCCCCGCCAGCAGCATGGGCACCCCGCGGGAGAGCAGGAGGGTCGCCATCATGTTGGCCCGCTGCCGGAGCCGGAGCCCCCGGATCCCCGGATCGGTCGTGGGACCCTCCACCCCGCAGTTCCAGCTCAGCGTGTGCTTGTCGCCGTCCCGGTTCCCCTCGCCGTTGGCGTGGTTGT
Organism: bacterium; assembly: GCA_046497505.1. Taxonomy (GTDB): domain Bacteria; phylum Blakebacterota; class Blakebacteria; order Blakebacterales; family JAWOFN01; genus JAWOFN01. The sequence continues at coordinate 948 of JAWOFN010000064.1, read as the reverse complement.
GACGCCGCGCGTAGCTCACCAGGTCGTTGAGCGTGAACCCGTCGTGGGCGGTCACGTAGTTGACGCCCGCAGAGGGGCCCCGGTCCTCGAAGATGTCCGGCGAGCCCTCCATGCGGATCGCCAGGGCCCCCGCCCCGCCGGGATCGCCCCGCCAGGCCGAGCGCATGCCGTCCCGGTACCTGCTGTTCCACTCTCGCCATCCGCGGGGGAACATCCCCAGCTGGAAGCCCTGGGGTCCGCTGTCCCACGGTTCGGCGATGAGCTTCCGGGTCGAGAGTACCGGGTCGGCGGCGAGTTCCCGGAAGAGGGGCGCGTCGGGGGAGAAGACACCGTCGGTCCGTCCGTGTGAGGCGGCCAGGTCGAACCGGAAGCCGTCCACCTCCATGACCTCGGACCAGTAGCGCAGCGAACCCACCACGAGACGGCGCACCGCGGACTCGTCGAAGTCCAGGGAGTTCCCGCAGCCTGAGTGGTCCTCGTAGCGGGCGGGGTCGTCGGGGTCGAGGCGGTAATAACTCCGGTTATCGATCCCCCGCAGTGAGAGGGTGGGTCCGGCCGCGGGTCCCTCCGCGGTATGGTTGTAGACCACATCCAGCAGGACCTCGATACCCGCCTCGTGGAAGGCGCGGACCATCCGCCGGAACGAGCGCGGGTCCCCGCTGACCAGATAGGAGGGCTCGGGGGCATAGAAAGTGTAGGGGTTGTAGCCCCAGTAGTTGGTGAGCCCGCGTTCCACCAGGTGCGGTTCGTCGGCGAAGGGATAGACGGGCAGCAGTTCCACCGCTGTGACGCCCAGGGAACGGATGTGCCCGATGAGCGCGGGGGTCGCCAGGCCTTCCGCACGCCTCCGCAGGCGCTCCGGCACCCCGGGATGGAGCGCGGTGGCTCCGACCAGGTGCAGCTCGTAGATCACACTGTCTTCCCAGGACCGCTGCGGGAGGGGCGGAG
>JAWOFN010000061.1:0-45891 GCA_046497505.1 bacterium | reverse complement strand
GAGAAGATCCGGGACGAGACCCGGAAGCGGCCTCACCCCTTCTTGATGCGCAGGAACCTGCGCTTGCCCACCTTCAGGACCTGGTCTCCGGCGGGCGCCACCTCCCGGGTCTCGTCCCGGATCTTCTCGCCGTCCAGGCTCACCGCACCCTGCCGGATCAGACGCCGGGCCTCGGAGTTGCTGGAGGCCAGCCCGCTGGAGACCATGACCTCCACGATCCAGGCGGGGCCTCCCAGGACGACCTCGGGCATCTCCTCGGGCGCGTCCTTGGCCACGATCACCCGGTCGAAGTGGGCCTCGGCCTCCCGGGCCGCGGCCTCGTCGTAGTACTGCGTGACGATCTGGCGGGCCAGGCGGCGCTTCAGGTCCCTGGGATTGGTCTCCCCCTCGACGAGCTGGGCCTCGATGGCGTCCAGTCCCTCCTGGGAGACGTCGGTGAGCAGTTCGAACCAGGGATGGATCTGCTCGTCGGGGATGGAGAGCGTCTTCCCGTACATCTCCTCGGGCGGGTCGAAGATGCCGACGTAGTTGCCCAGGCTCTTGCTCATCTTCTCGGCGCCGTCGGTGCCCACCAGCAGGGGGAGGGTCATGACCACCTGGGGCTCCAGCCCGTATTCCCGCTGGATCTCGCGGCCCACCAGGAGGTTGAAGAGCTGGTCGGTGCCGCCCAGCTCCACGTCCGCCTCCAGGACCACCGAGTCGTAGCCCTGGAAGAGGGGGTAGAGGAATTCCAGGATGCTGATCGGTTCCCCCGATCGGTACCGTTTGCTGAAATCGTCGCGTTCCAGCAGTCGGGCCACCGTGTACTTGCTGGCCAGTTCCAGCACGTCCTCGGCCTGCATAGGCAGGCTCCACCGGCTGTTGAAGTCGATGACGGTGGCCTCGGGGTCGAGGATCTTGAAGATCTGCTCTTTGTAGGTCTCGGCGTTCGCCTCGACTTCTTCCCGGGTCATGCGCCTGCGCTGCTCGTTCCGGCCGGATGGGTCGCCGATGAGACCGGTGAAGTCCCCGATGAGGAAGACCACCGTGTGGCCCAGGTCCTGGAACTGCTTGAGCTTTCGGATCGAGACCGTATGGCCCAGGTGCAGGTCGGGAGCGGTGGGGTCGAACCCCTCCTTCACGATGAGCGGTTCGTCCGCCGCACGGGAGCGCTCGAGCTTCGCCTTGAGCTCCTCCTCCGGGATGATGTGCTCGCATCCGCGCCTGAGGGTCTTCAGCTGTTCGTCCACGGGTGGGAATGGCATGGGTGGTCTCTGTTCCCCTGTCACTGGATGAGTCCGGCGGGTACCGCCGGCACGTTCCGCTTCCGGGCGAGGAGGACCCCGCCGCTCAGATGTCCTCTTCCGAGGGGATCTCGAGACCGGGCCGGTCGGGTCCGATGGCATGCGGCCCCCGCATCTCTTCCCGGAAGGCCCGGGAACGCTCGGCCACCTCGATGAGCTCGTCCTCGGTGAAGAGTTCCTGCATGTGCTCGAAGATCACCCGCTCCTCGAGCCGGGCGTGGTCATGGAGGCGCTGACCCACCTGGGCCAGCAGCCCCCTCACGTCCTCCCCCGCCTCGAACTGCTCTTTCAGGTCCCTGACGCGGTCACGGATCCACGCATGGTCGTCCAGCATGGTCCGGATGTCCTCGTTCTCGGTGGGAGGGGCATGCCGGGAGTAGACGGAGAGGAGGATCTCCTCCTCCTCGACGAAGTGCATCCGTCCGCCCCCCTCCCAGAAACCCAGGAAGGTGCGGGCCGCATCTTCTGCGGTCTCACCCTCCTCGCCCCCTTCTACGGCCTGCTTGATCTGCTGGGCCTGGAGGAGTGCCTCGAAATGGTCACGCGAGAGATCGTGGAGTGCTTCGTGTCTTTTCATGGTAAGAGGCAGGGAACCTTTGCCTGGGTCGCCGGTCAAGGCCATTATGGGGGATATGGTGGACAACCGGGCATCAAGATGGATACAGAGCGCGGGCGAACTCCTGGGCCGCTGGGCGCGGTCGGTGTGGAGCTTCGTCCGCTACGACAACCTGAAGGGATGGCTCCCCTCGGTCTGGGGACGCTCCTTCCTGCTGAAGGTCATCACCGCCAGCCTCCTGCTGGGCATCATGGGTGCTCTGGGGCTCTACTGGCTCTCGAGGGACCTCCCCACACCCACCGAGCTGAGCCGGATCGAACAGCGTCACGTCACCCGGCTCTTCGACACCAACGGCCGGCTGGTGAAGGAGTTCTTCACCCAGCAGCGTGAGGCCGTGCAGCTCGACCGGGTGCCCCGGCACCTCCGTGAGGCCCTGCTCGCCACCGAGGACAGGGACTTCTACGAGCACTGGGGGATCGACCTGCAGCGCATCGCGGGCGCCCTGGTCTCCAACGTCATCAACCTGGAGATCATCTCCGGTGCCAGCACCATCACGCAGCAGCTCGCCCGCAACCTCTTCGAGAACATCGGACGGGAACAGACCGTCACCCGGAAGCTGAAGGAACAGCTCACCGCTGTCGCCCTGGAGCGCAACTACTCCAAGGACGAGATCCTCCAGATGTTCCTCAACCAGATGTACTTCGCCAACGGCGCCTACGGGATCCAGCAGGCCGCCCAGAACTACTTCGGCAAGGATGTCGAAGAGCTCGACCTGCTGGAGAGCGCCTTCCTGGTGGGGATCCTCCAGGGACCCTATTACTACTACAGGAACCCCCTGAAGGCGTGGGATCGCCGCAACCGGGTCCTGCAGTACATGGCGGACGCCGGCTACCTGGAAGAGGGGGCCGTGGACACCCTCGGCGCGCGATCCGTGACCTTCGCGGAGAGGGACAGCACCGAGGTGACCGACGCTCCCTACTTCGTTGAGCACGTCCGTCGGTACGTAGCGAACGTCCCGTGGGGGGGGGACGACTTCCTCTACAAGGAGGGCGGATACATCCGTACCACCCTGGACATCGAGGTCCAGGCCCTGGCCGAACGCTATCTCTTCCAGCAGCTGGACGAAAAACAGGCGGAGTACGAGGAGTTCGTCGTCCAGCCGAGGCTCCAGGAGATCCTGGAGAACACCCCCGAGGGCACCGAGCCGGACACCTCCGCCATCGACACCCTCCGGGCCCGGTACCGCCTGCAGGGGGCCATGGTGGTGATGGATCCCCGTACCGGGGACGTCCTGGCCCTTGTCGGAGGCCGGGATTTCGAGGAGAGCAAGTGGAACCGGGCCACCCAGGCCCTCCGTCAGGCGGGTTCGGCCTTCAAACCCTTCCTCTACACCGCGGCCCTGGACAACGGCTACACACCCGCAAGCCGGATCATGAACCAGCCCTTCACTATCTCGCAGCCGGACGGCTCCCGATGGACCCCCACCAACTACTACGAGGAGTTCGGGGACGCCCTGACACTGAGGGAGGCCCTGAAACAGTCCATCAACCTGGTGGCCGCCCGCCTGGTCATGGGGGCCAGCCGGGGCTCGGGAACCGGAAGCGGGGGGAGCATGAACCCCCAGGTGCTGGTGGACTACGCCCGCCAGTTCGGCATCACCACCCCCCTGCGCGCCTATCCCTCCCTGGCCATCGGGTCAGGGAGTGTTTTCCTCCTCGAGATGGTGAGCGCCTATTCCGCCTTCGCCAACCTGGGGGACCGGGCCGAACCGCGGTTCATCAAAGAGGTCCATGACCGTCTGGGCCGGCTGCAGGAGAACCGGCCGGTGCGCCGCAGGCCCACCCTCGACCCCGCCCTGGCCTACCTCATGGTGGACCTGATGAAGGGTACGCTGGAAGAAGGGGGCACAGGACAGCTGGCAAAGACCCTCTACGGGGTCCCCGGCGATCTGCCCGCAGCGGGGAAGACAGGGACCACGAACGACTTCACCGACGCCTGGTTCCTCGGCTACACCCCTCACCTGGTGGCGGGGGTGTGGATCGGTTTCGACGAGCACATGAGCATGGAACTGCCGGGGGGGCGGGCCGCCACCGGCGTGCCCCTCCCTTCGGGAGCGGTGATGGCCATGCCGGTCTGGGCGAGGTTCATGGCCGCGGCCTATCGCGACCTGGATCTGCCGAAGGATGACTGGAAGATGCCCGAGGGCGTGGTGGAGAGGGAACTGTGCAGGACCAGCACCACCCCTTCCGCATGGGAATACCGCCTGGCCCTGCCCACCTGTCCGGACCGGTTCACCGAGATCTTCCTGAAGACGAACCAGCCCACCGAGACGTGCACGGTCCACGAGGTCGGCAGGCGCCGCGACTGGAGCCTGCCGCCTCCCGCACCCCACTGAGAGGTGACCTCAGCCGACACCCGGACCGGCATCCCGCCGCTGCAGCCCGGCTCAGAAGAGGGGGTCCCCGTCCCGGGCCCGACCTCCGGGCCCGCCGGAACCCCCACTCACCCTTCCCCCCGGGCCTTGAAGCCCCTCCTCTTCCTGTTCCTGCTCCAGTATCAGGCTCTCGCAGCGCAGCACGCGGTCCTTATAGAGGGCACAGCGGTTGCATGATACGCATTCTGCGGGCTCCTGACGGCCGTCCTGCCAGTCCAGCACCAGGTGGGGTTCCCTGATGAGGGGACGTCCCAGGGCCACCGCGTCCGCATCGCCGCTCTCGATCACGTCGCTGATGACCTGGATCGACTTCAGGCCCCCTACCAGGATGCGGGGGATGGAGACCTCCTCCTTCAGAGCCCGGGCGAGGGGGCGGAAGTAGGCTTCCTGCCTGCCGGGCTGGATGTCCTTCCGGGCCGCCCCCTTCTCCGAGTCCACCATCCCCCCGGTGACCTCGATGGCCGAAACCCCGGCCTCTTCGGAGGCGACGGCGGCATCCACGGCCTCCTCCAGGGGGATCCCCCCGGGCACGCAGTCGTCGAGGTTGAGCTTCAGGAGGAGAGGGTATTCCGCCCCGACCGCGGCCCGTACGGCCTGGATCACCTCCAGCAGGAACCGGCGCCGTTTCTCGGGGCTCCCGCCCCAGCTGTCGTCTCTTCGGTTGGTCACCGGGCTCAGGAACTCGCTGATGAGGTACCCGTGGGCCCCGTGGATCTGCACCGCGTCGAACTCCGCCTCCTTCGCGCGGCGGGCCCCCTCGCCGAAGGCCGTGATCAGATCCTCGATCTCCTCCTGCTCCAGGGCCCGCGGCATCACACCCGTCTTCCGCACCTCGATGGGTGAGGGGGAGAGGGGTGTGGTCTCGATGACCGCCGGGCGGCACTGCCTGCCGCCGTGGCTCAGCTGGATGGCGGCCCTGCTCCCGGCCCGCTGGATCTGACGGGCCACCAGCCGGAGCCGCGGCACCAGGTCGTCCCGGTCCAGCCCCGTCTCGTTGTCGGTCAGCCGGCCGTCCCGGCGCACGTAGCCGTGTCCCAGGATGACCAGCCCCGCCCCTCCCCGGGCGAGGCGGTCGACGTAGGAGAGCATCTCGTGTCCCAGGCGTCCCTCGCGATCGGCCCGGCGTTCCCCGCATGCAGCCCGCAGGAGACGGTTGGAGAGTTCCATCCCACCGATGCTGACGGAGTCAAACGGCCGCATCACGCATCCGCCTCTTTTCCCATTCCCGGGCGATGACCACCCCCGAGGAGGTTCCCAGCCGGTCCGCTCCCGCCTCCACCAGGGCCTCGGCCTCTTCCAGGCTCCGGATGCCGGCGGACGCCTTCACGCCCAGCCTCTCCCCCACCAGGTCCTTGAGCCGCCGGACCTCCCGGGGGGTGGCTCCCCCGCCGGTGAAGCCGGTGGTGGTCTTCACGAAGTCCGCTCCTGCCTCCTCCACGAGGGCGCACCCCTTCTTGAGGGCCCTGTCGTCCAGGAGATGGGTCTCCATGATCACTTTGACGATGACGTCCCCGTACTCGGCCCGGGCGGCACGTACCACCGTCTCGATCTCCAGGAGGGCCTCGGCCTCCAGACCGCTGCGCAGGGCACCGGTGGAGATGACCATGTCGATCTCCTCCGCCCCGGAGGCGGAGGCCGCCGATGCCGCTCGTTCGAGGGTGGCGGGCAGCTCGTGTGCCAGGGGGAACCCGACCACCGTGCACACCGCGGTGGAGGAGTCCTCCAGTTCCCGGGCGGCCCGCCCCACCCAGCGCGGGAGCACGACCGCGGCGGCGAACCCCCATTCACCGGCCTCTTCCAGGAGGATGAGGACCTCCTCCTCGTCCGCCTCGGGACGGAGGAGGGTGTGGTCGATGCGTTCGGGGAGCCGGAGACCGGATCGGGAGGGAGGTTCCTGGGACACCGCGTGTCGTCCTCTGTGAAGGTATGGCCGGAGGCCGGGGCCTCGGGACCGTTACCGTAGAGATATCAGAAGGGAGGAGGCGTTACAACACCCGGCGCTTCAGGCGGTGTCCCGCTCTTCGTGCCACGCGTCGAGGATCCGGCGCACCTCGCGGGTCATGCGCTCGATGTTGTACGGCTTGTTGATGAAGGCGTCCACTTCCTCGCCCAGGACGTTGCGCACCTTCTCCGCGGGGTGGAAGCCGCTGGAGATGATGATCCGGAGGGAAGGGTCCCGCTTCCTGAGGGCCCGCATGGTCTCCAGCCCGCTCATGCCGGGCATCGCCATGTCCAGGATGGCCAGCGGTACCGGGCCCGAGGCGCCCTCGTGGACCTCCAGGGCCTCTTCCCCCGATGAGGCGGTGAGGACCCGATAGCCGTGGAGGGAGAGGATCTCCCGGCCCAGGTCCAGCAGGAGCGGCTCGTCATCCACGATGAGGATCTGCTCGGTGCCTCCCGCATCGCCGGGAGCCTCATCGTCGGACTGCTTCGACTCCCTGGCCCGGTCCGGGAGCGCCCGGAGGTAGACGTGGATGCTCGTCCCCTCCCCCGGCTCGGAGTAGAGGCTCACCCGCCCCCCCTGCTTCTCGGCGAAGGAGTAGGCGGTGGAGAGGCCCAGCCCGGTACCCTCCGTTTTGGTGGTGAAGAAGGGGTCGAAGACCCGCTCGGAGATCTCCGGGGGGATCCCGGCTCCCTCGTCCGTCACCGTCAGGAGCACGTAGTACCCCGGTCCCAGCCCCATCTTCTCCCGCACGCCCCGGGTGAGATCCACGTTGCGGGTGGCCACGGTGATGGTCCCATCCCCCTCCATGGCCTCCTGAGCGTTGATGCACAGGTTGACCAGGGTGTGCAGGACCTGGGAGGGGTCGGCCGGGACACTCCAGATCCCCTCCTCCAGGTCGAGTTCCAGGGTGATGTCCGACCGGAGGACCCTCTCCAGGAGGCTGCGGGCCTCCAGGACGATCCCGTTCAGGTCCAGGTCCTCCACGTGGTTGGTCCGGGCACGGGAGAGGAAGAGCATCTGCTCGGCCAGCTTCCCCGCACTCAGCGCGGTCCGCTCGATGGTGTCCAGGGGGCCGCGGAAAGCATGCTCCTCATCCACCTCCCGCTTCATGAGATGTACGCTGCCCAGGATGGCCGTGAGGATGTTGTTGAAATCGTGGGCGACCGCGCTCGCCAGGCTGCCCACGCTCTCCATGCGCTGGGCCTGACCGAGGTTTCTCCTGAGACGTTCCTCCTCGCTGTTCTCTTCCAACAGGAGGGCCGCTTGCAGGTGTTCCGAGGGATCGGCGCCCGCCAGGGGCAGGCCCTTGATGACGAAATGCCGGTTCTCGGAGTGTTTCCCGTCACCGGTGCGGACCCGGATGACCTGCTCGGTGCCGTCCAGGAGACCTTCCAGCTTGTCGGCCGCCGGGGGATGGTCCTGGAGGAGGGGGAGGGCGAAGATCGGCTCACCCTCGGGGAAGCCGCGGCTCGGTCCGTGGAGTCCCACCAGCTCGTACCACGCCCGGTTGGCGTAGACCATCCGGCCCTGTTCGTCGAGCAGACCGATACCGAGGGGGAGTGCCTCCAGGAGTACCCGGAGGGTCTGTGGCTGGAGGGTCAGTTCCACGATGGAAGCGCCGCCTTGTTCGGGCATGTCCGCAGCTCTTCCCTCAGAAGCCGAGAGGGCGCGCCGGGGAGGGCCTCTGGCCAGGGCCGACGGGAGGGCCTATATTCACCTCCTGCCTGTCCTGCGCCGGAGTGGCGGAATTGGTAGACGCAGGGGACTCAAAATCCCCCGGTGGCGACACCGTGCCGGTTCGAGCCCGGCCTCCGGCACCACGTTCATCACCGCACCGCCGGGCTCCCGCCCGAGGATCCTCGCGGGGGCCCGTGCGGGTCCCGTCACGCACTGCTCCTGAAGGTCTCCTTCCCTTCGGTGTTCCCGTGGACCGGCAGGTCCTTCGGACGATCAGCGGCTGAGGTGGCGGCCCTCGACGCGGCGGATGATCCCGCTACGACAGGGGGGTAGGCTAGATCACAGCCTCCGCAATATACCTCTTGAGGGCCGCCACCTCACGACGGATGCGGTCGCTCTCCCGCTTGCGGGGATCCCCCTCGGGATACTGTTCCGCGATGCGATCCGCTTCGCCGCCGATCGTCTGCAGGTCCGAGTACACCTGGACGAGGAGCCTCAGCTCCTCTCGCTGCGCCTCCGCTGGAGGGGCGGGTTCCTCGGGCACCTGCGTCTTCCTGCCGAATCCCAACATCTTCCCGCTTCTTTCTCAGACGACCGCCAGCAGTGCCTGCCGGCGGTTCCTGCTCCGCTCGTGGTAACGGGCCGTGAGGGTCCGGAAATCCACCTGGGCCGTCACACCGCGGACCGAGTTGTCGATGGAATGGAAGAGGTCCCGGATGCTGTAGGGCTTCTCCAGGAAATCCCCCACCCCGAGCGTGCCCACCTGGCGCACCAGGTCGTAGTCACCGGAGTCGGAGGTGACGATGACCTTGTATCCTTCCATGCGTTCCCGGATGGCCTTCAGGACCACCGTACCTCCCAGATCCGGAAGCTGGAGGTTCACCAGGGCCATGGCGGGCTCCATCTCGTCCATGAGCCTGAGGGCCTCACGGCCGCTGGAGGCACGGACGAGCGGCAGCGCCGGACCCAGGGCATCGGAGATGGCCTCCTGCAGGGCGGCATCCGGTTCCAGCACCAGCAGCGAGAACTGCCGTGCGGCATCGGGCAGTCCGGACACCAGGGAGAACTCCGGATGGACCGTCCCGAACCCTGGCAGCAAGCCGACCGAGAACATCAGGACCCCCCTGCGCGACATGGTTCGCTCTTCCGTCGCACGTGAGGAGCAATCCGCGTACCAGAGGGGTGTCCCGGACGCGCCCCGCGGAGGGTCCGGACGGCATATCCTTATGCGCGCCAACCACTTATATGTATCAAGGAATCTTGACCTCGGGCGGGGGCAGGCCCCCGCTCCCGGGCTCGACGCGGTCGCGGGGGTGTCCTTGTGCACGATATCTCGTGCACATCGACCGGCCGAGCTTGGCGACTGCCCCGGGGTGTTGCGGTTATCTGGTTGGAACCCAACGACTTATCGGAGTGCACAATCTGTCGTACAGGCCCTATCCCGAGCCCTGCCCGTACTCCTCGGGACGGATGTCCATGCTCCGGATATGGTGGATCAGAGTGTTGCGGTGCAGTCCCAGGAGGCGGGCGGCGTGGGCCTGGTTGCCCCTGGTGATGCGGAGGGTCCTCACGATGAAGGCCCGCCGGAACTCCTCGATCGCCTCCTTGTAGCGGGACTCACCGACCTCGGTGATGTCCACCCCGATCAGCTCCCGGTAGGCTTCCAGCATGTTGTCCGGCAAATCCTCCACGGTCACCTCGCCCCCGACACTCAGCACCGTGATGCGCTCGATGAGGTTCTTCAGTTCCCGCACGTTCCCCGGCCACTCGTAGACCTGGAAGACCTCCTGCACGTCATCCGAGAGTCGGGCCGGCTCCTTCTTCAATTCCCGGGCGAAGTGCCTGAGGAAATGGGAGGCCAGCAGGGGGATGTCCTCGGGCCGCTTCCGGAGGGGGGGCATGGTGACGTTGATGACGTTCAGACGGTAGAAGAGGTCCTCCCGGAAATCACCCTCCTCCACCTGTGTCTTCAGATCGCGGTTGGTGGCCGCCACCCACCGGACATCCAGGTTGAGGGGCCGGGTGCCCCCCACCCGCTCGATGACCCGGGTCTCGAGGGCGCGGAGGAGCTTGGCCTGGAGGTCCTGGGGCATGCTGGAGATCTCGTCCAGGAAGAGGGTCCCCCGGTTGGCCAGCTCGAACTTCCCCGTCTTCCGCTGCTCGGCCCCGCTGAAGGAGCCCTTCTCGTGACCGAAGAGCTCCGACTCCAGCAGCGTCTCGGGGATGGCCGCACAGTTCACCGTGACCAGCGGACCGTCGGAGCGCCGGGAGTGGTCGTGCACGAACTGGGCCGCCAGTTCCTTCCCGGTCCCCGACTCCCCCATGATGAGCACCGATGCATCGGTGGGGGCGGCCTTCCTGAGGGCGTCGAACACCTCCACCATGGCATCCGAGGTGTAGACGATGTCCTCCTGCTCCTCACCTGCCTGGACCGCGGCCTCCAGGGAGCGGTTCCTCCGCTCCAGGCTCACCATCTTCAGGTTCCGCTCCACCGTGTGCCGGAGTTCCGCCACCTTGAAGGGTTTGGCAACATAGTCGTTCGCGCCCGACTTCATGGCCTCCACCACGAACTCGATGTCCTTGTGGACGGTGACCATGACCACGCCGCTGTCCACACCCCGTTCCCGGAGTGTCCTGAGTACCTCCAGACCGGACATCCCCTCCATCTGGATGTCCAGCAGGATCAGGTCGTAGAGGTCCTGGTCCAGCTTCTCCAGCCCCTCGGTGCCGTTGTCCGCTGTGGCGATCTCGTGCTCGTCACCCAAGGTCATGCGGTACGATTCCAGCACACTCGGCTCGTCGTCTATGGCGAGGATCCTGGCCATCGGTGGTCTCTATGCCTCGGGGACGGCGGGGAGGGCGATGAGGAAGCAGGTCCCCTGTTCCTTGCCGGGCCAGTCCTGACCCAGGACCTCCCGGACCCGCTCGTCCAGCGGGTCGGGCAGCGTGCCCAGGGGGGTGAAGACCGAGAGGGAACCTCCGTGCGCTCCGATGATCTTGCTGGTGATGGCCAGCCCCAATCCGGTGCCCCTGGTCTTGGTCGTGAAGAAGGGTTCGAAGATCTTGGAAGAGGTCTCCGGCGGCATGCCGGGGCCGGAGTCTGCGACGAGGACCCCGACCTCGTCCTGCCCCTCAGCGGGACCGTCCATGGTCAGGACCGCCACCGCCCCCCCCTCTCCCATGGCATCCGCCGCGTTCTTCAGGAGGTTGAAGAAGACCTGCTCCAGCTTGTCGGTGTCCGCTTTGACGAGCCGGGTCGCTGAGAAGTCCTCGTACACGGTGATGCCGTGGGCGGAGAGCACGTCTCCCATGAAGTTTACAGCCTGATGGGCCTGCAGATTCACGTTGGTGTCCATGAGATGGAGACGGGTCTCCCTGCTGTAGTCCAGCAGGTCGTCCACCAGCTTGGCCAGCCGTGTGACCTGGGGGAGGACCGTATCCGAGGCCTTCTGGCGGAACTCCTCCTCCTGGAACTTCTTCGGGAGCATCTCCATATAGGCCTGCAGGGTGGTGAGCGGGGTCTTCAGTTCGTGGGCGATGGCCGAGGCGGTGGTTCCGATGGCCGAGAGCCGTTCCGCCCTCCGGATCTCCTCCTCCCGTTTCTTCAGCTCTACGGACATGACGTTGAACGTCTCGGCCAATGCGCCGATCTCGTCCCGTGTCTCCACGTCCACCGTACGACCGAACTCCCCCCCTCCGACCTGGACCGCCGCCGATTTCAGCCGTTCCAGCGGTCCCGTGATGCTGCGGGCCAGGAGCAGCATCAGCAGCAGCCCCACCACCAGGCCCGTCCCTCCGATGAGCAGGATCGATTCCTGCAGTTCGTTCACCTGCTGCAGGATGCGCTCCTGGCGGTATCCCACCAGCACGGCCCCGATGGCATGATCGAAGGAGACGATGGGTGCCACGTAGGCGAGGATGGTCTCCCCGCCGGTCTGGATCTCCACCGCGGCGGGCACCAGCGTGTTCCAGGCGGAGGAGAACTCCGGGGTCCGTATGATGGCCTCTTCGGGGGCGAACCCCTCGTCCGAAGTCTCCAGGACCTGCCGGCTGCTGTCCAGCACGGTCACGAACCGGATGTCCCGCTGCTGCGCCACACTCCTGAGAGCCCGGAACACCTCGGCACCCCTCTCCTCCTCCACGGGGTGGACCAGTTCGGTGGCCAGGCTCTCCCCCAGGATGGAGATCTTGTGGAGCACCTCCTCGGTGAGCGCATCCCGCTGGGCCCTGCTGGCCAGGAGGACCACCACCGACATCAGCGCGATGAGTCCGAGGGCGGTCCCGCCCAGCATCTTCCAGCGGAGGGAGAATCCTCTCCCTCCCGGACCCGACCCGGCCTCCTTCATCGCCACCCCTTCTTGCGGATGCTGCCGAGGTCGAGGGTTACGGCATCCTGGATCGGGAAAGGTTCGACTTCCGAGCTCCTGGCCATGAATCCCTTCAGATCGATGAAGGGGACACACGGCTGGTAATCTGCGATCCGTTCCAGGGCCCTGCGGTAGTACTTTCTGGACTCCTCCTGATCCCGCTGGACGCGGCCGCTGTCGATGAGGGCTGGGACCGTGGGGTCGTCCACACCGAACAGTCCATAGCCTCCCTGAGAAGAAGGTGACCCATACAGTATGTGGAGGAACTCATACAGATCCCGGGTATCCGAATTCAAGCCGTCCCACGACATCTCCCAGTCCCCTTCATCCACCCGCGCCACGAACTCATCGTAGCTCTCCGTCTGTTCGACTCGCACCGACAGCCCCAGTCCCTCGAAGAGGTCGGTGATGGGATCGTTCAGCCAGTGCTCACGTGAAGGTGTGGACGAGGGTGTCACCAGGAGTCGCAGGGTCCTTGAGCGCAACTCGGGCTGCCGCTCTATGAGTCTTCTTGCTTCTTCCAGGTCCTGGAGCGGGGCCCGCGGAGATTCAACTTCCGGGAAGAGATGCCGCCCTGCATAGGACCTGGTGGGGAGTGCAGCGGCCCTGTAATACGATGCGGCGACTCCCTGCCTGTCGAATGCCAGACCGATGGCCCGACGTGCTTCAGCCTCCCGGAACGGGACTCCCTGGCTGTTCAGCCCGATACAGATGTAGGTGCCGGGGCGACTGCTGATGAGATGCATGGAGGGTGAGGAGTTCACCCGGTTCACATCCGGCATCGAGAAGAGGGTCGAGATATCCATGTCGTCCCGCTCGAGTGCGTCGATCCCCTCCGAGGCGTTCGGGTAGGCCGAGAACACGACCCGTTCCGCGAAAGGGGGCCGCCCCCAGTAATCGCCGAAGGACTCGAGGACCGCCGTACCCTCCCCGGGGGAATAGGATGCCAGTCGGAAGGGGCCCGTCCCGATGGGTCCACCTTCTGAGGTCCCGGCAGCGGCATGCTTATAGATCGGGACGATGGTCGATGTGGAAAGCATCCGAAGCAGCGGGGCGTGGGGCTCGTCCAGTACGATCTCGAACGCATAGGGAGCTGTCGCGCGGATCGTCTCCGGGTCCCCCAGCAGTGAGGGAGTCACCCCGTTCCAGCCTTCTCGACGGGAATCCTCCAGCATGTCGTGGAGGATCTGTGAGGCCGCCCGAGCAGTGAGTTCCGACCCGTCGTGGAAGAGCACACCTTCGCGGAGATGTACGGTCAGGCGTGTCCGGGTACTGTCGTAGGCCCATGCTTCAGCGAGATGGGGAAGAAGTGCCCCCCCGGCATCCTGCTTGAGGAGCCCTTCATAGACCCCCCCCCCGATGATCACACTGCTCAGCTCGGCAGTCTGGGTCGGATCTATCGTGGGACCGAGAGGACCGACCGCGACGCGAAGGATCCTGTCACCGGATCCGCATCCCGACAGAGACAGGACTGCGAGGAACAGGAGGAATACCGGTCTTCGGAGGGATTCAAGAGCCATGGCCGGTTCAGTATAGGGAGGGCACCGGCCCTTGGCCACACCAGGAAACCCTCCCTGGCCATGGTATCCCGGGCCAGGGAGGGTCCATTCCGTCTGTTGCGGATCCCGTTCAGAGCACGTTCCTCTGGACACGGGTGAAATCACCAAGACTGCCGGCGATGGTCATGAGGAAGACGCCGAAGTTGAACGCGCGGTAGAGAAAGGAACGCATGGTGTATGCTCCTTTGATTGGTTGGGTTCGGGGGTGATGGGTTGCTGGACGAAAGGTTTCCCGCCTCAGCCCTTCTCCGTCGCGCCCTTGAATCCGGGGACCAGCCACCTGCGGAACCGGTCCGCCCCGTCCTGGACGGCCAGCCGCAGGAAGGACCTGGCCCGGACCAGGCGGCTGAAGGCGGGCAGGATGTAGTTCAGGACCACGTTGGAAAGGGTGCAGAGGACGCGTACGCGCGGGTCGGGGATGGTGTAGTCGTAGCCCATGTAGTCCCCCTCGAGCCGCCCGTCCCGCATGAGCCGGTTCCAGAAGGGCGTGCCCTTGTAGACGATGACCCGGTTCTCCACGCTCAGGATGTTCCCCCTGGCTCCCCAGAGGGGCCGGGTCTGTTCGATGAACTCCATGTTGGCGGTCACGTCGTCCATCTCGGTGTAGGGGTTGAAGAAGATCAGACCGACATGGAATCGGATGTCCAGGTCGCAGAGGATCTGCAGGGCCCGCCTGTTGTCTTCCACGGTGACCCGCTTGTCGAAGGCGTCGAGTTCCCGCTGGCTCCCCGACTCCACCCCCACGAAGACCGACTTCAGGCCCGCCTCCTTGAGGGTCTTGAAGAGTCCCGGCTCCACGCTGTCCGACCGGGCGAAGATGTAGAGGGGGAGGTCGATGTCCTCCCGGGATGCCAAGGTCTCCGCGAAGGCCATGGCGTCCTCCCGACCCTTCCGGCCGGGCCCGATGAACTGATCATCGTGGAACTTCAGCTCCGCTTCCGGCCAGCGCTCGGAGAGATGGGCCATCTCGTCCACGACGTCCCCGATACTGCGCTGGCGCCATGCGGACCCGCTCTGGATGCGGTAGAAGGAGGCGATGCTGCAGAAGGAGCAGTTGGCGTAGCAGCCCCGGCTCCGGACCATGTTGAGGGTGCCCCCCATCCTCAGGATGCGCTCGGTGTAGTCTCGGGCCGGCCAGGGGAGCTCATCCAGGTCGCGGACCAGCTCCCGGGCCGGATTGCTTCGGACCGACGCTCCCTCCCTCCAGGTCAGCCCGTCCACTTCCGCCAGGTCCCCCCCATCGCGCCAGGTCTCCAGGAGGCGGACCAGGGTGATGTCCCCCTCCCCCCGGACCACACAGTCGACCTCCGGCCAGTCCTGCATGATCCGTGCGTCGTTGAATGTCGGGAAGTGGCCCCCCAGGACGACCCTGCTCTCCAGGCCGTCGGCCTTCAGTCCCCTGAGCAGTTCGAGTGTGGGGAGGGCGTGAGAGGAGAGGAGGCTGATACCGAGCACGTCGGGCCGGCGTCTCATGAGTTCCCGCCCGAGCTGCTTCCGCGACCAGCCCTCGACGTGGGTGAGGATCATCCCGGTATCGAATCCGGCCCTGCGCGAGGCGGCCGTGAGGCTCGCCACCCCCAGGTTCTCATACATCTCCGGGACCCCCTGTCGGGGGGCGGGGTCGATGAGCAGTACCTTCATGGTGAGAGGCCTCTCTTTCCTTCTCCGTGGGATGCCGGGGACCGGCCTCCGCTGGGGGGCGGCCTCCCGTGCCCTCACTCCCTGTCGGACTGCAAGTGCCGTGCCGACGCGGCGGCATGCTCCCGATCCCTTGTCGTGCAAGGGGTCGGGACATCAGCACACCTCCGGAGGACGGGACGCGGAAGGGACGGGGCTGCACATGAGGTCGTGCACCCGGATGGGGGGTGGAGGCCGGAAAGGGCATCCGAGGTGCGCCGTTGAGCCATAGATGGATCGTGCGGCCGCGACCCCCGATCGCCCAATGACTCGGGCGGTCAAGCGGCGGGCTGCGCGGATCCCGCCGGGGTTGCAGTGGGGCGGGCGATGAACGTATCTTTTGTAACAGGGATGAGGGTTCTGTCGCAGGACCCTCACGATCATCTGTGCACGACAACTCTGCGAGGGACCATGAAGCGGAAATATCTACTTTTCCTTGGCGCCGCGTTCATCATCGGGGGCTGCAGCAGCGTGCTCGACTCCGCGATCAGTTCCGCCGGGAAGACCGTGGGTGAGGCTGCCGGGAGGATGGCGGGGGAGCGCATCGTGCGGACCTATTCCCCCCGGTTCACGAGTATGTATGCCTCCTACATGTTCACTTATGCCTTCACGCCCGGCGGCTACTGGGTGGAGCCCAACGAGTACGAGACGGGCCAGTGGACCAAGTGGCGCTTCGTCGAGGACGGGGAGCCCACCGGCTCCTGGCTGGAACGGGCCTTCCTGAAGCGGAACGAAGAGGGACAGGAGTGGTGGCGGGTGACCATGTACGACGTCGACAGCGACGACACGGTCACCCTGGAAGCGCTCTTCGCAGCGGACAAGTCCACCGTGCTGAGGCTCCGCAGCAAGTTCCCCGACCAGGAGATCAGTGAGATGCCCGTGCAGGAGGGCACGATGATCTACCGTGAACCCATGGAACTCACCGACGAGTCCCTGGAGGGGGCCACGGTGGAGACCGGCTCGGTGGAGGTGCCCGCCGGGAGCTTCACCGCCCGTCACATCCGATACGGAGACATGGCTTCGGGGGGCACCCTGGACTGGTGGATCACCGATGAGGTCCCCGGCGGTGTGGCCAAGTACGGGAGCACGTCCCAGAGGAGCGAGGAGGAAGAGGGCGTGGAGGGGCTGGACGAGTACAACTACACCCTGGAACTCACCGAGTACGGGAGCGGAGCGACGACCGAGCTCAACTCGTTCTAGGCTGCTCCCGTCCGGGCATCCCGGATGAGCAGTCCGTGCGAGCCGGTCCTATCCGCTGCTCACTTGGTCGTCATGGTGAAGACCCCGTCCCAGTCCTCGGGGGGCGGGGTCTCTATATACCGCTGACTCCGTTCCAGGTAGCGCTGCGAGGGACCGTCGTCGGGATCCATTTCGAGGATGTCGGCGAAGATGTCCCGGGCCTCCGCGAACTCACGGCCGCGGTAATACCCCAACCCCGCCTCGAAGCGTTCGACGAGGTTTTCCCGGCCTGCGGGTATGCCCCGCCCGGCGGTCTCCAGCACCTCGTAGATCCGCACCGGCCGGGTCTTCCCCTTCACACGGATAAGGTCCAGTTCCCGGGTGATGATCTCCGAGGCGACGGCGTCCCGCGTCATCTCCGATATGCAGATCCGGGTGCCGTACACCTTGTTGGTTCCTTCCAGCCGGGCCGCCAGGTTCACGTTATCCCCCATCACCGTGTAGTCCATGATATGGAGGCTCCCCAGGTTGCCCACCAGCATGACCCCGGTGTTGATCCCGATCCGGGCGTGCAGCTGCGGTCTGCCCTCCTCCGCCCACCGGCTGCGCATCTCGGCCAGCCGGTTCTGCATCTCGAGGGCGGCCCTGCATGACTTGAGGGCGTGGTCCTGGAAAGGGATGGGCGCCCCGAACTCGGCCATCAGGGCGTCCCCCTCGTACTTGTCTATGATCCCGTCGTGGCCCACCACGATCTCGGTCATGTCCGTCAGGTACTCGTTGAGCAGGCTCACGAGTTCGGTGGGGCTCAGGTTCTCCGAGATGCTCGTGAATCCCGCCACGTCGCTGAACATCACCGAGAGTTCCCGCTCCTCCCCCCCGAGGCTGAGGAGTTCGGGACGGGCCAGCAGTTCGTTCACCACCCGGGGAGGCACGTACTGCTGGAACATGCCCCGGATCCGGGCCTTCTCCCGGACCTCCAGGACATAGAGACTCACCGTCGAGCCGGAATACGCGAGGAACACGCCCAGTACGGGGGCCGCCGACCACATCCAGACCGAGAAGCGGGTGAAGAGGACCCAGGCGGTCCCCACCGTCAGGAGGACGACCGCCACTCCCACGAGCCCCCCCCACTTCGCCTTGAGCCGGCTGGAGAGCCAGACGGTGAGGAGGGTGAGTACCAGCACGATGAGCCAGTTCGCCCACTCCGGTACCACCCGGATGAAGCGCCGTCTCAGCATGGTGTCGAAGGCGTTGGCGTGGATCTCGACCCCCGCGGTGAGGGAGGCCCCCTCGCTGCCCGCCTGCTGCAGGAAGGGTGTGGGCCATACGTCCTGGTGCTCCACCACCGTGCTCCCCACGAAGATCGCCTTACCCTCCAGGCGGCCCTCCTGCAGGAGCATGTCGAACTGGTCCAGGTCCCACCCCCCGATGTCGAAATCCCCTGAGTCCACCACGTTGGCATAGCTGTAGTGGGAGACCTTCTCGCCGAAACCCAGGTAGTTGATGAGCATCCCCCCGCGAGGGGCCCGAGGGATGAACCAGGAGCCCACACGGTAGCCCCGGGAGGTGGTCTCCACGGGGGTGTCTACGGGGATGCCCAGGTAGAGCTTGAGGGCCTGGACCCCCAGCTGGGGCACCTGCTCCCCCAGGTACTCGTGGGCGATGGGATAGGAGCGGATCACCCCGTCGACCGGGTCCGGCTGGATGTCCACGATCCCGATGGGTGCCCGGTCCAGGGGCGGGACCGGATCTTCCAGCCGCCTGCTGACCGACCCGCCGCTGCTCTGGACGTCGGTCTTCGCCCCGAGGATCACGATCCCCGTCTCCTCGATGGCCGCGATGAATGCCCGGTCCTGTTCGGGGTAGGAATCGCCGAAGGTGGCGTCGAAAGCCACCACCCGGGCCCCCGCGCGGTGCAGGTTCCGGACGAGCTGGGCGTGGAGGTCACGGGTCCCGTACCGCTCGTTCCACTGGTCGGGATAGCGTCCGAACGACTCCTCGGAGGGGAGGTCGATGGCGACGACCGCCACATCCTCCGGCCGGGAGAGTTCTCCCCTCAGGTTGAACCAGGTGTCGTAGGCGGAGAGTTCCAGCCCCCTGCCCATGGGGAGGACGCCGAAGAGCAGGTAGATGATCGCTGGGACGAAGACCGCCACACCCGGCAGTATCAGGCGGGTGTGGCGGTCGGATCGGGAGTCGGGTGCCACGGGCCTCCTGCCGGCCGGTTAGAAGCCCTGGGTCAGACGGAGACGGATCGCGAGTTCCGAGGTGTCGACCCCGGTCCGCAGGCCGTCCTTGTAGTTGATGAACCCGGCGCGCAGGCTCGCGCGGGATGCCCGGGTCCAGTGGTATTCCGCTCCCCCGAAGATCTCCTGCTTGCCGTAATCCAGTCCATAGGCACTGCGGGTGCCGGCCTGGGTGAGCAGCAGGTCGGCGGTGCCGTACCAGCTGGAGCTGAACGCCCTGCGCCCCCGGAGCTGGAGCCGGTGGAAGGTGGTCTCGCTGCTCTCGAAGGTGGAAGGTCCGGTGGCGATCATCTGGTCCAGCGTGTTGATCCCGTAGGTCAGGACGTAGTCGTCGGTCCGGTCCATGGAGCGGCCCCTCAGACTGATGAGATAGTAGGAGTTGGTGTTCTCGGTCTGAGGGTTGAGGGCGTCCTCACGGCCCATCCGGGTGAAGTTGATGTTCAGCTGCGTGCGGAGCCCGCGGATGCTGCCCACCGGCATGAACCCGCCCAGGGAATAGGTGGTGGTGTTCTCGTCGATCCCCCCTGCGGAGAGGGTCTGCAGGTCGTTGGACCGTCCGAAACCGCGGTACCCCGCCATGAACCCCGGTGCGGCGGGGTCGCTCTGCCACATCACATCCAGGGTGAGGGCGGAATTATCGGTGGTGACGGACTTCGAGCCGTCCAGGTTATCGTTGTACTGTTCCCAGCCGACCGTCACCCCGAGCTGGTCGTCGAAGAGGCGGAAGGAGTCCTGGACGCGCAATCCGGCCCGGTCACGCTGCAGGCTGGGCTGGGCCATGCTGTAGTACGACCCTCCCAGGTTCCGCCACCGCACGCCCAGGGTGTGTCCCCCGAGCTGGAGGGAGGCCCTCACCAGGTGGGCCAGGTTGTTCATCGAGCTGGGATCGATGGGGATCATCGAGGCATTGAAGATGAACAGGTTCTCCCAGTCCGCCGGGTCGAAGTCGAAGGGGAGTTCTGAATCGTAGTCGGCCAGCACCGAGTCGAGCTGCGAGGCGGTGAGGGGCCCGCTGGTGATGTCGTTGGCGTAGAGGCTCAGAGCGTTGTTGTAGGAGATCGAGAACCTGCCGTCGAAGGCTCGCAGGAGGAAGTCGAGACCCGCGACCAGATTGTCCTTGGGCAGGGGGTTGGCGTTCGTGGTGGTCCCGCTGGCGTTGGTCGCCCGCAGCGGGTCGAGGGAACCGACATCGTCCCGCACGTGCATGAAGGTGAGACCGAACTGCATCTTCTGCCCGGAGCCGAAATAGGGGCGGAGCGCGAAGAGGTCCTGTGCGAAGGTCCCGCGGCGCCACACCGTCCCCGTGGTATCCGTCAGCGGGGCCACGAACGGCGTGACCGCGCGGCGGGACTGGCCGCTCACCACCGCCAGGTTCACCGGCCCGCCGCGCACATCCATGCTCAATCCCCTCACCCTCCGACCCCAGAGCATCAGCTCCTGCAGGCGCGGGGTCACGTCCCCCGCCCCGACCGTGAGCCAGCTGCTGCGCAGGTTGAACCGGAAGCGGTTGATGGGCTGCCGTATGCGGGATTCGTAACTGTTCAGGTGGGAGTAGAAGTCATAGCGCCAGGAACCGCCCAGGCGGCCGCCCAGGTTGACCCAGGCCTTCGCCTCGGCCGGTGCCTGCCGGCGCAGGTCCGCTCCCTCCCCGCCGATGCTGTGCACGGCTCCTTCCACGATCACGTTCCCGTTCAGACGTGCCCAGGCGGGCAGCCCTTCCCGCTCTTCCGGTGGACGGCGTTCGGTCTCGGGGGAGATCCCTTCCGGCGGGGGACCTGTGGCGAAACTCCAGCTCGTGGTGGGGAGGCCCGATCCGTCGCGGGCCCGGGCCGTGACCACCACGCTGTGCAGTCCCCTGCGCAGCGCACCCCTCGGGATGTAGACCAGGACCTCACCGCTCACCGTGGCGTCCGCCGTCACATCGCTGCCGTCCAGCAGGAGCCGGACGCTCGTCACGTCGAGCTCCCCTGCGGGGTCGATGAAGGAGAGGGAGATCAGGGAGGTGGTCTGCGGCACGACCTCTCCCGGTTCGGGGGAGAGGATGAGGGTGCTGAACTGCCCCTCCGGGGCCGGGTCGCCCTGGGGGGCCCCGACCGCGGAAGCCGTCCCCAGCAGCATGATGAGGGCCGCTCCCAGCAGGGAGAGCCGCCCGCTGTATGCGATGTGGTCACGCATCATCGATCGCTCCCCTTCCTCAATCCTGCGGCGGCAGATACCGGCTGGCCTGGTCGCGCGGCATCCGGATGATCATGGTCTTCTGGTTCCCGTCCTCGTCCACGAAGGGGATGATGATCTCCACCATCTCGTCCTCTCCCGACTCCTCCCGGGCGTCCGAGGCCAGCTGGCCGAAGCTGGTCACGTCATCGTCCGTGGTGCTGGTGAGCGTGGGCTCTTCCGAGGAAGAACCGATGCGGGCCGTCGAGCCCGCCGGGACCTCGACCGTCTCCACGTCGTTGAAGAAGTCCAGCACACCTTCGGTGGTGATGATGGTGGTGGAACCATCCTCTTCCACCCGGACGAAGAACTCGGTCCCCTTCACCGCCGCCACGGCGGTGGGGGTCTGGATGCGGTATTCCGCCCCCTCCCTCTTCTGGATCTTCGCCCACAGCTCGCCCACATCGACCTCCAGGGTCTTGCGCAGGGCCGTCCGGTCCCCTTCGGCCCGGACCAGGAGTTCGGTCTTCGGGTTCATCCGGATGATGGACCCGTCGTCGGTGAACCGTACCGCGGCCCGGGTGTCGTCGGCGGTGAAGACCCGGTCGCCGTCGCTGAGCAGATCACCGATGGCGCCGACGTACTCCTCCCCCCCGGCTTCGATGATGCCGAGCTGCCGGGCGTCGAAGACCTTCAGGACCAGGGCGATGTTGCCGGCTCCCTGGGCGGACGCCCCGGCCGGGAGGATCGCCGTGCAGACCGCCGCCGCGAGTATGAAGCTGAGTGCGCGTCGCATGGCTCCCCCTTACCTGATCTGGATGGTGACGGTGATCTGTCCGGTCACGATCTGCTGGAGCAGTTCCCTGAGGGCGTTGATCTCCACCGGTCTTCCGTCGATGAGGACGGTGCCGGTGGGCCGGAAACCCTCCATCTCACTCCCCATCCCCTGCGTCCCCAGTATCTGGTCCATCATGTCCCGGACCTCTTCCTGGATGTCGGCACCCAGGATCCCCGCCGAGGTGTCTTCCATCTTGAACCAGAAGATCTCGCTCTCCAGTTCCCGGGTGCCTCCGGAGGTCTCCACCAGCCGTTCCACCTGCCAGGCGTAGGTGGCCCCGGGTTCGAGGGGAAGGGCCGAGACGCCGGGGGGATAGATCGCGCTCGTGGAGTTGGCGATCTCCTCCTCCCAGGAGGCGTACCCCTGCATCGCCTCTTCCGCGGTAGCGGCATCGTCCACTCTCACCACCCGGATCCGGAAACGGACCGATGTCCCGGCAGAGAACGCGTCCGTGGCCCAGAAGAACTGCGGGGTGTCGTTGGCCACCACCGGGAGCACGCCGCCGAACTCCCCGCCGGGAGCCAGCAGGTCGACCCGGCTGGGGTTGATGACCGGGCGATCCCAGGTGTTCCGCGCCACCTCCATACCGCCCTGGTAGAGCACCAGGGTGAAGTGATAGGTGTCCGAGGGGAGGACCCCGCTCTCCAGGATCCTCTCCCCCAGTTCCTCGGCGCTCTCGGTATCGATGTCGTAGTCCTGGAGGCTGTACTGCTGACCGAGGGTGGTCAGGTCGGTGTTGCCGAACTCGGCCATCTGGCCCAGGGCGAAGGGCTCCGTCCGGCCGGTGGCCAGCATCCCATAATCGTCCGAACTGAGTTCGAACTCCAGGGAGACGATCGCTTCCGCCCCGGTGTTGTTCATCAGACGGACGAGGAAGAAATCGGATGCGTTCCCCGTCTGCAGGGGATCGAGGTCGCTGAGGTAGAAGGCCTCGATATCCCCGGTGGGGATGATCTGGACCTGGAACTGGGCGTGGGCCTCGACAGACCAGAGACAGGCTGCAGCCGCCAGGCCCATCACGAGCCGGCGTCGGACACCTGTACGCATAGCAGGTACCTCCATGGGGATTGGACCGGACTGGGGCCCTCGACGAGAGAGGGATTCTAGTCCCGCAGCCCGGCCGGTTCCAGCATTATTATCTCGTCCCGCGGCGCCCTGGCCGTTCGTGGCCCTAATCGTTCGCGGACTGCCCCACGTCCTCCCGGGACCGCCCCGGGGTCTCTGAGGGGCATCCTCACTTCAAGCCGAAGAACCTCTGGATCTTCCTCAGCAGCGCCTTCTCCGCGGCTTCCTCCTCCGGTCCCTCCTCCTCGCCCACCCCCGACTCCTCGTGCATCCGGATGAGCTGGTCGCTCCGGGAGTAGTAGATGCTGGCCATCTCCGCCGCCACCTCGGGGTTCTCCTCGATGACCTCTGCGAACGCCTCCCTGTCCAGCACGATGACCCGGGTGTCCTCCAGGGCGCGGATGGTGGCGGTACGGCGTGCCCCTGCCAGCAGGCTCATCTCCCCGAAGAAGTCCCGGGGACCCAGGACGGCCGCCCGGGAGGGTCTGCCACCCTCCTCCGGGCTCACCAGCACCTCCACCCGGCCGCTCTCGACGATGAAGAAGCTCTCCCCCTCCGAACCCTGTTCGATGAGGACCTCCCCCCGGCCGAAGAACTTGGCCTCCATCTTCCCGGCCAGTCCCTGGAGCGTCTCCCGGGGCAGCGGCGTGAAGAGGTCCACCTGCCGGAGAAGGTCGGCCAGCACCTCGGTCCGCTCCTCCCGGGTGGGCCCCTCCTCGCTCCGCATGTAGACGTTCCGGATGGGCCAGGGGATGGTGATGTCGTTCCGCTTGAAGGCGTACCACACGTTGGTCATCACCTCGTCCGAGATCTCCGGGATGCGGCGGAATTCCCGGACCCAGAAACGCATGCGGTAGATGATGGCCGAATCACCGTATTCGTCGGTCCACACCTGGGGAGGCGGCTGCCGGAGGACCTGTCCGCACTGGAGCATGGCCTCCATGACGGCCCCCTTGATGCGGTTCGGCGGCTCCTTGTACTCGGTGCCCACGTACCGGTCCACGGCGGCGTAGGGGGTGAACATGGCGAAGTTCCGCAGCTCCGCCTTGGCCACCACCGAGTTGGGGATGACGATGGCGACGTTCTTCCGGCTGTGGAGACGGGTGGCCCGCCAGTTGAGTTCCACCACCTCCCCTTCCAGTTCCCCCACCCTGATCCAGTCGCCGTTCTTGAAGGGGCTCTCGAACTGGAGGACCACCCCGCTGAAGAGGTCTCCCAGGACGTTCTGGAGCGCGAGACCCAGTACCAGGGTGACCACCGCGGCCCCACCGCCCAGCGCGGTGGCGTCCACCCCCCATATCCTCACCAGCGCGGTGCCCAGGCCCCCCGCCACGATGACCAGTTTCACCGCGTCCCGTAGCAGCTTGGGGACGTGACGTTCCTTCGCCGAGCGGAGATAGGTCTCGAAGACCACCGCGTCCACCAGGGCGGCCCCGAAGAGGGCGGCCACGAGGACCACCACGGTCCGGGCCAGGTCCTGGAGCAGCTCGATGGGCAGCCCGAAGGCCTCGTTGAGGAGGATCTCCAGCCCCACCAGCGCTTCCACGCCCCCCGTGTCCAGGAAGAGGATGCCCACCATGAGGAGGATCAGGAGCCGGATGGAGCGGTCGAACCGGCGGATGCGGCCGGCCAGCCGGGCCCAGCGATAGAGGGCCCACGTGGGGATGAAGAAGACCAGGGACCAGAAGGCGGCCAGGAGTCCCGGCCTCAGGATCTCCGTCCAGAGGTTCACGCTCCCGCCCTTCCGCGGAGGGGCGTCACGGTTTCCCGGAAGGGGTTCAAGGCCTCTCGCCGCCCCCGTCCCACAGATCCATCGCCCTCAAGAAGCCCAGCGACTCCAGCGCCCGGGGAAGCGTCATCTCCAGCACCACCGTGCTCTCCCTCCCGCACGCCCTGCACATGTCCTCCAGGAAGCTCCCGTAGGGTATGTCCCCCCGTCCCAGGGCCAGGTGATCGTCGCTCGACCCCGCGTTGTCGTTCAGGTGGACGTGGTTCACCCGGTGGCCGAGGGTCACCACCCATGCGGACTGCCCGTCCCGGCTGTAGAGATGCACGTGGGCGGGGTCGAAGCATACGTCGGCCCCCTCGGCCAGGTCCTCCAGGAGACCCTGGAAGAACTCGGCGGTGGGTTCGTAGCTGTTCTCCATGCAGAGGGAGATCCCCGCCTCCTTCGCCGCGGAGACCGCCTCCCCCCAGACGGGACGGGCCAGTTCCTTCCAGCCGGGCAGCACCCCGCCGGGGAGCAGGGGGTTGTAGAAGGTGTGGTAGACGACCTTCCCGCCCCCGAGGGCACCGGTCACCTCGACTCCCCGGAGCATGCACTCCCGGGTGTAGCTGCGGATGGTGGGGTCCAGGCTCCCCGGGTTCAGGTCGTAGAGCGGACCGTGGGCGGTGACGGGGATCCCCTCCCGCGCCAGCCGCTCTCCCATGGCACGGGCGTCCTCCACCGCGCCCTCACTCATCAGCCAGTGCGTGTCATAGAGCGTCACCTCGATACCGAGGCCCTCGCGCCGGGCGGTCTCGAGGGCTCCCTCCACCTCCTCGAAGCTCACACTCAGGAGCAGTCGTCGGATCATCTCACCATCCCTTGCAGCCCCCTGATGTCTGCCGGGCAGACGAAGCATGCCCGATCATCCCCCACCCCCCGTGGAATCGGGATGGCGGACGGTGAAGAGTATGTCCCACATCGAATGGCGGTTCATGTCCTCGAGGAGGATCCTGGCTTCCTCGAGCACGGTTCCCAGGTCTTCCAGGCTCCTCTCCAGTCTCGGACCCTGGTCTGACACCGAGGTGTTCATCTCCCGGACCGTCTTCCCCACCAGGCCCACGAGGGAACGGGTGGAGTCGAGCAGGGAGGTGAAGCGGTCCTGGTTGCGGGCGAGCAGGTCGTTGACCGCGGTCAGGGTCTCCGTCCCCACCGCGATGCCGTATTCCAGGCTGTCCGCCATCTGGGTGAACCGGACCTGGACCGAGGTCATGACGGCCCGGGCCTCCTTGAGGGTCACCTCGAGCTGGTCCAGCAGTTCCCCCGCGACCTCCGGGCTCAGGAGCCGGTCCAGCCGCAGGGCCACACGCTCCACGGCCCGGGCCAGGGTATCCGCCCTGCTGATGATCCCGGAGACCCCGGGAGCGGGGACCTGGGAGATCCACGCCCCGTCCTCGAGACGCCGGCCCGCGCTGCGTTCGGGGACCTTCAGGTAGACCACCGCGTCGCCGATGACCCCCGGGGTCGTGATCATGGCCCGCGTCCCCTCGTAGAGGGGGAAGTCGCCCCGTACCGCCAGGGTGAGGTCGAACTGCAGGTCCGGGGTGAAACGCGGCTCGATCTCCACGATCTCCCCCACCCGGTATCCCTCCACGTAGACGGCGGAACCCTTGCGGAGGGTCGTGACGTTGTCCACCGAGACGTGGACCTCGGTCGTCTCGCCCCGCAGGATCCCCACGGCCATGACCAGCCCCACCAGGACGATGACCACCGCCCCGATCACGAACAGCCCCAGTCCGATGTCCTGTCGTTCGAAGTTCATGACTGCGGTCGGTCCCTCTCTTTGAGGATGTCGGTCGGATGCTTCTTGCCCCGCCGGTCGAACCCGGAGGGGGGCCCGTCGAAGATCGTGGAACCCCGGTGGACGACCACCATCCGGTCCGCCTGGCGGAAGAAAGCCTCGTGGAACCCCTGGGATGTGATGAGGACCCCTGCCTGGTGCGGCCGGGGGTCCTCCCCCTCCCAGTCCCCGGGGGCCTCCCCCAGGACCATGTCGAGGATCCGGGCACCGGAGCCCGTGTCGACATCCACCAGCGGGTCCTCCAGCACCACCAGGTCGGGGGAGAGGACCCAGCTCCGGGCCAGGGCCACCCGCTTCCGGGTGTATTCGTCCAGCAGGGCGGGCCTGAGGTCCCTCAGCTCCCGCACCCTGCAGCGCCGGAGCAGCAGGTCCACCCGCCGCTCCACCCCCTCGGTGTCCTGGAACCTGCTGTGGTAGAGGGCGGGGAGGGCCACATTGTACCACACGGTGAGGTTGTGGATGAGCCCCCCGTTGTGGAGCACCACACCGATGTGCCGGCGCAGTTCCAGGAGCTGGCGCTCCGGGAGGTCGTAGATGTCCTCTCCCAGCAGTTCCACCCGTCCCCCCACCGGGGGTTCCAGCCCCAGCAGGGCCCGGGGGAGGGCCCGTGCCTCCCACTCCGAGTCCAGCACCACGGCGACCCGCTCCCCGGCCTCGATCTCCAGGTCGAGGGGTTCCGATCCCTCTCCCCCCTCCGGGGAGAGGACCACCCCCTCGGCCCTCAGGACACAGCGGCCTTCCCAACCCGTGCCCCCATCGCCCATGACCTGTTCCAGCGTGTCGGGAGGAGGGTTCATGGGAGCTAGTAGTAGAAGAGGGCGGACACGATGCCGCTCACGAGGAACACCAGGGCCAGGCACTCCACCACGGCACGGGTCACCGCCCGGGGGACCTCGGTCGGCGCCCGGCGCACCAGCAGCCCGTGGAAGGAGGGGAGCAGCGCGATGATGACGCCGAAGAGGAGTCCCTTGATGCCGGTGACGTAGAAATCCGCCAGACTGAGCTGGTCCAGGACGTACCGGAGATAGGTCCCCATGCTCATCCCGGTGGTCAGGGCCGCGGCCGCGTACCCGAAGAAGAGGGCGATGCCGTCGAAATAGACCACCAGGCAGACGGTGGCGAAGGTCACGCCCACCAGGCGGGGGAAGACCACGTAGTGGAGGGGGTCCACCCCCATGGCCTCCAGGGCGGTGATCTCCCCCATCACCCGGTTGGTCCCCAGTTCGGCGGCGATGGCCGTGCCGGAGCGGCCGATGACCACCACCGCGGTGAGGAGCGGACCCAGCTCCCGGATCATGGCCGCCACCAGTACGGTGCCCAGGATGGCCTCGAAACCCACCTTGGAGACCTGACTCAGGACCTGGATGACCACCAGGCCGCTGACCACGGCGGAGACCAGGGTGAGGAAGGGGAGCGCGTGCACACCGGTGAACCGGACCTGGTTGAGGATCACGCGCCATGTGAAGCCGATACCCAGGCGGGGCAGGCGCAGCAGCACACCCGCCGCCTGGAAGCCGAAGCGGATCTTATCCGAGGTCCTTCTCAGGCTCCTGCGCATCGAGGCGCCGATCTGGGCGATCTGTCTCAGCAACGCTTGCTCCGCACCGGCATACACCGTTGTCGAGTCCCCCGGTCCGGGGAGGGGGCGACGGGATGGATGGGAGTATAGGTACCCCTCGCCCGCCTCAGCAACCGCCCCCTTCCTGTCGGGCCGGACGTTTACATTCGACCGATGGGTCGGGTATCCTGCACGGACAGGTTCGGCCCTGCTGAAGCGGGATCGGGATCGAGACAGGGGAATGACAGCCGAAAGAAGTACGCGTTCCTATACCAGCCTGCTCATCCAGGCTCTCAGCCACCTCCATTCCGCCGGAGGGGCGGAAGACATCCTGCAGGGGTTCCTGGAGGACGTCCGGGTACTCCTGCATGCCCGGGCGGTGCTCTGGTGGAGGTACGACCTCCGCAGGGAGGACCTGGTCCTCGACCGGCAGTCCGGACCGGAGGACCCCCCTCCCGAGTCGATCCGGCTCCCCGGCAGCCGGGGCTTCGCGCAGGAGATCCTCCACAGCGGGACACCGCAGGTCTTCCAGGGGGAGGCGCTGGATGAGGGGCTGGCGAGCTCCCTGGGTGAGAACCGGGGCACTCTCACCACCCTGGGCATACGGGTCGGCTCCGAACAGCGGCCCCATGGGGTGATGCTGGCTCTCTTCCCCCGGGGGGCGAGCCTGGCCGTCCAGGAGATGGAGACCTTCCAGCTCCTCGGATCCGCCCTGGGGAGGTCCATCGACGGGAGCCTGCTCCGGGAGGAACTCCAGACCCAGGTCCGCAGGCTGCTCCTCCTCCACGACCTCAGCCGTATCCTCCAGTCCGACCGTACGCTGGACGAGTGCCTCGATGAGCTGGTGCATGCCCTCACCCGGGACTTCCACGCCCATTTCGGCTACATCATGCTCTACGACGATCGTGAGGAGCGTCTTGAGATCCGGGCGGTGAGCGGCATCGAGATGGAGGTGCTGCACGACATCGAACTGGTGCCCGGCCGGGGCATCACCGGCCGGGTGTTCCAGACGGGACTCTCCCGGCTCGTACGCGACGTGAGTCGGGACCCCGACTACATCGAGGGGCATCCGGACGTGCGCAGCGAGATGGCCGTGCCGATCCGGGCGGAGGGGGAGGTCATCGGGGTCCTCAACCTCGAGTCGGACGAGCCCGCCGACTTCGGCCCCGACGACCTGAGGCTGGCCAACATCATCGCCACCCAGATCGGAGCCGCCCTGCGTCAGGCCCTGGCCTACGAGGAGGCGCTGGACCGTCTCAACGAGCTGGAACTGGTGAACCGGATCACCCGCGCCATCGCCACCATCGAGGACCTGAGCGAGCTGCTCAACACGGTGGTGGGCGAGATCCGTTCCTTCTTCCAGACCACCGGCGTGGGTATCCTCCTCACGCCGCCCACCGGCGAAGGCCTCAAGATCTCGGCGTCCGCCGGGGAGTCCCTGCCCGCCATCGAGGCCCTGGAACTGAAGGTGGGCAAGGGGATCACCGGCATCGTGGCCAGTGAGGGGAAGACCATCTACCTCCCCGACGTGACCAAGGACGCCCGGTACATCCCCGTGGATCCCACCATCCGCAGCGAGCTGGCCGTCCCCCTCTTCCAGAAGGACCGGGTCATCGGGGTCCTCAACCTGGAATCGGACGAGCTCGACGCCTACAGTGCCGAGGACCAGCGGGTGGTCCATATCGTGGCCACCCAGATCGCCCAGATCCTGGGGAAGGCACTGCTGTACAAAGAGATGGAGACCATGGCCATCACGGACGGTCTCACCGGTCTCTACAACCACAGGCAGTTCTTCAAGCGGCTCGAGATCGAGTACAAGCGGAGCGTGCGCTACAGCTATCCCCTCTCCCTCATCATGGTGGACCTGGACTATTTCAAGGAGTTCAACGACACCTTCGGTCACATGCGGGGGGACGAGGCGCTCCGGGAGATCGCCGACCTGCTGGAATCCTCGGTGCGGGAGACGGACGTTGTCGCGAGGTACGGGGGCGAGGAGTTCGTGGTGATCCTCCCCCTCTGCCATCTGAATACGGCCAGGGAGGTGGCCGAACGTATCCGGGCCACAGTGGAGCAGGCCCGTCTGGACCGGGGTGAAGGGGTCTACCCCCTCACCGTGAGCGTGGGGATCGCCACCGCCCCCGAGCACGCATCCAGCCACGAGGAGATGGTCAAGCGGGCCGACGACGCCATGTATGCCAGCAAGCGGGGGGGCAGGAACCGGTGTACGGTATGGAACCCCGACATCAAGACCCACGACCCCGATCGGCAGGCTGAGAAGGGACCGCCCCGCTGAATCCCGGTCCCCCCGGCTGATCCTCCCCCGCCCGCGGACCCCTCAGCCGCAGAGGACCGCCCCGCCGTTCACGTTCAGGATCTCGCCGGTCACGTGTGCTGCCAGGTCGCTGGCCAGGAAGAGCACCGGGCCCGCGATGTCCTCCGGATCCGCCATCCGGCCCCTGGGGATCCCCGCCACCGCGCTCTCCAGCTCTGCCTCCGAGAGGGGAGCGGTCACCATCTCGGTACGTACCCACCCCGGAGCCACCGCGTTCACCGTGATCTCGTCCGATGCCAGTTCCACGGCCAGCGACTTGGTGAAGCTCTGTACCGCACCCTTGCTGGCGGCGTAGTGGCTGTGTCCCGCCTCGCCCCGCTGGGCGGCGGTGGATGAGATGTAGATGATCCGGCCGTGTTCCTTCCCGCGGAGGTGGGGGACGGCGGCGCGGGTGAGGTAGAAGGCGGAGTCCAGGTTGACTCGCATGGTCTCCGCCCAGACCTCGTCCGGCATCGCCTCGATGGCCCCCCCGGTCCAGATCCCGGCGCTGTGCACCAGGATGTCCAGACCGCCCAGGTGGGAGACGCTCTCCCGGACGAGGTCCTCACACGCGTCCCGGTCCCCCAGCTCCGCCTGGATGGCGAAGACCTTCCGTCCCTCCTCCTCCATCTCCCCGGTGAGTCCGCGGGCTGCCTCTCCCTGCTCTCGGTAGGAGAAAGCGACTCCGCCGCCCGCCCGGGCAAGGGCCCTCACGCACGCGGTCCCGATCCCGCGGGACCCTCCGGTGACCAGTGCGAGGCGGCGGCTGAGGTCGATCATGTGTCCTCTCCCCGGACCGTCGAGAGCTCCTCATCCCGGCGATCCGCCATGTGTTCACAGACGGTGACGGACGCACGGAAGCAAACGGTTTGCGCGCTCCCGCACCAGCACGTATGGTGGGACCCATGACAGTCCCCGCTCGATCCTCACCCTCTCCGGCAGAGGCTCCCGTACCCATCGAAGTCGTCGGCGCCGATGACCCCGTACCATGTATCGACGGGGTCGAGCGGCCGCATGTGAACCTGGACAACGCCGCCACGACCCCCCCCTTCAAGGCGGTGGCCGAGACGGTGGACCGCTTCACACCCTGGTACAGCAGCGTCCACCGGGGGACCGGCTACAAGAGCCGGCTCTCGACCCATGTGTACGAGGAGGCCCGGCGTATCACAGGGGACTTCGTGGGGATCGACCGGGACAGCCAGAGCCTCATCTTCACCCAGCACACCACCGACTCGGTGAACAGGCTGGCACGCCGCTTCCCCCTGGAGAACAGCGACCTGGTCCTGAACACGGTCATGGAACACCACGCCAACCTCCTCCCCTGGACCCGGGGGGAGCAGGTCGTGCACGTGGGACTCGAGGCGGGGGGCCGGGGACCGGAACTCGACCTGGCCGACGTGGAGGCGGCGTTCGACGAGTACGGCGGTCGGATCCGTCTCCTGGCGGTCACGGGGGCCAGCAACGTCACCGGCTCCATGCCCCCCGTCCACGAGCTGGCCGAACTGGCCCACCGGAACGGGGCCCTCATCTTCGTCGACGGGGCCCAGCTGGTCCCCCACCGGAAGGTGGACGTCCTTCCCGCGGACGATCCCCGTCATATCGACTTCCTCGCTTTCAGCGCCCACAAGATGTACGCCCCCTACGGGACCGGTGTGCTCGTGGGTCCCCGGGCCATCCTCGGTACCGGGACGCCGGCGGTGGTGGGGGGCGGTGCGGTGGACGCCGTCCGGCTGGACGAGGTGCTCTGGACCGAACTCCCGGAGCGGGAGGAGGCGGGCTCCCCCAACCTGATCGGGGCCGTGGCACTCGCCCGGGCGTGCCGTGTGCTGGGAGAGTACGGGATGGACCGGATCGCCGAGCATGAGAGGTCCCTCACCGTCCATGCCCTGGAGCGTCTGAAGGGCGTACCGGGCCTTCGGATCATCGGAGACTCCGACCCCGGCCTGGGACGGGACAGGGTGGCGGTCTTCGCCTTCACGCTGGAGGGGTACCGACATGCCGAGCTGGCAGCCATCCTGGGATTCGAATACGGGATCGCGGTACGGAACGGCTGCTTCTGCGCCCATCCCTATATCAAGGTCCTCGCCGGTGTGTCCGAAGAGGAGGACCGGGCGATGTGGGAGAAGGTCCAGCGGGGCGACCGTTCCGACCTGCCGGGTTTCGTCCGGGCCAGTGCCGGGTGCTATACCACCCTCGGTCACCTGGACGCCCTGGCAGACGCCCTGCACCGCATCACCGAGGAGGGCCCGGCCACGGCATACCACCCGGACCCCTCCACCGGCCAGTACCTCCCGGAGGGCTCCCGTTTCTCCTTCAGAGACCGCTTCAGCATCTGAACCCCGACCGCCCCGCGAGGGCCCGCGAGCGGCCTCTCGGGCCCGGCCCCTCAGAGCTTGTAGCCGATCTTCCGCAGGAAGGTGTGGCGCTCCAGCTGCTGGTCCTCGGTCTCTTCACCCAGGGGCGGCCGTCCGTCGATGACCGCAGCGATCCCCCGCCCCTGGTCCGATTCCGCCACCACCACCTGGACGGGGTTCGCGGTGGCACAGAAGAGACGGACAACCTCCGGCACGCTCCGGATGGCGTGCATCACGTTGATGGGGAACGCGTCCTTCAGGAAGACAGCGAAGAAGTGCCCCGCGGCCACGTCCCGGCAGGCCTGGCGGGCCAGTTCGGTCATCTCCTCGTCGCTGCCCGAGAAACGGACCAGCCGCGGACCGGAGGCCTCGCAGAACGCCGCACCGAACTTGATGCCGGGGAAGGACTGGGCCAGGGCCTCGTGGAGGTCCTCCACGGTCTTGATGAAATGCGACATACCCAGGATTATGTTGACGTCCTCCGGTTTCGTGATAGGCACCAGGTGCCAGTCCATGGCAGGGTTCCTTTCCGTCGTGACTGGAGATATCAAGGTGCTGCCCCGGGTGCAACCCGGGAGGGGTCCTCGACGTACGGGAATGTACACCATGGGCGGGCACCCGCTCCACATGTCCATCACCTCCGTGTCAGCCACAGGGAAGGCGGGAACGAGGTCACCATGCGGGAAACGGTGAAGAGGGGTCTCAGGATCACCGGGGGCGTACTGCTTTTGGTACTGGGTGTGCTGGGGCTCTTCCTCCCCATCCTCCAGGGGTGGCTCTTCCTGGGTATGGGCCTGCTCCTCCTCTTCCCCAGGGATACCCGGACCGGCAGGAGGATCCGGGCCTGGCTGAAGAGGAGACGGGAGGGTCTGAGGGAGGGCATCGAGGAGCGGATGGGCCGGGAGCCGCGGGACGCCGGGGAAGGGAGCGGGGGGGACGACGAGGACGAAGGCCCCCCCCCCGGAGGGGGACCCTCCTCCCGCCGCAGGCGACGGCCCTTCTGATCCCGGGTCAGCTCAGCGGGCCCGCTTCGTGAAGCGGAGACCGGCCAGCACCATGGCCAGGGGGCCGATGACGACCAGCCCCGCCGTCTCCAGCCCGAAGGCCCCGATCCCGCTCCCCTTCAGGAACAGCTCCCGTACGATGGCCAGGAAATAGCGGACCGGGTTGAGGAAGGTGAGGTACTGGAGGCTCTCCGGCATGTTGTCGATGGGAAAGAAGAAGCCGGACATGATGATGGCGAAGACGTTGGCGAACCAGGCCATGAAGAGGGCCTGCTGCTGGGAACGGGCGACGGTGCTGATGAACAGCCCCAGTCCCAGGGTGTTGAGCAGGAAGAGGGCGGAGAAGGCGGCCAGGAGCCACCAGGAGCCCCGCATGGGCACCCCGAACCAGAAGAGGGCCACTCCCAGGGCGGCGGTCAGGACCACGATGGAGATGACCACGAAAGGGAAGGTCTTCCCCGCCATGAGCTGCCAGGAACGGATGGGGGTCACGCTGAGCTGCTCCAGGGTGCCCACCTCCCGCTCCCGGACCAGACCCAGCCCGGTGAGGATGCTCGTGAGCATGGTCAGGAGCATGACCACGATCCCCGGCACCATGTAATAGCGGCTCTCCAGCCCGGGGTTGTAGAAGACGGTCGTCCGGGGGCGGGGATCGGAGGGCATCGCCCCCCCCGCCTCCTCCCTCAGACGCTCCAGGGCGAAGGACTCCACGATCCCCCGGGCATGGGACCAGGCGATGAGGCTGGCGTTGGAATCCACCCCGTCGATGAGGATCTGCACCCCTCCCCCCTCCCCCCGGCCCAGGTCCCTCGCGAAACCGGACGGGATGATGAGGACCGCCGTCACCTCCCCGGCGTCCAGCCCCCTCTCGGCCTCACGGGTGCTCGCGTACCGCCCGCGGTAATCGAAGGTCTCATGATGCTGGAACGACTCGGTGAGATGCCGGCTCTCCGGGGTGCGGTCGCAGTCCACCGCCCGGAGGGGCAGGTGCTCCACGTCCACCGTCACCGCGTAGCCGAGCAGGATGATCTGGACCACCGGGACGAGGAAGATGAGGGCCAGCATCTGCCGGTCCCGGAAGACCTGCAGGAACTCCTTCCGGATGATATGCCCGGTGACGCGGAGGCTCCGCACTGCTCAGTCCAGCCTCGGCTTGAAGCGGAGGATGCTCGCGGCGGTGAGGACGACCGCGAAGACCGCCAGGGCGGTCCCCTGGTCCCACAGCACGTCCCCCCCCACCCCCTTCAGGAGGACTCCCCGCACGATGGGGATATAGTAGCGGGCCGGGACGATGTGGCTGACCAGCTGCAGCGCCTCCGGCATGCTCCGGAGGGGGAAGATGAAATTGGAGAGCATGAAGGAGGGGAGCACGGTGGCCAGCAGGGCCGCCATCATGGCCACCTGCTGGGTGCGCACCAGCGTGCTGAT
The DNA here is from genome assembly GCA_046497505.1 of bacterium. Classification (GTDB taxonomy): domain Bacteria; phylum Blakebacterota; class Blakebacteria; order Blakebacterales; family JAWOFN01; genus JAWOFN01. The sequence goes on along the minus strand of JAWOFN010000061.1, from coordinate 10,690 downwards.
GAAGAGTCCGACGGTGAGGGCGCCCATGACATAGAGAGCGGTGAAACCCAGGAGCACCGTGAGGTCTCCCCGGATCGGCACCCCGAAGACCAGGGCCCCGAAGAAGAGGATGAAGGCGCCGTCTGCGAGGGCCAGCAGCCCGTAGGGGACCACCTTGCCCACGATGAGCTCCCCGCTCCGGATCGGACTGACCAGGAGCTGCTCGAGGGTCCCCGTCTCCTTCTCCCGGACCACCGTCACGCTGGTGAGCATGGCGGAGGCCATCATGAGTATCACGGCGATGAGGCCCGGGACCACGAAGTGGCTGCTGCGCTGCTCCGGGTTGTATAGGAAGCGGGGCTGGAGGGAGACGGGCAGGGCCCTGTCGCCGACCCCTCCGCTCAGCAGGCGCTCGGCGATGATGCTCCGGGCGTACCCGAGGGCCACGCTGGCGGTGTTCCCGTCGGAGCCGTCCACCAGGATCTGAACCGGCTCGCCCCGGCGGTCGGGATCCTCCACCGTCCGGGCATACCCCGCCGGGATGACCAGGGTGATCACCGTCTCCCGCCACTGCATGCCCTCCTCGGCGGCCGCCCCGTCCGGGTAGCGGCGGGTCAGCACGAACTGCCCGGAAGCGGTGAAGGACTCCGTCAGGGCCCGTGACTCGGTGCTGCGGTCGAGGTCCGCCACCCCCAGTCCGATGTCCTTGATGTCGAGGTTGATGGCGTATCCGTAGAGGAAGGTCATCACCACGGGCATGAGGAATATGATGGCCAGGCTCCGCGGGTCCCTGAGGATGTGGCGGAACTCCTTCCCCATCACCGCCCGGATGCGCCCGGTCATGCCCCTTCCTCCCCGCCGACCAGGTCGAGGAATACCTCCTCCATGCTCACCGCCCCGTGCCCCTCTCGCAGGGCACCCGGGGTCCCGATGTCCGCGATGATGCCGCGGCGCATGATGGCCACCCGGTGGCAGTACTCCGCCTCGTCCATGTAGTGGGTGGTCACCAGGACCGTGGTCCCCCCGGAGGCCAGCCGGGCGATCACCTGCCAGAAGGTCCTGCGGGCCACCGGGTCCACCGCGGCGGTGGGCTCGTCCAGGAAGAGGAGGAGGGGCTCGTGGATGAGAGCGGATGCGAGTGCCAGCCGCTGCTTGAGTCCCGCCGGCAGGCTGGCGGTCAGGCGCTTCCGCTCCCCGACCATGCCGAAGGTCTCCAGCAGCTCGTCCCGGCGGCGGGCCAGCCGGGGACCCGCCAGCCCGTAGACCCCGCCGAAGAATGTGAGGTTCTCGGCGACGGTCAGGTCCTCATAGAGAGAGAAGCGCTGGGACATGTAGCCGATCTGCTCCTTGACCCGCTCCGGCTCCCGGTGGACCGGGATCCCCGCGACCCACGCCTCCCCCTCCGAGGGGCGCAGAAGCCCGGTCAGCATGCGGATGGTGGTGGTCTTGCCCGCCCCGTTGGCTCCCAGCAGTCCGAAGACCTCTCCCCGGGCCACCTCGAAATCGATGCGGTCCACCGCGGTGAAGGACCCGAAACGACGGGTGAGACTCTCCGCACGGATGGCACGCATCCCGCTCATCCCCCTCCCTCCTCCCGCCCCCTCCCGGAGAGGGCGATGAAGACGTCCTCCATCCCCGGATCCACCCGCCTCACCCGCTCCGCCTCCACCCCTCCCTCGGAGAGCATCCGGCGGATCCGCTCCGGGGAGGACTCACCCCGCTCCACCGTGACATGGATGCGGCCCCCGAAGGGGACCGCGTCCCGTACCCACTCCGTCGCGTCGAGCAGGCCCAGGGCCTTCTGCATCGGCCGCACCTCCGCCTCCAGGACCGCGTGGGGGAAACGGTCCCTCAGTTCCTCCGGGGTCCCCCGGTCCAGCACCCTTCCCTCGCGGAGCACGATCACCCGGCTGCACCGGTCCGCCTCGTCCATATAGGGGGTGCTCACCAGCAGTGCGGTACCCTCCTCACGCAGGGTGTGGAGGATGTCCCAGAACTCCACCCGGCTCACCGGGTCCACCCCGGTGGTGGGCTCGTCCAGCAGCAGCACCTCGGGGGCGTGGATGAGGGTGCAGGCCAGGGCCAGCTTCTGTTTCATCCCCCCCGAGAGGGCCGCCGCACGGCGGCGTGTGAACTCCTCCAGGCGGGCGAACCGGAGCAGTCCCGCGGTCCGCTCCCTCCGCTCGCTGCCCCGGACCCCGAAGAGCCCGGCATAGAACCGCAGGTTCTCGGACACGCTCAGGTCGGGGTAGAGACTGAAGCGCTGGGGCATGTAGCCGATCCTCCCGCCGCGGGCCCGGCGGCCCGTGACGTCCTCACCTCCGAGGAGGACCTCACCCTCGTCCGGCATGAGCAGGCCGGTGAGCAGGCGCATGGTGGTGGTCTTCCCCGCACCGTCGGGCCCCACCAGGCCCGTGAGGGTACCCGGCTCCAGCTCCAGGTCGAGGCCCCTCAGCGCCTCGGCCTCTCCGTAGCGTTTCCCGAGTCCCCTCGCGGCAAGACGCGTCACGGTGAGGGCATCTCCCCGCCCCCCTCCCGGGTTCCGGACACATCGGGGAGCCAGACCTCCACCGGGAGCCCGATCTTGAGCAGCCCCCCGGGATTGGGCACGCTCACCTTCACCGCGTACACCAGGTCCGCCCGGGCCTCGGCGGTCTGGACGTTCTTCGGGGTGAACTCCGCCTCCTCGGCGATGTGGGCCACCCGCCCCGGGAAGAGGGTGTCGGGGTAGGCGTCCGCCCGCACGCCCGCTTCCCCTCCCAGACGCACCCGCCCCATCCGGTCGGCGGAGACGTACACCCGGACGAAGAGTTCATCGAGGTCGGCCAACCGCAGGATGGCCCGGCCGGGGGAAGCCACCTCCCCCGGCTCCATATAGACGGTGAGGACGGTGCCGCTCCGGGGGACCAGGACCCGGCAGTCCCGGATCTGCCGGTCCAGGCTGGCGATGCGGAGGCGGGTCCGGCACTCGGAGACCTGGATCGACTCGAAGGCCAGTTCCGCCGCCCGGACCTGCTGCCGCGCCAGCGTGGCTGCTGTCTCCGCTTCGTCGAGCTGGGCCTGGGGCACCGCGTCCTCCTCCCTCAGGGCACGGAGGCGGTCCCGGGCACGCACCGCCTGCTCCAGCTGCTCGCGGGCCGAGGCCAGCTTCGTCTCGGCCTGCCGGCGCTGGACCGCAAGGGACTGCAGACCCACCCGGGCCATCTCCCGCTGCTCGGTGAAGGGGATCGAGTCGATCCACGCCGCCACGGCTCCCTCCCGGACCCGGTCTCCCTCCTCGTGGGGACGGGCGAGCAGGCGCCCCCCCACCGTGGATGCCAGGGTGAGGTCCTCCGCTTCCAGCATGCCCGTGCCCCACAGGGGAGGCTCCTCCGCCTCCCCGCATCCCGAGAGCAGCAACGTCCCGGAAGCGAGGAACAGCACCGCGATGAACAGGTCCGCGCGCAGGAGCTTCATGCCCCCTCCTCCCCGTTGAGCAGTCCGTGCCGGAAGAGTTCCAGGATGGCCCCGGGACGTTCCTCCATGAGTCCTTCCAGCGCCTCGTCGTCGAAGTCCCACAGCACCCGCAGTATGGGACGGGCCAGGTGGGGGAAGATGGCGAGGGAGATGAGGTGCAGGAGGACCTGCTCGGGATCCTGCCGCCGGAGGTCACCCCGGGCCATGAGTGCTTCGATCCGCTCCCGCAGCAGGTCGGGGCCGAATCCGGGAACATCCTCCTTCACGGCTTCGAAGACCTCCCGGAAACGCTCCCCACCGTCCGCGATCTCCCGCAGCATCATGTTCCGCATGTGGGGGTGGGAGGCGAAGAACGCCCCGTATCCCCGGATCACCCCCAGCAGGCGCTCCGCGGCTCCGGGTCCCTCCTCCAGGAAGCGGGGCAGGATGCGCCGCACCGCCGCCTTGAACTGATCCTCCAGGGCGGCCGCGTAGAGCGCCTCCTTGTCCTGGAAATGGTAGTAGAGCATGGCCTTGTTCACCCCGGCCTCGTCGGCGATGGCCTGGGTCCGGGCCCCGCCGAATCCGTTCCTGCCGAACTGGGCCGCCGCGGCGTCCAGGATCCGCCGCCGGCTGTCACGCTCCCCTCCGGCCCCCCTGCCGGACCCTTCCCCGCCGGCGGTCCCGGACTTCGGTGACGCTCCTCCTGCCGGCATGCTCCTCCCCTTCGCCAGGGTGATGACTAACTGGTTAGTTAACGCCGCGGGGAAAGGCAAGGGGTTTCGACCCGCGCTGGACCGGAGGGGCCTCCACGGCCCATGATGTTCACTCCGACCATCCCCGCCGGTGGATACCGGTCGGGACCCTTCCGTACCTTTCGGATGAGTATGGGCAGATGTGTGCCTCTCCCATCCGGGAGGGCAGAGCAGCGAGGAGCCCCTTGGACCGGAACGCCCCCATCGTGGTCCCATACGCCTCCGCGGGGGGCGGCCACCGTGCGGCCGCTCACGCCATCGCCGAGGCACTCCCCGAGGCGGGCTGGGAGGGGCCGGTGGAGACCGTCGACCTGCTCGACTTCACCCCCCGCTGGTTCTCCCGGGCCTACGGTGACGGCTATCTCTGGTGGGTCCGCACCCTGCCCCATCTCTGGGACTGGGCCTATGAGCTGGGGGAGGACCTGACCCGCTACCGGGGGGACGGTCCCTTCACCCGATGGTTCCGGGGCCGGGTGGCACGCCGCTTCTCCCACTACCTGGTCCGGACCCGCCCCGCCGCGACGGTGAGTACCCACTTCATGTGCGCGGCGGTGGTGAGCGACCTGAAACGGAGAGGCTCGCTGGGGTGCTGGAGCGGCGTGCTCCTCACCGACTATGCCAGCCACAGGATATGGATGCAGCCCCACCACGACCTCTACTGCGTCCCCGCGGAGCGGGAGAGGGACGAGTTCGGCGATGTGGCCGGCATGATCGGCCTCCGGCCCGACCAGGTGGCCCTCACCGGCATCCCCATACGGCGGGAGTTCCGCCGGTCCCCGGACGTGGAGGGCCTGCGCGGACGTCTGGGACTGCGGGAGGGGGTGCCCTGCGTCGTCCTCATGAGCGGGGCGAAGGACAGCCGGATCCTGGTGCGGATGCTCAAGGAACTGACCCGGGTGGAGCGTCCCCTGGACGTGCTGGCCATCGTGGGCAAAGAGCGCAGGCGGGTCCACCGTGCCGTGGGACGCTACCGGGACCATCCCACCATGCGCCTCCAGAACCTGGGGATCATCGACTACATCGGGGATGTGTTCGCGTCCGCCGACCTGGTCATCGGCAAGGCGGGGGGGCTGACCACGACCGAGTGCCTGGCCCGGCAGGCCCCCATGATCATCTTCAAGCCGTACAAGGGACAGGAGGAGCGGAACGCCCAGACCCTGCTGGAGGCGGGGGCGGCCAGCCGGGTCACCCAGTTCGCCGGCATGGCCCGGCGCATCGAGCATCTGGTCTACAACACCGACCGGATGCGGAGGATGAAGGAGGCGTGCCGGAGGGCCGCCCGTCCCGAGGCCGCCCTGGAGGTGGCTCGGCGGGTGGTGGAAGGGATCAGCCGAACCCCGTCCGGCTGAGTACGCGGCAGCCAATGACCGCCGCCGCGGTGGCGACGTTCACCGAGTCCTTGTACCCGTGGGTGGGGATCTGCACCAGCCTCTCGCACCGGGCCAGCACCTCTTCGCTCACCCCCAGCGCCTCGTTCCCGAAGACGATCGCCACCGGCCGGGGATGCTCCGCCTCGTCGCAGGAGATGCTGGCCGTGGTGGTCTCCGCCGCCCAGACCGGTATCCCCTCCCCCTCCAGGTGCTCGACGGCCTCGACCGTCTCGTCGAAATGCCGCCACGGGACGTACTCGATGGTGCCCAGAGAGGTCTTCTCCAGTTTCCGGCGGGGCGAATCAGATCTTCCGGGCCAGGACCCGGACGTGGGCCTGGTTGCCCAGGCAGGAGGAGAAAAGCACCCGGAACCCCAGCCGGGAAAGGAGCCTGCGGAAGGAGGTGCTGGTGAAGTAGTTGAGGTGCCCCGGAGGCCCCCAGTACTTCCACTCCTCCCCCGCCAGACGGGCCTTGACGTGGGAGAGGCAGGGGCAGACGGCGAAGAAGCAGCCCCCCGGCGCCAGCACCCGGTGTACCTCGGCCAGGGTCCGTGCCGGGTCCTGCATGTGCTCGACCGTGTGGGCCGCCACCACCATGTCGAAACGGCCCTCAGAGTACTCCATCCCCTCAAGGTCGCCCTGGGAGACGTCCAGTCCCTGTGAGCGGGCCCATGCCACCGGACCCTCCGCGAGGTCCAGGCCTTTCGCCTCGAACTTCTCGTCACCCTTGAAGAACTCCAGCAGGTCCCCCTGGGAACAGCCGATGTCCAGGAGCCGGACATCCCCCCTGCCCAGGAAAAGGAGGCGGATGAGAGCGGCCCCCACACCGTACTTCAGCTTGCGGTGCCAGCGGAGTTTCGGCTGGAACCCCCCCTCCTCCTGGTAGGCACCCCGATAGAAGAGGAAGAGTTCCCGGTCGGAGGGCACGTCACGCACGAAGGCATGACCGCACTCCCCGCACCGGTCGATGACGTACCCGTCCATCTCCAGGTGACGTCGGGTCTGGGGGGAGAGGCAGGCGGGGCAGACCTCGTTGCGATAGCCGTTCTCCGCGTCGAATGCCTGCTCCTCCATGGGGTCGTCCACACCTGCCTCGTTCCCGATTCGTGTGATGGGGGGCTACCGATCCCCCTCCTCTCGGGACATCAGGGCATCCCGGTCCCGTTTCAGCGAGTCGATGGTGCTCTTGTAGACCAGGAAGACCGTCTCCTGCCCATCCTTCCTGACCCGGTACCGGCTGGCCTCCTCGTCGGGGAGGATACCGCGGAAGGCACGGGTGATGCCGTCCGAGGTGGTGAAGGACATCCGGATGTCGGGGGCCTCCCAGCTCCCGGACGTCCTCTCCCCCTCGCCGGCGAAGTCCGCCGCCTTGAGGGTTGCCAGGCTGCGGACCAGACTCGCCGCGCGGGTGGAGTCCGCCGCGACGGCCTCCCCGTCCATCCGGAGGGTCCAGGCGGCGCTCTCGAGGGCTCCGGGAACGTCCTGTCGGAGGAGGGTCCAGGAGAGGCCGGGGGAGGTGAGTTCCACGCGCTGGACCGAAGCGGGTTCGGCGCTGAAGATGGTCTTGTCCCGCCAGGCGCTGGCCGTCTTGTCGAAGGTGCCCTGGAGCAGACCGCCGGCTGTGTAGACGTCGTCGCTCCCGAACCGCCGTACGTAGGTGTGGCTGAAGTCGCTGGTGAGCTTGCCCACGTAGAAGGCGAGGAGCCGTTCGTCCCCCTCCTCTCCTCCCAGGAGCCGCACCAGGGATCCGGTGTCAGGGCCCACCTCGTAGAGGTCGTGGTTCTCCGGGTTGCTGGAGACCAGGTTCACCACCTGGAGGTCGGCGGCCCTCTCCAGCAGGTCCTCCACGCTGGCCTCGTTCGCCGGGTAGGAGGCCGGCTCGGCGAGCATCCAGCGTCCGCCCCTCCGGACCAGGGTCACGTCGTTCCCCCTGCCCCGGAGTTCGATGCGGGTCACCTCCGAGGTGTCCACTTCTGCGAACCGCTCGGTCCGGCTCATCGTCCCCCGGCGCTCGGCGGACTTCCACACCAGGGCGAAGGCCAGGAGCGCGACGAAGGCGATGAACAGGTTGCGCGTACTGCGTGCCATCACGCCTCACCTCCTTCCGACCGGACGCGTTCCGCCGTGCGCTTCCTGCGCCAGCGCCACCAGAAGAGGCCGGCCAGGATGGCCAGGGCCGGCGGCAGCAGGATGTCCAGCCACTTCACGATGTTCCTCGCGGCATCGCCCACCTCCGCCAGGGGGCGGTGGTCCACCTCCTTGGAACGGATGCTGATGAGGGCCTCGTCCTGGAAGAGCCAGTCCACCATGTTCAGCAGCAGCTGCACGTTGGGGCCCTGCAGGTAGTCGTCCCGCGGGAAGGTGCCGTCCCCCACCACCACCAGCCGGCTCTGTATAGGACCCTTCCGGAAGGTGGGGAGGGTGACCGTGTCCGGCACCGCCGGAGCGGCCTCGAAGGCGCTGGAGAGGGAGCCGGTCACGGTGGCGGCCAGGGCGTAGGGCCCCCCCTCGAAGCCGCGCTGGCCCAGGTTGGGGTTGGGCTGGATGAAGAAGAAGTCCTCCTGGAGGCCGCTCTGCTCGGAGGAGTAGATGATCGGCTCGACCCGCACCTCGGGCGGGTCGGCCGGCCAGCTGTGGATGGTGTCGTCCGGGGCCGCCGCCACCGAGTCGGGAACGGCCAGGGTCGTGTCCACCGGGCTGACATAGTAGAACGCCGCCTGGGGGAGGTCCCTGACCATGGGGTTCTCGGTCTCGAACCATCGGCTGACGGGGAAGAAGGGGTAGGGGACCACGCTCTGGACACGGAAGATCCCCTGCTGCCGGGAGACCTGGATGTCCTGGTTCGAGGCGTCCATGACCAGGGCGGTCTTCACCCGGATCCCGTAGTGGGCAAGCCAGGCGTCCATGCCCAGGTCCAGGGGACGGGCCATCCCCTGCTGGGAACGCTGGAGGTCCGCGTCCACGGTGTCCAGCAGCCAGGCCGTCTTCCCCCCCCGCTGGATGAACTGGTCGACGGCGTACCGCTCCCACGCATCGAATCCGGAGGTGGGCCCTATGATGAAGAGCACCTCCACGTCCGGCGGGACCAGTTCATAGCCGCTCACGTCCACCGCCCGCACCTGGTAGTGCCGTTCCAGCTCCTGCACCCACCGGGAGAGCTGCTCCCGGGGCGCCGGCATGCCGTGTCCCTGGAGGAAACCCACCACCGGCAGGTCCTCGCGGCTCACCCTGCGGATCGCCGTGGTGATGTCGTACTCCAGCCCCGCTGTGGACTGGACCAGGGGGATCGTCTCGGTCCGGTCCTGGTAGAGGAAGACCAGGGCCATGTAGACCTGCTTCATCTCCATGCGGTCCTGTTCCACCACCTGGACCGTGGCGGGCTGGATCCCGTACTGCTGGGCCTCCTCGCGGAGCTCCTCCTCGCTGGCCGGGTCGACGAACTCGTAGTGGACGTCGTTCCCGCCGTATGCCCTGTATTCGTCCAGCTTGTCCCGGACGAACCGTGCGTTGCTCGCGTACTGCGCGGGGAGGTCCTCGCTGAAGTATGCTTTGATGGTGAGGCGGTCCTCCAGGCCCCGCACCGTCTGCTTGCTGGCGTCCGAGAGGCTGTAGATGCCCCGCCCCGTCATGTCCCAGCGGAAGAAGAGGCTGGAACCGAGCCAGTTGAGGACCACCAGGATGCCGGCCAGCAGGAGCAGGTTGATCCACCGCGTCCTCCGGGCCCTCGCTGTCTTCTCGCTGCCTGTGAACGTCATCTCGCCCCTCCCCTCACGATGTCCGGTCCGCCAGGCGATCGGCGGCCCAGGCCAGTGCGATGACCGTCAGCGATACGAAATAGAGCACATCCCGGGAGTCGAGTACCCCCCTGCTCAGGTTGTCCAGGTGGTAGCCGAAGGAGAGGTACTCCATGAACCCCGCGACCCACGAGGGAAGGAACACCAGGACGTTGTTCAGCATGAAGAGGGCGAAGAGCAGCGCCCACGCCAGCACGAAGGCCACGACCTGGTTCCGGGTGAGGCTGCTGGCCAGCAGCCCCACCGCCGAGGCGGCCGATCCCAGGAGCAGCAGGCCCAGGTAGCCTCCCGCTACCGCCCCTTCGTCCGGGTTGCCCAGGATTACCACCGTGAGGTAGTAGACCAGGGTGAAGAGGAGGGTGACGGCCAGCAGCGTCATGGCCGAGAGCCACTTGGCCAGCACGATCTCCGCGTCGGTGACCGGATAGGTCACCAGGAGTTCCAGCGACCCCGAGGCCTGCTCCTCGGCCAGAAGGCGCATGGTGATCGCCGGTACGAAGAAGATGAGGATGAGTCGGCCCACCTCGAAGAAGGTCCTCAGGCTCGCCTGTCCCACCAGGAAGAGGTCGCTGCTGAAGAACCACCCGGCGATGAGCAGGAAGACCGCCATGACCACGTAGGCCGCCGGGGAGTTGAAGTAAGCCTTCACCTCCTTGCGGTAGAGCGCTCCCACGTTGTCCCGTGAGGAGAATGCGTATACATGGTCGGTCATGAGGCACCTCCTCCGGCCGCGGGCGCCTCGCTGCCCACGGTGAGCTGGCGGAAGATCTCTTCGAGGGATCCCGACTCCATATGGAGTTCCGCCAGGGGCCACCCCTTCTCGGCGGCCATGCGGAAGATCTCCACACGGGGGTCGCTCCCCTTCTCGGACTCGACGCTGAAGAGGGCCACTCCTGCCTCCTCGCCCGCACCGGAGACACGGCTCACACCGGGTACCGAGGAGATGGCCGCGCTGGCGGCGTCCCGGTCGAGGCCCTCCCGGCTGAACCCCACCCGCAGGGCCTGTTTGCCCCGCAGGCTCCCCGTCAGCTCGTCCGGGCTCCCGTCCGCCACCAGGGATCCCCGGTGGATGATGATGACCCTGTCGCAGGTGGCGGTGACCTCGGGGAGGATGTGGGTGGAGAGGATCAGGGTCTTCTCACGGCCGATCTCCCGGATCAGGCTCCGGATCTCCACGATCTGGTTCGGGTCGAGACCCGCGGTGGGCTCGTCCAGGATGACCAGGTCGGGGTCGTGCATGAGCGCCTGTGCCAGCCCCAGCCGCTGCCGGTATCCCTTGGAGAGCTCGCGGACGTCCTTGCTCATCACTTCCCCCAGCCCACAGACCTGCACCATCTCGTCGATGCGGCGGCGCCGGC
>JAWOFN010000026.1:0-19260 GCA_046497505.1 bacterium | reverse complement strand
GACTGATGACGGATGTCTCGGGGTACGCGCTGCAGCTCGACTACGGTCTGGCTGACTACGGCGACCTGGGCAGCGTCAACCAGTTCTTCCTGAGCCTGGGGTTCTGATGTAGCCGCGCACATCAGGGCAGAAGACGGGAACGCACCGCCCGCCGCCGGAGTCGTCCTGGCTCCGGCGGCGGGCGGCTGTGTATCATGGAGCGGGACCGGGGGCCGCTCGAAGGGGCATTCCGTGTGAACGGTCGCCCTCCAGCGGTCGTCGTATGGGAGAGTGTGGTCCCCGTACTTCCCTCATCGACCGACAGGACCCGCCGCCAGAGCGGGGGAGGCGTATGAAGCAGCAAAGAGCCCATCCCTATGAGTCCCGCCGGGGGGCCGGGGCGGCACTCCTGGTGCTGTCCCTGCTGGCCGGGACCCTGGTGCCGGAGGGCGCCCGGGGACAGGACATGCTCGGTCCCGAGGGGGTGGGGCCGGAGTTCCATGCCAACGTGGTCACCTTCCAGAGCGAGCGGGGGGCGGCGGAGACGGTGGTGGAGGTCTACCTCTCGGTGGCCTACGACCAGCTCGCCTTCACGCGGGCCGGGGAGGTCTTCCGGGCGGACTACGAGCTGGCGATGCACCTGCTGGGGCCGCGGGGCGAGACGGTCTTCGACGAGAGGGCCTCGGGGAACACCACCACGCCGGTATACGAAGAGACCCTCAGCGAGGACGTCACCCGGGTCCAGCGCTTCACGTTCGTGGTGCGCCCCGGGCTGTACGAGCTGGATGTCACCCTCACCGACCGGAACCTCGGGGAGTCGCGGACGCTGGTGCTGGAGGTGGACGTACCCGCGTATCCCGCCAACCGCCTGACGATATCGGACCTGCTGCTGGCGGACTATCTGGGCGAGTCGAGCCCCGACCTGCCGCCGGGGGCGGTCATCGACCGGGCGGGGGCCCAGCTCTTCACCCGGAGAGGACACTCCTACATCCCCAACACCCGGGCGGTGTACGCCAACTTCGCCCCCTCGCTGCTGGCCTACTACGAGGTGTACGGCTTCGACCCCCTGCGTCAGACCTCCACCGATGCCCGCTACAAGGTGGAGTACTACGTGGAGAACGACAGCGAGGAGACCCTCCTCTACTATATGCGCCGGCACGAGAAGCCCGGCCCGGAGACCTTCAACTCCCTGGAGATGAACATCCAGGACCTCTCCCCCGGCGACTACGTCCTCTCCATCGGGGTCACCGACCTGGGGACGGGGCAGACCGTCTCCTCCTCCCGGGGGTTCCGGGTGCTGGAGTCGTATCTCACCCTGGCCTACCGCGACTACGACAAGGCGGTGCGCCAGCTGCGATACATCGCCAGCGAGCGGGAGCTGCGGACACTTCGACAGGCCGAGGGGGAGGAGGAGCGTCTCCGGCTCTTCCGCCAGTTCTGGATCTCCCGCGACCCCACGCCGGGGACGAAGCGGAACGAGGCCCTCACCGAGTACTATCGGCGCATCGAATACGCCAACGAGGTGTTCGGCGTGCCGCAGCTCGAGGGATGGGCCACCGACCGGGGGATGGTGTACATCACCCTGGGTCTGCCCGACCATGTGGAACGGGACGATTTCACCCCGGGGTCGAAGCCCGTGGAGGTCTGGGTGTACAACAGTATGAGGCTCCGCCTCCTGTTCCGGGACGACACCGGGTTCGGTGACTTCACCCTGGTGAACCGGCAGGAGTATCTCGAGCGTGTCCAGATGCGGCGCGGCGGGATGTGATGAGGAATCGTGAGATGAGGAGAACCAGTTCGATGGGTCCCAAGAGAAGAGATGTTCTGCGATGGACGGCCTCTGTCCGTAGGATGGTCGGGGCGGGCCTGCTCGCCGCGTTCCTCACGGCGGCGGGAGGGTACCTGCCGGCCTCGGCCCAGGGACAGAATACCCTGATCCAGCAGCAGGCTTCCGGCGACATCGATTTCTTCGTGGATGTGGCCAGTTTCAAGAACCTGCAGGACCCCTCCCAGTCCTACGTGGAGATCTACTACACCATGGACCGGAGCCAGATGCAGTTCATCGAACTGCCGAACACCCCGGGGGTCCTCTCCGCCGCATGGGAGATCGAGACGGTCATCGAGACCGAGGTGGGGGACCGGGTCACCTGGAACCGCTGGCAGGTGGTGAGCCAGGACACCACGCGGTCGGGTGCGGAGGCCACACGGGACACCTACGACATCTACACCCCCCCCCTGATGAAGCCGGGCGTCTACCGCTTCATCACCACCGTCACCGACCTGAACAGCCGGGTGTCGGGTGACACGAGGGTGGGGGTGGACGAGCGGCTGGTGCTGATCCCCGACTACAGCACCCGGCCCCTCTCGATCTCCGACATCGAGTTCGCCGTGCGCCTGGGGAAGGCCTCGGGGGAGAACAAGTTCACGAAGAGCGGTCTCCAGGTCGTTCCCAACCCCCTGAAGCTCTACGGGGTCAACGTGGACATCTTCTCCTTCTACACGGAGGTCTATGGCCTCTCCCCGGCCTCGAGCGAGGCCCCCCCCAACGAGTACACCCGCCGCGTCACCGTGGAGGGTCTGAACGTGGACCACCGCCGGGTGGTGGACGAGACCACCCGTCCGGTCCGCTCGCGGAACGAGATCATCGCCCTGACCGGGATCAACGCCCGTACCTTCCCCCGGGGGGACTACCGCCTCATCGTGGAGGTGGTGGACCACGCCAGCGGGGAGCGGGCCCTGCGCGAGAAGGCCTTCCGGGTGCTGAGCGAGGTCACGCCCGCCGCGGAGGGCGGCCTGAGCGGGATCGAGATGACCGAGGAGAACGTCCAGCGGCTGCGGAACGAGATCGAGTACCTCGCCACCCCGCAGCAGCTCGCCGAGTACGACAGCCTGGACAGGGAGGGGAAGCGGGAGTTCCTGCAGGCGTTCTGGGAGGAGCGAGACCCGGTGCCCGGCACGCCGGAGAACGAGTTCCGGCAGGCCTGGGTGCAGCGGTTCGAGTACGCCGACGAGAACTTCACCACGCCCACCCAGCCGGCCGGCTGGAAGACGGACCAGGGGCGTATCTGGATCAAGTACGGCCAGCCGGACGACATCATCCCCCACCCGGACGAGGGGCGGGGTCAGGTGCCCTGGGTGGAGTGGATCTACAACCAGATGGAGGATGTGGGACAGGCCCGGTTCATCTTCGCCGACACCTCGGGGGGCTTCGGCAGCTACCGGCTCATCCACAGCAACGTGCCGGGCGAGACGCAGAACCCGAACTGGCGGGAGGACCTGGGGATACCCCCGGCCGGCTCACCCCGCTAGAGCGGACCCGCCCCGGCCCGCCGGAGCGGTTCCCCGGCCTGCCCGCAGGCACGAAGAAGGCCCCCGGTCCGCGCTCCGGACCGGGGGCCTTCTCTCATCGATCGACGGGGGGCGTGGTTCACACACCGCCGGGCGGGGTGACCATGAACTCCTGGCGCCGCTCGGCCACCTGCCCGGTGTTCTGGTCGGTGACCCTCAGGATGAGCTGGTAGACGCCGGGCGAGGGGCTCGGGAAGGCCAGTTCCAGGTGCTTGTTCTCCTGGGACCGGATCCCGTACTCGACCTCGCCCTCCACGGTGACCTGCTCGGTCTTGCCCATACCCACCAGGCTGCCCAGGGCCCGGAAGGCGGAGGAGAGGATGTTGCTCCTGCGTCCCTCATCGGCGGGCTGGATGGTGTAGCTGGTGGTGAACTGGGTGGTCCCGAAGTCGTCCTTCGAGAGGTTGTAGACCTCGTAGTAGATGAAGACCTGCTGGTCGGTGGTGAAGGTCCGGCTGGGCATGGGCACGACCTCCAGGCCGTCCCGGTAGAACCGTCCCCCCGCCCGGGTCTCCCTCACCCGTCCGGCCATCTCGATGTCGCTGACCGCGAGCTCCCGCCCGGAGAAGCCCTCCACCACCAGGCTGTCCCGGTAGACCCCTTCGCGCCCCGAGTTGAGGTCCTTGAGGCTGATGGCGAAGTTGTAGGTCCCCGGCTCGACCACCATGCGGTTGAGGTCCACCATCGCCGCACCCATGTCGGTGCTGACCGGCCCCATCGAGGTGTACTCCCGGGTCTCGTTGGTGCGGGCCCTCTCGTTCCAGTCGTCGTCGAAGACGGCCACACCCAGCTCGACGGTGGCCTTGCGCCCCTCACCCCAGCGCTCGGTGGCCAGGTCGGCGGTGGGGATCCCGTAGTAGACCTCCACCCGCGTCTTCCCCTGGATGTCCTTGAACGCGGCCGTGTAGAAGTGGAAGGGGAGGGGGTCGGCGGGCATCAGGTTCTCGTACGAGTTGGTGCGGTCCAGCTCGGCGATGTCCTTGAGCACCTCGAAGCGCTCCTGGGACTGGAGGCTCTCCAGCCGTTCCTGGAAGGTCCGCACCGTCTCGGGCCCCCCGCCCGGGCCGTTGGCGTTCCTCGCCACCTCTTCCATGGCGTTGGCGATCCGGTCGTAGAGGGGATCGATGGTGGCCCGCTCCCGGTAGGCCTGGATCGGGATCTGGTCGATCCACAGTTCGGAGACGTTGGGGACCTCCCCCGTGTTGCCCTCGTCCTGCTGGGTGGGGAAGGAGCCCAGCGGGTTCTTCATCGAGGCCTCCATGAGGCTGGGAACCCGCTCGAAGAAGCCGTTCCCCCGGTCCACGAAGTGGATGATGAGGCGCTCGCGCCGGTTGGTGTGGTACTCCCAGGTCAGGTTGGGGCGGGTCTCGGCGTCCCCGGCGGGGAAGCCCACCTCGTCGTCCGGCTCCCCGTGCTTGAGATAGACCTCGCCCCGGTCGTCGAAGCCCCCCGGGGTGATGGGAGAGCTGAAGTACTGCCGCGCGTGCCGGAGCCGGCGATAGTGCTCGACCAGGACCTCGTTGGCCTCGGTGGTGGGATTGGGGTCCCGGCGCTTCCAGAACTTGCGGAAGAACTCGGGCATGTCCTCCAGCTCGGTCTCCCGGTACTCCTCACGCTCCCAGTCCCGGGCGATGTCGACGACGTCCTCCCACAGCCGTTCCGCCGTCTCCTCGTCCTCGAACTCGCGGTAGGACATGAGGAAGAGCTGGTTGGCCCGCTCGTAGTCCTCCACGGCCAGGTAGACGTCGGCCAGGAGGATCTTCGGGGCCGTGTACTCGGGATAGAGCTCGAGCATGGGGAGCAGGCGTTCCTCGGCCAGGTCGTACTGCTCGGTGAGGTAGTAGACGCGCCCCAGCTCCAGCCGGTTCTCCCGGTGGTCGGGGTCGCGCCGGAACTGGGCGACGAACTCCTCCTCGGCGGTCTCGAAGTCGCGGTTCTCCAGGGCGATCCGTCCCAGCTGGTAGTGGACGTCCCGGAACTCGGGATCGGAGGCCCGGACCTCCTCGAAGGTCTCGCGGGCGCGCCGGTAGCGTTCCATCTCCAGGAGGGTGACCCCCATGTTGTAGCGGGCGTCCAGGTAGTCGGGGTCGATCTCCAGGGCCTGGCGGAAGCTCTCCAGGGCCTGTTCCTTCCGGCCGGTCTCCTCCTTGAGGACCAGCCCGACGCCGTTGTGGGCGGCCGCCAGGTCGGGGTCGAGTTCCAGCGCCCTGCGGAAGGAGGGGGCGGCCAGGTCGAGGCTGCCCCGGGTGAGGTAGATGTAGCCCAGGCTCGAATGGGCCAGGGCGAAGTTGGGATCGAGTTCCAGCACCTTCCGGAAGGTGTTGATGGCGTTCTCGACGTCACCGTCCTCCAGCTGCTGGATGCCGAAGCGGTAGATCGACTCGGGATCGGACCCCTGGGCGGCGGCGCGGGAGGGTGCGAGGGCCGCCATGGCGACGGCGAGCACCAGGGCGAGGGCGCACGCGCGCGGTACGGCGTCGTGAAGGATCCTGGGCATGGAGAAACGCCTCCCTGAAGTGCGGAAGATGTCCTGGGTGTCGCGTGTAGTCATAAACAGAGGGTGGTCCGGGGCGTCTGCCTGTATGGATAGGATACGCCCGAGACCCCTCTGGGTTCCCTGGTTGTACGACGCCGCGGATGACGATGACGTTTACCTCACTCCGCGGCTTCAACCGGCACCCGAAAGGTAGTATAGTCCCCCCTGGAGGCCCCGTCCACGGATGAGCCCGTCACGGGGTTTGAAGTTGACACGCGGGTCCGAGATGGCTTCATAGAGCGGTTGGAGCCCGGGCTCTGACCCGCGACGCGAACTGGAGTCCCACCAATCGAAGTGAGGTCCCAGATGCTTTCGAAGCTGGCTCAAGCGGCACAGACCGCAGCGGCCGTCGTCATCGTCGCCGCCATGATCTCCGCCGCCGGCTGCGCCGGCGGCTATTCCACCGTGCTCACCGAGCCCCAGGGGGACAACATGCTCCTCATCGGCTCGGTCATCGTCGAGAACGTGGGGTATGCCAACAAGCAGGAGTCGTACACGAAGGACATCGAGGTCTCCTTCATGTCCGACGTGGAGGAAGAGGGGGAGACCGTCCGCAAGTCGATCACCATCTTCGCCGACGAGAACGGCTACTTCGCGGTGGAGAACGTGCCCCAGGGGAAGTACGCCCTCAAGGGGATCCGGGCCTACACTCCCGGCGGCGACTGGACGATCTGGAACGAGCTGCGCATGCCGAACGAGCGGTGGGCGGTGGCAGGGGCGACGCATTACTATCCCTTCAGCGGGACCCATTTCCCGACGAGTCCGGTGGGGAACGTCTACAACTTCCACCACAATGTGTTCAGCGTGCTCCCCGGGCAGGAGGTCCGGCACTACCGGATGGCCTACATGGAGGGAGAGCAGTTCCACCTGACCGACACCTACGACCGGCCTCTGGTGGTGGAGTACTTCCTCGAGAAGTTCCCGAACAGCGGCTGGGTGCCGATCCTGGAACAGCAGCTCCCGGAGAATCGTCCGGGCAACTGAACCGGGACCCGCCGGGCCCCCCGGAGGGGTCCGGCCAGCCAGTTCGATGTGTCAGGGTCGGAACGGCCCCGCGGTGTGCCGCCGCGGGGCCGTTCGCTTGGTTCCGCTTGGCAAGCCGCCCCTGCCGGCACTACCGTAGGCCCCCATGACCACCAGCCTCGAAGCCCGTCGTCCCGGGGCCCTGGGCCCCGAGCGCATCCTGGCCGGGAGCGTCGGCCTCTTCGGGCTGGTGCTGTACCTGGTCTTCCTCACCCCCCAGGCCGGATGGTACGACAGCGGTGAGTTCGTGGGGGTGGCCACCTGGTTCGGGGTCGCCCATCCCACCGGCTACCCCCTCTACAGCCTCTTGGGCCGGGCGCTCAGCCTGCTCTTCGCCCCCATCGCGGACCCGGCCACCCGGGTCAACCTGCTCTCCGCCCTCTGCGGCGCGGGCACCCTCTCCCTGCTGACCCTGATGATGTACCGCCTCGCGGGTCTGATCCACCTGGGGCCCATGCCCCGGGGGGTGCGGATCATGGCCTCCGTCACCCCGGCCGCGGTCCTGGGGACCCTGCCCCTGTTCATGGAACAGGCGGTGGTGGCCGAGGTCTACACCCTCCACACCCTGGCCGTGGCGGGACTCCTCTACCTGGCGCTGGAGGCGGTGGAACTGGGGGAGGGACCCACGGGGTTCTACCCGGACAGCCGCATCCTGAAGCGGGTCGCGCCCTCCTGGGGTCCGGGGGGATGGCGCCTGCCGGTCCTCACCGCCTACCTGGCGGGTCTGGCGATGGGCAACCATCTCACGGTGGTCCTCTACTTCCCCGCCCTGGCCTTCCTCATCTGGTGGGCCCTCCGTCCCGAGTCGTACGTCCCCGAGCCCCTGAAGGCCCGGTCGGGTCCGGGCACCGCCCTGCGGACGGGGTCGATCCTGGTCCTGGCGGGTCTCGCGGGGCTGACCCTCTACCTCCTCATCCCCATCCGGGCCTCCCTGCATCCCCCCTTCAACTGGGGCGGCGCCTCGGAGCTGGACAACTTCCTGAGGCTGGTCACGGCCGCCGAGGCCCGGGGCCGGGAGGCGCAGTTCGCCCCGGTGACCGCCCTGAACATCTGGTCCCGCCTGGCCGGCGGCATGGGTTTGCCGGTGCTGGTCCTGGCGCTGGGGGGCTGGGTCTGGGCAGGCGCGCGCCGCCGCCGGCTGGGGATCGCCGCCCTCCTCTACATCGTCCCGCCCCTCCTCTTCCTGCTCCTGGGGCTGGACATCCTGGAGGACGCCCTGCTCCCGGTGCACCTGATGGTCTCGGTGGGTACGGGCCTGGCGGTGCTGCTGGGAGGCGAGGGACTGACCTCCCTGCTGGGCCCGAAGGGGGGGGGACGTCTGGCCGGCGCGCTGGCCGCGTTGCTCCTGCTGGCGGGTCCCGCCCGGACGGGGGTCGGGAACGCGGCCGATTCCAGTGCCACGAGCCTGTGGGGACCGGCGGCGTACGTGGACGCCCTGAGCGCCAGCGTCGCCGGGGAGGCGGAGCCGGGTCAGGACGTGCGGGGCTGGGTCTTCGCCGAGGACAACACCTCCGCCTTCCTGCTCTGGCACCAGGGGCGCACCCTGAAGCGTCACCCCGCCCTCCACGGCATCTATCTCCTGCTGGTCCGGGAGGCGTGGTACCGGCAGCAGCTGCGGCGCCGCGCCCCCTCCCTGGTCATCCCCGACATGCCCCCCGGGATCGAGGAGATGGCGCACGGGGTCGCGGCCGGGCTCCTCATCGAAGCCAACAAGGGGCTGGGGGTCCCTCTCTTCTACAGCCCCATCATCCTCCCGCCGCCGGAGGTCTACGGCCCGCTGGTCCCCCAGGGCGTGGTCCTGCGCCTCGAGGAACAGGGATATGAGCCGGCGGGAGAGGACCTGCGGCGCCATGCGGCCATCATGCGCCGGCACGCACCCGGCATGCAGGAGGAGGTCCCCGAACTGGACCGTCTCTCCCGCGACTGGTGGAGTTCCCGGCACGAGGTGCTGGGTGATGCCTGGGCCTCGCTGGGGGCCCTCTCCATGGCGGAGGCGGAGTACCGGGCCGGGACGCGGGTCAACCCGGGACGTCCGGAGCCGTGGATCGCCCTGGCCGACCTGCAGGAGGGGGTGAGCGAGTGGGCGGCCGCCCGGCAGAGCTGGTCGCAGACCCTCGCACTCCACCCCCGGGATTCCTTCCTGCGCTACCGGACCGCCCGGGCCATGGCGCGGTCCGGCACCTTCGCCGCGGCGGACAGCCTGCTCCCGGCATCCCCCCCCGAGGAGATCGAGACCCCGGCCTACCTCCAGACCCGGGCGGAGATCCACCGGGGCCTCAGACGGCTGGCGGAGGCGGAGGAGGACCTGCGGGAGGCGGCGGACATGGCCCCCCGGGACGGATCGATCCTGAACGACCTGGGGGTCGTCCTGCTGGTGCGGGGGGAGCGGGAGGAGGCCCGGGAGGTCTTCGACGAGGCGACCCGTGTCCAGCCTGAGCTGGCGGAGGCGTGGGCCAACCTCGGGGTGCTCGACTTCCGGGACGGCCGGTGGGCCTCCTCGGAAGAGTACCTCCAGAAGGCGATCGAGGCGGGGGCCGCCAACCCCGAGGTGGGCCATCTGCTGGGCATGGCACGCTTCAACCGGGGAGAGCTGGAGGGGGCGGAGGCGGCGCTGCGGGCCAACATGGAGCGTTCTCCCCGCCACGCCGACACCTACCTCGCCCTGGGGGCGGTCCTGGAGGCCCGGGGACGGATGCAGGAGGCCGTCTCGGTCTACGAGACGGGGCGGATGGTGGCCCCCGGCGACGACCGGTTCGCCCGGGAGCTGCGCCGGATCCGCCGGCAGCTCCCCCCGGGCTGATCTTTTTGGAAGGTTGTGCCTCCACCGGGCGTCCACCTACCTTGAGTGCAGACCGAACATACCCGCCGGACGCGGCTCCGACCGGTCCGGCCTTTCAACCTCTCGTACATACTGTGTACAGCGATGGAGAGACTGCTCTATGGCCGATCCCACCCATGTGACGGACGATTCCTTCAAGAAGGAAGTGCTTGAGAGCGACGTCCCCGTCATCGTCGACTTCTGGGCCGAATGGTGTGGCCCCTGCCGCCAGATAGCGCCTATCATCGAGGAGCTCGCCGGCGAATACGAAGGCAGGGCGAAGATGACCAAGGTCGACGTGGACCACAACCAGCAGGTCGCCGGATCCTTCGGTATCCGGAGCATCCCCACGCTCCTCTTCTTCAAGGACGGCGAGCGCGTGGACCAGGTCATCGGTTCGGTACCGAGGAAGGTGATCACCGAGAAGCTTGAACGACTCCTCTAGCACCCCGCAGAAGATGAGAAGGAGACGGCCGGCCCGCTTCCTGACGGCAGCGGGCCTCGCGGTCCTGCTGGTCGGGTGTTCCTCCGATGTGCCCGGCCAGCAGGAGACACCGCAGAGGACCACCATGGAATCAGAACGTGAACGCATGGTGGAGGAGCAGCTCGAGTCCCGTGACATCACCGACCCCCGGGTCCTCGAGGCCATGTCCGCCGTGCCCCGCCACGAGTTCATGCCGGAGGGCCAGCGCCCCCTGGCCTATACCGACCAGCCCCTCCCCATCGGACACGGTCAGACCATCAGCCAGCCCTACATCGTGGCCCTCATGACCCAGACGCTGAACCTGGAACCGGGGGAGAAGGTGCTGGAGATCGGCACCGGGTCCGGCTACCAGGCCGCGGTCCTGGCGGAGATCACCGACAGGGTCTACACCATCGAGATCCTGGAACCCCTCGCGCGTCAGGCGCGTCAGACCCTGGAACGCCTGGGCTACGAGAACGTGGAGGTGAAGACGGGCGACGGCTACCGGGGCTGGCCCGAACACGCCCCCTTCGACGCCATCGTGGTCACCGCCGCACCGGATCACATCCCCCCCCCGCTGAAAGAGCAGCTGGCGATCGGCGGACGCATGGTCATCCCCGTCGGTTCCTACTACCAGGAGCTGATGCTCCTCCGGAAGGGGGAGGACGGGAACTTGACCCGGGAGGGGGTCATCCCGGTACGATTCGTGCCCATGACCGGAGAAGCGGAAGGCAGGACACCTCCTCCCGAGGAGTGAGAGATGAACCGTTCCGTCGTCATCGCCCTGGTCGCGGGCACGCTGCTGGGCGCGGTGGGCTGGGCCGCCCTCACCAGCGCCCGCCAGGGCCTGGAAGACCCCCTGCGGGGTCCCCGCGGATCCCTGACCGCCCCATCGAAGGAGGCGGTCCTCCCCGAAGGGGCGCCTGCCCCGGTCGGGCCCTACTCCCCGGCCGTACGCTACGGCGATCTCCTCTTCCTCTCCGGGCAGATCGGGATGGACCCGGCCACCGGCAGGCTGGTCGAGGGGGGCGTGATCCCCGAGACCCGGCAGGCCCTCGCCAACCTGGGGATCCTCCTGGAGGCCGCCGGCCTCGATCTGGAGGACGCGGTGAGGGTCACCGTCTACCTGACGGACCTGGATGACTACGAGGATTTCAACACCGAATACGCCCGCTGGATGGGTGAAGTGCCCCCGGCCCGGGCGGCGGTGGAGGCGGCGCGCCTGCCGGGTGACGCCCGGGTGGAGATCTCCCTGATCGCCGGCGGAGCCGGACGCTGAGGGGGAGACGCCGGCTGACCATCGGGCCCGGGGCCCTGGTGGCCGCGGCCTTCATCGGTCCGGGCACGGTGACCACCTGCACCCTGGCGGGTGCCCGGACCGGCTCGACCCTCCTCTGGGCCCTCACCTTCAGCGTCCTCGCCACCCTGGTGCTCCAGGAGATGAGCCTGCGCCTGGGTGTGGTGGGGGACCTCGACCTCGCGGAGGCCCTCCGCAAGGAGGTCTCCTCCCCCTTCGCCGCCCGCACCGCCTCGGCGCTGGTGCTGGTGGCGGTGGTCTTCGGCTGTGCCGCCTACGAGACCGGCAACCTCCTGGGTGCCGCCCTGGGGCTCCAGGCCATGGCGGGGCTCTCCCCCCGGCTCCTGGCCCCCCTGGTGGGAGCCGTCGCTGCGGCGATCCTCTGGCAGGGCTCCTACCGGGTCATGGAGCGCATCCTGGTCGGGATGGTCATCATCATGAGCCTGACCTTCCTCGGGACGGCGGTGGTGAGCGGGGCGGGATGGGGCGAGGTGGTCCGGGGGGCGCTGACCCCCTCCACACGGGGCGGGGCGGACCTCTACCTGGTGGTGGCCCTGATCGGCACCACCGTGGTGCCCTACAACCTCTTCCTGCACGCCTCGGCGGTACGCGAGCGCTTCGAGGGGCCCGCCGACCTCCCCGCGGCCCGGACCGATGCGGTGGTGACCATCCTGCTGGGGGGTGTGGTCTCGGGAGCGGTGGTGCTCACCGCCGCCGGGGCCTTCTATCCGCCGCCGGCCGGGGCCCCCTCCATCACCACCGCCGGGGACATGGCCGTCCAGCTGGAACCGCTCCTGGGCCGGTGGGCCACCGTCTTCTTCAGCATCGGGCTGCTCGCCGCGGGGATCTCCAGCGGGATCACCGCCCCCATGGCGGCGGCCTACGCCTCCCAGGGGATCCTGGGGTGGGAGCCGGGCATCACCGGGCCGCGGCAGCGGAGCGTGGCGCTGGGGGTGGTGGGTGTGGGCATGCTCTTCGGGGCCCTGGGGGTCCGCCCGGTCCCCGCCATCACCCTGGCCCAGGCGGCCAACGGGATCCTCCTGCCGGTGGTGGCGGTCTTCCTGCTCCTGGCGGCCAACGACCGGCGGCGGCTGAGGGACCGGGCCAACGGACCCGCGGCCAACCTGGTGGGGGGCGCGGTGGTGCTCATCGCCGCGGGGCTCGGCATCTGGGCGCTGGCCAGGCTGGCCGGGCTGGCTTGAGGCCCCCGCCTTCCCTGGCGGATATCGGGGCCCCGACCCATATTGGCAGGCGAGGACCGGCCCGGGGGGCCGGTCGGTCCCATCCTTCTCCGAGGAGTCACAGCAGGTGATGAACTGGCCCAGGGACAGACTCGCAGGCGCGGTGACCGATGCCCTGATGATCGGCATCGTCGCCGTCCTGGCCTATCTGTTCTACTCCCTCCACCTCCAGTACCACGGCAGGGTCTTCTTCCTCAGCGGCTGGGTGGAGGTGTTCCTGCTGCTGGGGGCGGTCTCGGGGGTCATCGCCCTCTACGGCCCCCTGGAGGAGACGCTCTACCATGCCATGAAGCGGTCCCTCCGGCCGCATCTCCACTGGCTCCACACCACGGCCGAGGAGCTCTATGAGGCCTCATCGGGCCTCTTCGAGCTGGACCCCCTGCTGGAGCGTCTCGCCCTGGGCCTGGCCCAGCTCACCGGCTCCACCCGCATCGGCTTCTTCCTCCTCAACGAGACCGAAGACATCCTGGTCCTGGAGTGGGACGTGGGGTTCGACGCCCGGGAGATCGGGAGCCTGGAACTTCCGGCCGACTCCCCCCTCGCCGACGCGCTGGTCCGGACACGCGGGGTCCTGACGCTCCCCCTCGACGAGGAGGTCTGCCCCCGGGGCACCAGCCCCCTGGTCCGGATCCTGGAGGGGATGGACCGGGGGGTCTTCCTGCCCCTCCGGACGGGGGATGCGCTCACCGGCGCGGTCATGGCGGCGCCGGAGCGCGGGGCACGGCTGGATGACGAGGGGGTGAGCGCGGCGGCCCGGGTCCTGGATCGTCTCAGCGTGCTCATCGAGGACGCCCGGCTCTACGCCCTGGCACGGAGGGAATCGCTCGAGAAGGACCTGCTCTTCGAAGTGGGTGTGCGCCTCTCCGCCGCCCTGGAGCGGGACGAACTGCTGGAACTGGTCCTGGAGGGGCTGGAACGGGTGGTGGGGTACGACGCGGCGGGGATCTTCCTGGTGGAACCCGAGTCGGGACGCATCACCCATCACATCGCCCGGGGCTACGACGAGGACACCCTGAACGGGGCCGACCTGAAGATCGGACGGGGGCTGGTGGGCCTGGCCGCGGAGAAGAAGGAACCGATCCTGGTGGCCGACGTCCGGCAGATCGACGCCTACATCAACGCGCGGCCCACCACACGGAGCGAGATCGTGCTCCCGGTCCGCGTGGCGGGGGAGGTCATCGCGGTCATCAACCTCGAATCGGACCGGGTGGACGCCTACCGCCGCCGGGACCTCCGGCTGCTGGAGGTCTTCGGCTCGCAGGTGGCCGTGGCCATCCAGAACGCCCGGCTCTACCGGGAGGCCCGGGAGAAGCAGAGCCTGGAACAGGAACTGAAGCTGGCGGGGGAGATCCAGCGGGCGCTGCTTCCCCGCTCGGCCCCCGACGTGCCGGGGGTGGAGGTGGCCGCCTACTTCAAGCCGAGCCGCAGCGTGGGGGGCGACCTATACGACCTGGTCCACCTGGGGGAGGGACGCCTGGGACTGGCCATCGGAGACGTCTCGGGGAAGGGCACGCCCGCCGCCATCCTCATGGCCAGCCTGTACGCTTCCTTCCGGAGCCTGACCCGGGGGAGCCTCACGCTGCCCCGGATCATGCGCCGTCTCAACAACCTCCTCTGCGAGAACTTCGGGGCGGGCCGCTACGCCACCTTCGCCTACGGGGTGCTGGACACACGGGCGAGTGAACTGGTCTATTCCAATGCCGGTCACTTCCCCCCGCTGCTGCTGCGGCCGGGGGAGGAACCGATCCCCCTCACCGAAGGGGGTATCGTGCTCGGATACATCCCCGATTCCGACTACGAAGCGGGGTCCAAGGACCTGCAGCCGGGGGACCTGGCGGTCTTCTACACCGACGGGCTCATCGAGGCCACCGCACCGGACGGTGAGATGTTCGGGGAGGAGCGGATGGTCGAGGTGGCGGCCACCCTCATCGGACAGACGGCCCAGGAGGTGCTGGACGGCCTCCGGCAGGCGGTGGAGTCCCACTGTCGGGGAGAGCCGGTGGATGACGACATGACCCTGGTGGTGGTGAGGATCACGGAGTGAGTGCGCGGAGGTCCCGCCGTGCCGCACACCGCCTCAGGGTGGAGCGGAGGAGGAGGGGTTGAACCCGATCCGACCATGCTCGAACTGAACGTCACAGATCTCGGCAAGCGCTACGGACCCCGGGTGGTCTTCCGCGGGGTGGGGCTGCGTGCGGTCTCCGGGCGGGTGCTGGTGGTGACCGGTCCCAACGGCTCGGGGAAGAGCACGCTGCTCCGCTGCCTGGCGGGCCTGGAGCGCCCCGACCGGGGCGAGGTGCGGTGGGAGGAGGGGCAGGAGGTCTGGACCTCGGAGCAGTGCCGGACCCGCATGGGCTTCCTCAGTCCCGAACTCGCACTCTACGACGAGCTCACCGGCCTGGAGAACCTGCGCTTCTTCGCCCGGATGCGGGGGGCCCGCCCCGAGGGGGAGGGGCTGGACGCCCTGCTGGAGCGGGTGGGCCTCGGGGGCCGGGGAGGGGACCGGATCGACGGCTACTCCAGCGGGATGCGGCAGCGCCTGAAGTGGGCCTTCGCCCTCATGCACCGCCCCGACGCCCTGCTGCTGGACGAGCCGGGTGTGACCCTGGATGCGGAGGGGTTCGCCCTGGCGGGGGAGCTGGTGGCCGAGGCGAAGGAGCGGGGGGCGGTGGTGATCATCGCCACCAACGACACGCGCGAGATGGAGCTGGGGGATGAGCACTACGCCATCGCCTGAGGGGGGATGGGCCGGACGGGCCCTGGCGGTCCTGCGCAAGGACCTGGTGGCCGAGCTGCGCTCGGCCGCGGCCTCCACCGCGGTGGGGATGTTCGCCCTGGTGACCCTGGCCGTGGTCTCCTACGGCATCGGGCCCACCCCCCTGGAGCCGGTGGTGAAGGCCAGCCTGCTCTGGGTGGTGCTCTTCTTCGCCTCCAGCGTGGGGCTGGCCCGGACCTTCGTGAAGGAGGAGGAGACCCGCACCGCCCTGGCCCTGCGCCTCACCGCGCCCCCCTCGGCGGTCTTCGGGGGGAAGCTGGCCTTCAACGTGGTCCTCATGGCGGTGCTGGCGCTGATCCTGGTGCCCCTCTACATGCTGCTCATGTCGGTCCGGCCCGTCTCGATGGGCTCGATGCTGGCCATGGTGGCCGTAGGGGTGGTGGGCCTGGCCGGGGGGTCCACCATCGTGGCGGCCATCATCAGCAAGGCCCGGGTCAAGGGCCCCCTCTTCGGGGCCCTCGCCTTCCCCATCCTCATGC
This sequence comes from bacterium, assembly GCA_046497505.1. Taxonomy (GTDB): domain Bacteria; phylum Blakebacterota; class Blakebacteria; order Blakebacterales; family JAWOFN01; genus JAWOFN01. The sequence goes on along the minus strand of JAWOFN010000026.1, from coordinate 3,300 downwards.
CCCTGCTCCTGCTGGAGGTCCGGGGGACCTCCATGGCCATCGAGGGGGCGGCGTGGGGAGATGTCTCCACCTACCTGATGGGGCTGGTGGGCTTCACCGGGGCGATGATCACGGCGTCGTTCCTGCTGTTCGACGCGGTGTGGGAGAGTTAGCCTGTCCCGGTGCTCTCCCTTCGGTAGATTCCGTCGGTACGCGAAGAGCCTGAGAGAGGGACCCGATCGAGCGAGGAGGACGAGATGCGCTGGTGGCAGGGACTCATAGGCGTCTGGGTCGCCGTGGTGATCTGGGCCGCCTTCAACTGGCTCCCGCCGGCCATGGGACTGGGTGAGACCAGCCGTATCGCCTGGTTCCATATCCCGGTGGCGTGGATCTGCGTGCTGGCCTTCGGCGTGGCCATGGTCACGGCCGTCGCCTACCTGAGGAGCCGAAAACTGGAATGGGACGACCGTTCCGCGGCGGCGGCGGAGATCGGCCTGGTCTACGCCGTCCTGGCCACGGTGAGCGGTTCGATGTGGGCGCACAAGGCGTGGGGGGTCTGGTGGAACTGGGATCCCCGTGAGAGCAGCATCATCATCCTGCTGCTGATCTACGCCGCCTACTTCGCCCTCCGGGCCGCCCTGGACGAGGAGGTCCGGCGAGCGACCCTGAGCAGCGTGTACAGCATCGTGGCCTTCATCACCGTCCCCTACCTGATCTTCGTGGTGCCCCGTGTGATGCAGTCCCTCCACCCCGACCCGGTCATCAACACCGGAGGGGGCGGGGGGATGGACGGCGAGATGGTGCTGGTCCTGGTGGCCTCGGTCATCGGACAGACCCTGCTCTTCGCCTGGATCCACACCCTCGCGACCCGTATCCGCCGCCGCAGCCGGGAGGCCCTCCATGTCTGACCTGACCTATGCCAGCCTGACCATCCTCATCATCTGGGGCGGGATCTTCTTCTACCTCTTCACCCTCGACCGCAGGCTGCGCCGGCTGGAAGAGCACGGCGCCCGGGGGTGGGATGTGAGCGTCCCGGAAGAGGAGTAGCGGGCGGGGCCTCTCCGCCCGCGGCACATCGCTCCGGGATCCCCCCGGTCCGGCGGGGTCCCGTGGACATCACACCGCTTTCGCCAAACCCCGTCTCTTCGCCCCCGGACCGACCCTGGACCTCTCCGAGGCCCGGCGGAGTTCTGTCTTGACAGGCGCAGGGGGTGGAGGACCCCTGGGGTCCTTCGCACCCCGAACGAAGTGGCTTGCGGAGCACCGGAACCGCCTCTAAGGTACAGGAGTCCGAATAGAGAAGGTGCCGGCTCGAAGCGGCCCCGGGTTCGGTTGCCCGGGAGGGCGGCGGGCCGTACATTGATGGGTCGGACCGCAGCGGAGGGCCCGCGCAGCACAGGAGCACGCTCAAGCGAGTGTTGACACGGCACGGACCGTGTCGGGGGGGATCATGGGCAGGACCCGCATCATCCTCGGTGCCGTCTTCATCGGCGGCTTCATCTACCTGGGCCTGGGTGCCTTCACCGACACCCTCACGCCCTATGTGACCTTCTCCGAGGCGAAGGCCTCAGAGGGGAAGAACGTCCAGGTCACGGGGATGCTCACCGAACAGAAGGAATCGTGGTACAGCCGGGACGAGGAGCGCACCTTCAACTTCTACCTCATCGAGGAGGAGACGGGGGACACCCTGAGCGTGAGCTACCACGGGGTGAAGCCCTCCACCTTCGAGGAGGCCACCAGCATCGTGGCCATCGGGTCCTTCGACGGGGAGCGGTTCCACGCGAACCAGGTCCTCACCAAGTGTCCCAGCAAGTACGAGGGGCAGGACCCCTCCGAGCACGACGAGGCGTACGGCCGGGGGGCTGGGGACTGAGCGCTCCCTCCGGGCGGCCTCTACCTGGCCCCCGCGGAGTTCGTTCCGAAGGGGATGGAGGACGTGGATGGGGGTGCTCTGGCTGGGCGTGCTGGCGGTCATCGCGGGGGGTTTCACGAGTGCCTGGAGCCGCTATATCCGGCAGGAGGGTTCCCATTGACACGCACCGGGCCCACAGCGAGAATGAAGGTCTGAGGACGGTCTGAGACTCGATATCCCCGCGGCGTCACGTGCGGGAAAACGCAGCAGAGGAGAGCCCAGGTGAAGATTCAGGAGAACATCCAGGAAGGGGTGGCGGTGCTCACCCTCAAGGGCAAACTGATGGGCGGTCCGGACATGAAGGACCTCCATGACCACGTGAAGGGTCTCCTTGCCGATGGGGTCAAGCAGGTCGTCATCGACCTGGGCAGGGTGAAGTGGCTCAACTCCTCCGGTCTGGGTGCTCTCATGGGGGCCCTCACCACCGTCCGCAATGACGGCGGGGACCTGAAGCTGGCCAACACATCGGACAAGATCCAGAGCCTGCTCATGATCACCAAGCTCATGAACATCTTCGACACCCACGAGAACGTGGACGAGGCCGTGGCGGCCTTCGCCGAAGCGGACTGAGCGCGTACATATGACGGCTCGACCGAGCTTCGAAGGGGTCATCCCGCCGGTGGTGACCCCTTTCTCGTTGGAGGGCGACCTGGACCTCGAAGGGCTGGAGCGGCAGCTGGACTGGCTCTCCGGCCGGGGCCTGGCGGGTGTGCTGGTCCTCGGTTCCACCGGGGAGGCCCCCCTGATGGACCGTGAGGAGCGGAAGGCGGTCGTGGAGCGGGCCGCGGCGCTGAAGGAGGGGGGAGGGGTCCTCCTGGCGGGCACCGGCTCCGAGAACACCCGGCAGGCGATCGTGCTGAGCCGCGACGCGTCCCGGGCGGGCGCGGACGCGGTGCTGGTGGTGAACCCCTCCTACTACACCGGCGCCATGGACGCCGAGGCCATGACCGGCCACTTCCAGGCGGTGGCCGACGCCTCCCCGGTGCCGATCCTGCTCTACAGCGTGCCGAAGTTCACCGGTCTCCCCATCCCCCCGAAGGTGGTGGAAGGGATGGCCCGCCACGAGAACTGCATCGGGATCAAGGACTCGAGCGGCGACCTGAGGAGCCTCCACGCCTTCCTGGAGCGGACCCCCCCCGGGTTCCAGGTCCTCACCGGGTCGCCCCTGATCCTGGGGGCAGCCGGCGCCGCCGGCGCCGCCGGCGCGATCCTGGCCGTGGCGAACCTCTTCCCCGAGCTGTGCATCCGCCTCTTCGAAGCGGGCCGGGCGGGGGAGCTGGACGAGATGCGCGCCCTTCAGACCGAGGTGAACGTACTCACCCGGAGGATCCAGGCCGCCCATGGCATCCCCGGTCTCAAGAGCGCCGCCGAGCTGCTGGGCGGTTTCGGCGGCTTCCCCCGCCCCCCCC
>JAWOFN010000006.1:0-30691 GCA_046497505.1 bacterium | reverse complement strand
CGAGATTGCTGTCCCGCGAGGGGGGGCGGGTGCAGATCAAAATGCCGTCGGGCGAGATCAGACTGTTCAAGCCCGATTGCCGGGCGACAATAGGCCGAGTCGGCACCGAACGCCTGCCGGGCATAGGCCATATGGGGCGAGGTCCGGTCGATCTCGCTGTGGACCGCTACCGTGTCGATGCCCAGCTCGTGGCAGGTGCGGAAGATCCGGATGGCGATCTCGCCCCGGTTGGCTACCAGTACCTTCGAGAACAGCGGTTTCCTCGGCACGTGCCTCCTCTCACAGCCCGTGAGACCCCCGTCAGCTCAGGACATCCTCCGCCGCCTGCTGTGCAGGACCTCCCCCTGCACCCATGATCTCTTCGGCCGCTTCCAGGAAACGTAGCAGGTTGGCGCGGGTGGAGGCGGCTCCCATCAGACCGATGCGGACCACTTTACCGGCCAGCGGCCCGAGACCACCCCCGATCTCGATATCGTGTTCCTGCAGCAGGGCGGCCCGGAACGCCTTCTCGTCCAGACCCTCCGGGGGCCTGGCTGTCGTGAGGGGGAAAAGCCGGTAGGGAGCAGCCACGTAGAGTTCCCAGCCCAGTGCCTCCAGACCCGCCCAGAGCGCCTTCGCATGCCGCTCGTGCCGCTCCCATCGGGCCTCCAGTCCCTCCTCCAGCACGATCCGGAGTCCTTCGTGGATGGCATAGACCATGTTGATGGGAGCCGTGTGGTGGTACTTCCGATCGGCTCCCCAGTAGTCCCTGATCATCGACATGTCCAGGTACCACGAGTGCACCTTCGTGTCCCGGTCATCCAATCTCTGGAGGGCCCGCTCGGATAGGGTCAGCGGGGCCAGTCCCGGTGGTACCGAGAGACACTTCTGGGTCCCGGAGTAGCAGGCGTCCACCCCCCAGTGGTCGAGGGCCACCTCCACCCCGCCGAGACTGGTCACGCAGTCGACCAGCAGGAGCGCACCGTGACGGGCGCACAGTTCTCCCAGTCCCTCCATCGGCTGCCGGACCCCTGTGGAGGTCTCACCGTGGACCACCATAACCACATCCGCCGCCTTCCGTCCCAGGGCGTCCTCCACCGCCTCCTGCGGTATCGGTTCTCCCCATGGGAACTCCAGGACCTCCACCTCCGCTCCGGCTCTCCCCGCCATATCCACCAGGCGGGTCCCGAACACGCCGTTCACCCCCACGACCACCCGGTCACCGGGCGTCACCACGTTGTCCACCGCAGCTTCCATGGCGGCACTGCCGGTACCCGAGACCGCGATGGTGAACTCGTTCTCGGTCTGCATCACCTGGCGCAGCATCTGCTGCACCTCGTCCATGACACCCAGGAAGGCGGGGTCCAGGTGCCCGATCGTGGGGAGAGCCAGCGCCTCCAGCACGGCCGGCTCCACGTCACTCGGTCCGGGACCCATGAGGGTACGATGCGGTAGATTCTCCAGGATGTTCATCATCTGCTCCTGCCGGGCTGTGGGGTGGGCCGCGCATAGGATAGAACCTCTCCGCCCGCATACCAAGGGGAAGGTGAGGTACCGGACCTGCCCGACGGGGCCCCATCCCCCGGTCTGCCCTGAGCCGGGTGCGGGCGGGTCCTGCGTCCTGGAGCAGGGGGACCTCAGGGCCGGTTCCCGGGCCCCTCGCTCCCCTTCCCCCTCTCCTCCACCAGGCTCCGGGAGACGAAGGGGACACGCATGACCCGGAGCACCGGGGCGTCCCTTCCCTCGTAGAGTCCCCGATCGAAGAAGTTCCAGGCGTAGAGGCTGTCCTCCACCTCCGGCTCCAGCAGGGCGAAAGCCAGGGGGCCCAGCGGCTGGGCGGCGGGTACGAAGTACCAACCCGCGGGGACGGTGCGCTCTTCCGATCGGTAATCGCCCCATACGGAGATCATGCGGTGCCCCTGATAGGCGCGCGGGGCGACGGCCAGGGAATCGGCACGGAAGATCTGCGTCTCCCCGGTCCATGCTCCCTCCAGGACCTCCACCGTGATGCCGTGACCGAGGAGGTTCCGCACCGCTTCCGGGTACGCCGCGGGGACGATGTACCCTGCCGGATAGGGCCGGGTCTCCGCCGACCTGAACCGGTTCAGCAGCTCAACCCGGGTCTCCTCGATACGTCCGGTGCGCGTACCCCGCCGGCTCTCTTCACCCGGCGGCGGGTCCATCACCTCGAAAAGGGCCGTCACCCTCCCGCTGCTGGCGTACTCGAACCGTACCCCCTGCTCGGGGGCGCTGGAGGGTTCCTGCCCCCACTGCACCGCCTGCTGCCGTGCCGCATCGGTGATGCTCCGGATCCTGCTGCCGTGCCTGCCCGCATAGTCCACGATCTCGCGGACGAACCAGTAGGTGGCCGATAGACGGGTCCGGAAGGGACGGTAGGAGACCGCCTCACTGAGGATGCTGATCATGCCCCGCATCCCCATGTAGTTGGAGGCGTATCGCGGGTGCCACCCGAAGGTGGCCCAGCGTGTGGGGGGGTAACCGCCGCTGAAGTTGCCGTAGTGGAACAGCTTGTGCCCCCGGGCATCGAGGCGACGCGAGATCTCCGGCAGCATCTCCTGGAAGGCGAACCGCGTGGGACCTCCCGGTCCGATGGGCGTGAGACCCGGGGCATAGGTCAGGTCGTATCCGTGATAGGAACCGTTGGTGGTGTGCAGGTCCATGAACAGGTCCGGCTGCCACACGTTCACCACGTGCTCCAGGCTCCCCCGCATCTCGGGGGACTCCGCTTTCATGCAGTCCCTGTTCAGGTCGAGTCCCATGCCGTTGTAGCGGATCCCCACCTCCTCCGGTCCGTCCTGCCCCCTGCGGTTCCGCTCCACCGGGGCCCACTTCTCGTTCCCGTCCGCATTGTAGATCGGGTCGATGAGGAGTACCACCCGGTCCAGCAGCTCACGGGCATCCCCCAGTGTGAGGTCCCGGATAAGCATCAGCAGAGCGTCCTTCCCCTCCACCTCCCCCGCATGGATGTTGCCCTGCAGGTAGATGATCGGCTTGCCCGATCGGTGCGCCTCCCGGGGGGAGGCGACCAGGGGCCGGGAGAGGATCACCAGGGGGATCTCCCGCCCCTCGGTGGTGGCCCCCATGGTCGTGACGTGCATCTCCGCGCCCAGCGCCTGCAGGCGATCGATCCACGCCAGCACGTCCCCATAGGTGGCGGTCCGGGTGTACCCCGAGGCCTCGGCCACGGTGAGGGGGAGGTCCCCGGTGGGTACGATCTCCTGGGCCCCCGCCCCGCCGGGGTCGGCGGCGATGAGCAGGGCCGTGAGGACGAGGACGGACGGGCGCTGGGTCATGGGTACAGCCTTTCCGCTTCGTTGTGGTTCCCGTCAGGTGATACAGGCTGCGGGGCCCACCGCTTCAAGGTCCGGAGGGCCATGACCGGGAGCTGCTCGAAGCCATGGGCCTGGAAAAGGCGCTCCGCCCGGGCCAAGTCGTCCTCGGGGTGGAGGTAGACCACTCCGGGGCCTTCGCCAGCTCGCTCAGCAGGAAGAGGCTGGTGGGGGGGCGTGGGCGGCCGCGCCGGTTCACAGGGGGATGTTGCCGTGCTTCTTCGGAGGGTTCTTGTCCACCTTGGTCTCGAGCATCTGGAGGGATTCCACGATACGCCGGCGGGTGGTGCGCGGCTCGACCACGTCGTCGATGTATCCTCGGCTCGCGGCGATGTACGGGTTGGCGAAGGTCTCCCGGTACTCCTCCACCTTCTCCTCCACGGCTCCCTCCGGATCCTCCGCTTCCGAGATCTCCTTCCGGAAGATGATCTCCACCGCCCCCTTCGGCCCCATCACCGCGATCTCCGCGGTCGGCCAGGCGAGGTTGACGTCCCCCCGGATGTGTTTCGAACTCATCACGTCGTATGCGCCGCCGTACGCCTTCCGGGTGATGATCGTGATCTTCGGGACCGTCGCCTCGGCGTAGGCGAAGAGGAGTTTGGCCCCCTGCTTGATGATCCCGCTGTGCTCCTGTTCCAGGCCGGGCAGGAAGCCGGGCACATCCTCGAACGTGAGGAGCGGGATGTTGAACGCGTCGCAGAAGCGGATGAAACGGGCCCCCTTGACGCTCGCTGAGATATCCAGCACCCCGGCGAGGGCGGCGGGCTGGTTGGCGATGATGCCCACCGGGCGCCCGGCCATCCGGGCGAAGCCCACGAGCAGGTTGGAAGCGAAATCGCGGTGCACCTCCAGGAACTCCTCGAAGTCCACGATCCGTCGGATCACCTCATGCATGTCGTACGGCTTGTTCGGGTTCTCCGGGACGAGGCTGTCCAGCTCGGTCTCCTCCCGGTCCGCCGGATCGTCGCAGACGGCCCTCGGAGGGTCCTCCCGGTTGTTGGCGGGCATATAGGAGAGCAGTCTCCGTACCGTCCGCAGGGCCTCCACCTCGTTCTCGGCCGCGAAGTGGGCCACACCGGATGTGCGGGCATGCGTCTCGGCCCCGCCCAGTTCTTCGAAGGTCACGTCCTCGTGGGTCACGGTCTTCACCACGTTGGGGCCGGTGACGAACATGTAGGAGGTGTTCTTGGCCATGATGATGAAGTCGGTGATCGCCGGGCTGTAGACCGCCCCCCCGGCGCAGGGGCCCAGCACCGCGCTGATCTGGGGCACCACCCCGCTGGCCAGGGTGTTCCGGAGGAAGATCTCCGCATACCCGCCCAGGCTGACCACCCCCTCCTGGATCCGAGCGCCCCCCGAGTCGTTCAGACCGATGATAGGGGCCCCTACCTTCATCGCCGTGTCCATGAGCTTGCAGATCTTCTCCGCGTGGGCCTCTGAGAGGGATCCGCCGAAGACGGTGAAGTCCTGGCTGAACACGAAGACCAGCCGGCCGTCCACCCGGCCGTATCCTGTCACCACTCCGTCGGTGAGGATCTTCTGTCTCTCCATCCCGAACCCGCTGGAGCGGTGGGTGACGAACATGTCCTGCTCCACGAAGCTCCCCTCGTCCAGGAGGAGGTCGATCCGCTCCCGGGCGGTGAGCTTCCCCTTCTCATGCTGTTTCTCGATCCGTTCCTCTCCCCCGCCCTTCCTCGCCTCTTCCCTGAGGGCCTTGAGCTCCTTGATGCGTTCTCCGTCACTCATCGGTGCACAGCCTCTCGTACAGTGCCCGGACCCGTTCCTCCAGGTCCTCGAGCGTGCCGTCGTTCTCAATGACATGGTCGGCCCGTTCCACCTTCTCCTCCTCGGGGAGCTGGGCGGCCATCCGGGCCACGGCCTGGTCGGCGGTGAGTCCCTTCTCCTCCACGAGCCTGCGGAGTCGTTCCGTGCGGGGAGCGGTGACCACCACCACCACGTCGAACCTCTCGACGTAACCGGTCTCCACAGCCAGGGCCGTCTCGACGAAGAAACAGCCCGGACGGTCCTCCACCTCGCGCCATCGCCGCTCCACCTCCTCGTACACACGGGGATGGATCAGGGCGTTCACCTTCTGCATGGCGTCGGGGTGGTGGAATATATAGGCGGCCAGTTCGCTGTTCTTCAACTCCCCCTCCGGCGTGAAGAAGGAGCGCCCCAGGGCCTCGGTCAGATCGCGCTGGACATCCCCGGTGCGCATGATCTCCCTGGCGACCTCGTCGGTGCTGACCACCCGGGCCCCCAGATCGGCGAACATCTCGGCCGCGGAACTCTTTCCCCCGGCGATCCCTCCCGTCAGACACACCCGCTTCAAGCTCGTCCCTCCCTGCGAACGTCCTCCAGTACCTTCCTCGTGCGATGGGGGTCGGCGGCCCCGCCCGTCGCCCTCATGACCTCCCCTATGAAGAAACCGGTCAGTTCCTCCCTTCCCCGGCGCCACTCCGCCGCCTCCTCGGGGTGTCGAGCCAGCACCCCACCGACCTCCTCTCGCAGAGCGTCCTCGTCGGAGAGCTGCTGGAGACCCATCTCCTCGATCAGCCTGTCCACGTCCTCCGGCCCGCCCCCTTCCTCCCACAGGCGGCCGAACACCTCCTTGGCGGCGGTCCTGCTCACCCTCTCCCCCGCCACCCGCTCCAGCAGTCGCGCAAGGGTCCCCGGGGCCGCCCCCCCCGCCCGTCCCTTCCGGAGCCTGAGCACCTCTCCCGCGACCCATGAGGCCGCTTCCTCCGGCGCCGCCCCGGAGTTCACCGTCTCCTCGAAGTAATCGGCTGTAGGGCGGCTGTCGGTGAGGACCGCGGCGGTGTCCGCATCCAGTCCCCACACCTCGCTGAACCTCCTTGCCCGCTCCCCCGGAAACTCCGGGAGCCCGCTCCGCTCATCCCGCACCGCCTCGGCGGTGACCAGCAGGGGCAGGAGGTCCGGCTCCGGGAAGTAGCGGTAATCCGGCGCGCTCTCTTTCGCCCGCATCACCCGGGCCGACCGCTCCTCCTCGTCCCACAGCATAGTCGCAGGTTCCACCGACGCTCCGGAGGAGACCACCCCCGCCTGTCGGTCGATCTCGGCACTGAGCGCCTCCTCGACGGCCTTGAAGGAGTTCATGTTCTTGACCTCGGTCCGGGGACCCAGTGCGTCCGACCCCGCCGGCCGGAGGCTCACGTTCGCGTCGCACCGCAGGCTCCCTTCCTCCATGTTCCCGTCACTGACGCCGATCCATCGTACCAGGCGCCGGAGAGCGGTGAGGAACGCGCGGGCCGCTCCCGGTTCCCGGAAGTCGGGGCCGGTGACGATCTCCACCAGGGGGGTGCCGCACCGGTTGAGGTCCACCAGGGTACGGTCGCCGGCGTGGATGCTCTTGCCCGCATCCTCTTCGAGGTGGAGCCGCACGATCCCCGCCCGCGCAGGGCCTCCCGGGCCGCTGAAGTCCAGACCACCTCCTTTCGCCAGGGGGTGGCGGTATTGGCTGATCTGGTATCCCTTGGGGAGGTCGGGGTAGAAGTAGTTCTTCCGCTCGAAGAGGGAACTGCCGTTCACCCGGCATCCCAGGGCCAGCGCCGCTCGGACCGCCATATGGACCGCCTCCCTGTTCGGGACGGGCAGCGCCCCGGGCAGTCCGAGACAGACCGGACATATCCGGCTGTTCGGCTCCCCCCCGTACCGGTTCGTGCAGCCGCAGAACATCTTGGTCCGGGTCTGGAGCCGGACATGGATCTCCAGTCCGATGACCGGTTCCAGCCCACGCTGGGCCGTATCGACGCTCACGAAGGACCCTCCTCGAGGGCACCGGCCGCCCGGAAGAGCAGGTCCTCCCGAAATCGGTCCGCCATGACCTGTGCCCCCATGGGGAGCCCCTCGTCATCGCAGCCGCAGGGGAGCGAGAGGGCCGGGATGCCTCCCAGGCTGGCCGGCACGGTGAAGCTGTCGCTCCGATACATCGCGAGAGGGTCGCCCTCCTTCGCGCCCAGCGGCCACGCCCCCTGCGGGGAGGTGGGACCGATCAGCACATCCACTTCCTGGAAGAGCCGGGCGAAGGCCTCCCGGACACCGGCCTGGACCCTGCGTGCCCGCTGGTAATGGGCGTCCGCGTACCCTTCGGTCAGCGCGAAGGCCCCCAGCAGGACCCTCCGGCGGACCTCACGCCCCAGCCCCTCCCCCCGGGACCGGCCATAGAGTTCATCCAGATCGCGGCACCCCTCGGCTCGGTATCCGTAGCGCACGCCGTCGTACCGGGCCAGGTTGCTGCCCGCCTCGCTGGCCGCGATGAGGTAGTAGGCGGCCAGGGCGTCCTCGACCGGGGGCGCGGTCACCTCCCGAAGGCGGGCCCCCGCCTCCTCCAGCCGGCCGACCGCCTCCTCGAGGGCCTCGGCCGCGGTGCCGGGGATCGCCCCGACCCAGTCCGCCGCGACACCTACACGAAGTCCTTCCACTCCCGCCCCGGCGGCTTCCCGCCACCGATCCACCTGCTGCCGGCCGCACGTGGCATCCCGGCGATCGGGACCGGCCATACTCTCCAGCAGGAGGGCCGCGTCCTCCACCGTCCGGGTGATGGGACCGGCCTGGTCGAAGCTGGAGGCGAATGCGACCATGCCGTATCGGCTCACCCGGCCCCAGGTCGGCCGCAGCCCCACCGTCCCGGTGAGGGACGCGGGCTGCCGCACCGACCCCCCCGTGTCGGTACCCAGCGCGACGGGAACGGAGCCGGAGGCCACGGCCGCCGCGCTGCCGCTGCTGCTCCCCCCCGGGACCCGATCGGTCGCCAGCGGGTTCCGGGTGGGACCGAACGCGCTGTGCTCACCGCTGGAGCCCATACCGAACTCATCCTGGTTCGTCTTCCCCACCAGGACAGCGCCGGCGTCCCTGAGGCGCCTGAGCACGGCGGACTCATAGCCCTCGGGCGCCCGCCATCTCTCCAGGAGCCGCGAACCCGCCGTGGTGGGCCCCTCCCGACCGGGTGTGACGAACATGTCCTTGGCGGCCAGGGGGACCCCGGCCAGAGGGAGGCGTTCCCGCCCGGCGGCATCCAGTGCGTCGATACGATCCGCTTCCCGGAGAGCCGACTCCCCGTTGACATGCAGGAAGGTGTTCAGGTGGGGCTGGTCGCTGCGGATCCGGTCCAGTGCCTCCCGGACGGTCTCCTCCGCAGAGCGGGTTCCCGACGCCACCCAACGGGCGATGTCGCTGACCGTGGGGATGCTCCGGGTGATGCTTGCTGGCAGGCTCATGCCTCTTCCGGGTGTTCTCCTCCGCCTTCCTCCTCCTTCTTCTTTTGATCTTCCTCCGCGGGCCCATCCTCCGGGGACGTCTCCCGCGGGGGCCGCATGGAGGTCTCCGGAGAAGGGCCTCCGGCCATCCGCTCCGGTCCTTCGCCAGGGATCTCCTTCGGGCGCTCCGGGCGCCCCGGTTCATCGTTCACGCTGCGGTTGATCTCATCCTGGATGTCCCGGGCCGCCCGCCGGAACTCTGCGATCCCCTTGCCCAGTCCCCGGGCGATACCCGGGATCTTGTTTGCCCCGAAGAAGATCAGGGCGAAGAAGAGCAGCAGAAGGATCTCCTGTGTCCCGATACCCATGATGGACACTCCCCGGACCGCCGGGGCGGTCCTCTGCGATGTCCTGTGAACCGCCCGGACCTCCCGGACGGACGTCCCCTACTGATACCAGCGGAAGTAATAACCGGCGAAGAGGATCCCGAGCACCCCGACCACGTTGATGGTGAGACGGAACCCCACGGTGACGCTCATCACGGCGAGATCGAGGGTACCGGGGCCGAAACCGATGTTCGTGCCGGTGAGGAAGAACTGGCGGACCACTCCCTCGGGGAGGATGAGGCCGAAGAGCTGCCCCACGACCGATCCGATCACGGCACCGGCCGCCAGCCAGAGCACCAGCACACCCATTCTGTATCGTCTCGGCATTCCCGCCTCCCGTCACTCCGAAGGGATCGACTCCGATCCCCGCAGGGCGTTCACCCCCGCTAGGATCGGCGCGTACATCATGTAGGTCACCGCCACGACCAGCCCCATGACCGATGGCCGGAGGGTGATGGCCGCCACCGCGGCCGCAGCCAGTACTCTGCCCCCGGCACCGACACCCCCGAAGGCGGGGAACTTGCGATAGGGGACCCGGCTCACCATGAGCACCGCGCTCCCCCCGAGCAGCGTGATCCCCGCCGCCGGGTGGGTCAGCGTCCCCCAGCGTCCCGCCTCGAAGAGCCAGAAGGCCGCCAGGGCGAGTCCCGCCCCGGTTATGGGCAGGCCCTGGAAGCGTCCCGGGCCCATCCGATCGGCGGTCCAGAGGAAACGAGCCAGTCGCCAGGCACCCGCCAGGATGTACAGCACCCCCCCGGCGGCCATGAGGTGGTTCCATGAGGCCGGCATCGCCGAACCGAGCAGCAGGACCGGTGCGAGCCCGAAGGAGACCAGGTCGGCCAGAGCATCGAACTGGCGCCCCCAGGGTGCGGGGGGTGTCCCGAACCTCCTGGCCACCGGACCGTCAGCGGCGTCCAGCACCCCCGCCGCCGCCAGGCACCACACCGCCGTCTCCAGCTGCGGCGAACCCCAGCCCAGCAGGCCCGGGAGCGTCACCAGGAGGATGGCGGCGAATCCGCACACGAGGTTGCCTGCCGTGAGGATGGTCGCGGCCAACTCAAGGTCCCTCTGCCAGGGGGGTCTCGCCGGCCCGGACCCGCTGCCCGGGCTCGACCAGCAGCCGGTATCCCGCCGGCAGGGTGGTCTCCACCCTGCTGCCGAAACGGATCAACCCGACCCGGGCGCCCCGCCCCACCTCTTCACGCGTCCCAAGATACGGGACCACCCTCCGGACCAGCAACCCGGCCAGCATCCGGAGGGTCCATACCCCCCGGGCGCCCCCGGCAGTGTATTCCGCACCGGTGTTCGCCATCGACTCGGCGGAAGAGGCTCGGCGATGCCCCCCCTCGATGATCCGGACCTCCTGCAGCCGTCCCTCCAGCGGCGCCCTCACCACGTGGACATCCAGGAGGTTCAGGTAGAGGGCCACGAAGGTCCCCTCGGATCCTTCCCGTGCGGCCACCACCTTCCCGTCCGATGGTGAGAGCGCCCGGTCGTCCGGGACCCCCGGACCGGGCTCCCGCTCGGGGTCCCGGAAGAAGAAGAGCATGCCGGCGGCGAGGAAGAGGAGGCTCCAGGCCGCGGCCTCCAGCCACCGGGGCCCGCCCAGCCATGAAACAAGGAAGGCGGCCGCGGAGGGTGCCAGGAAGAGGACGACCAGGACACCCCCGCCCCGCGCCAGTCGGATACCGCCGCTCGGCATCGGGATCAGTCCAGTCCCACGCGCCGGAAGATCGTATCCACGTTCCTCAGCTGCCTGGTCTCGTCGAAACACGCCTCCAGTTCGGCCGGGGCGATCCGGCCCGCCACCCGCTCGTCCTTCGTAATCCGTTCCCGGAAGGTGGGTCCTCCCTCCTCCCAGGCAGCCATCGCGTTCTCCTGGACGATCCTGTACGCCTCTTCCCGTGTGATGTCCGCCTCCACCAGGGCGGTCAGGACCACCTGGCTGAAGACGAGACCCCCGGTGAGGTCCAGGTTCCGGCGCATGTTCTCCGGGTAGACCACCAGGTCCTCCACCACGTCGGTCATCTTGAAAAGCATGTAGTCCAGCGCGATGCAGGAGTCGGCCAGGATCACCCGCTCCGGGGCGGAGTTGGAGAGGTCCCGCTCGTGCCAGAGGGCGACGTTCTCGAAGGCCACCTGCGACCAGCCCCTCAGGAGACGTGCCATGCCGGTCATCCGCTCGCACACGATGGGGTTGCGCTTGTGCGGCATGGACGAGGAGCCCTTCTGCCCCTTCCGGAAACCCTCCTCCACCTCCAGGATCTCGGTCCGCTGCAGGTTGCGTATCTCGGTCGCGAGCTTCTCGATGGTGGCGGCGATGCCCGTGAGGACACCCAGGAAGTGGGCGTGCCGGTCCCGCTGCACCACCTGGGTGCTCACAGAAGCAGGGGTCAGACCCAGCTTCTCGCAGACATAGGTCTCCACCTCCGGATCCAGGTGGGCGAAGGTACCCACCGACCCGCTGATCTTGCCTGTCGCCACGTCGTCGACAGCGTCCTCCAGCCGTTCGATATGCCTGCGGAACTCATCGTAGTAGACCGCCAGCTTGAGCCCGAAGGTGATGGGCTCTGCGTGCACCCCGTGGGTGCGGCCGATGCAGGGGGTGTGCCGGTGTTCCCTCGCCCTGAGGCCCACCGCCCCCCGGAGGTCCCGTATCCCCTGCAGCAGGATCTCCCCCGCCTCTTTCATCCGGATGCCGAGGGCGGTGTCCGACATGTCGTAGGAGGTCATACCCAGGTGGATATAGCGGCTCTCGGGTCCCACCTGCTCGGCCACGCTGGTGAGGAAGGCGATGACGTCGTGGCGCACCTCGGCCTCGATCTCCGAGATGCGGTCGGGATCGAATCCCGCCTTCTCCCGGATGACCTCCAGTGCCCGGGCCGGCACCCTGCCCAGCTGCACCTGGGCCTCGACGGCCAGCAGCTCCACCTGGAGCCAGGTCTCGTACTTGTGTTCCAGGCTCCAGATTCGGCCCATCTCGGGCCGGGTGTATCGCTCGATCATCCGTTACGTCCTCTGAAGGTGCTCAGGGTAGGGGGCCGTCCGCTTCACCGACCCCGGGGCTCTTCCACCACCGTGATCTCCACGGTCTCGGTCCGTCGGCTCCGAAAGGGGAAGTACTCGATCTCCAGCGTATCACCGATCTCCGCGCGGATCAGGGCCGTGTCCAGGTCCGCGGGGTCTTCGATCCGCTCGCCGTCCACCCTGACGATCAGGTCGCCCCGTTCCAGCCCCGCCTCGTCGGCGGGACTCCGGGGCGCCACGTCGACGACCACCGCTCCGGGGCTCTCGTACACACCCTGACGAACCAGCGTGTACATGTTGCGCCGGTAACTCTCCAGCCCCACCCAGGGCCGGCGCATGTAGCCGTACTCCCTGATCTGGTCCATGGCGCGCTTGGCGTGGTCGATGGGGATGGCGAAGCCGATACCCACCGAACCGCCGCTCTGGGAGAGGATGAAGCTGTTGATCCCGATGATCTCGCCCAGGGAGTTCACCAGGGGTCCTCCGGAATTCCCCGGGTTGATGGCCGCGTCGGTCTGGATAGTACTGGGGAAGTACCGCAGCTCCCCTTCCGACTCGGTGATGAAGGAACGGCCCACCGCACTGACCACCCCCACGCTCACGCTGGGCTGGGGATCACGGAGGGCGAAGCCGTAGGGACTGCCCAGGGCGATGACCCACTCCCCGATGAGGAGGTCCTCGGAGGAACCCAGCTCGGACACAGACATACCCCGGGGCGGGTCGATCTTGATCACCGCCAGGTCCCGGCTGGCATCGGAATCCACCAGGTCCGCGTCGTGCTCCCCCCCGTCGGCGAGCCTGACCTTGATGGAGGTCACTCCCTGCCCCCCCACGACGTGCTCGTTGGTGAGGATGTAGCCGTCCTCGGCGACGATGACCCCCGACCCGAGCCCCTCCTGCGAGCGGGGTGCGTTGAAGACGATGTCGAACAGGGAGGAGGTGCCCCGCTGGGTGACGAACACGGTCACCACAGAGGCACGCACCTTCTCGGTGGCGTTCACGATGGCGGTCCGCCGCCCCTGGGAGAGGGCCTGGTTCACCACGCGCCGGATCTCGGCATCCAGCTGCTCGGCCGGCACGACCTCCAGGAGGTCCTCACCCGGTCCGGGGAGACGGGAGTCGGTGCTCCCGGCGGGAGACTGCTCCGGCACCGTGACGACCGTTTCCGCCCCCGTCGCGGCACGGATCGCCTGGAGGGCGAGGAAACCGCCCGCCGCGCCGACCAGGAGGCCGGCGACGACGCTGATGGCCCATGATCGCAGGTCTCTTCTCATACTCTAAATCACTCGCGGGCCGCCCGGCGGTTCCCGGGATTCCCGGCGCAACGGGTCCTCCCGGGTCCCGGGCCGCCCATCCACTACGACCGCCCCGACTCCCGTGCGTCGGCCAGGAATCGTTCCAGGCCGCTGTCCGTGAGAGGGTGGTCCAGGAGCTTGCGGATCACCGCGTGAGGCACGGTCACCACGTCCGCCCCGAGCTCTGAGGCCTCCACCACGTGGAGGGGATGACGCACGCTCGCCACGAGAATCTCGGTATCGAAACCGTAGTTCTGGAAGATGGTCACCAGCTGCTGGACCAGGTACATCCCTTCGTGCTGGATATCATCCAGCCGCCCCACGAAGGGGCTCACGTACGCTGCCCCGGCCTTCGCGCACATGAGGGCCTGGATGGGGTTGAAGATGAGGGTCATGTTCACCTTGATCCCCTCGGCCGAGAGGATCCTGCATGCCTTGAGGCCGTCCGGTGTGGTGGGGAGCTTGACCACGATGTTGTCGGCGATCGCGGCCAGTCGCCTGGCCTCATCCACCATGCCTTCGGTCTCGGTGGCCAGGACCTCGGCCGAGACGTCCCCTCCCACGACCTCGCATATCTCAGCCACCAGATCGTCGTGGTCGCGGCCCTCCCTGGCGACCAGCGAGGGGTTGGTGGTCACGCCGTCCAGGATGCCCAGTTCGTTCGCGTCCCGGATCTGGTCGATGTTCGCTGTGTCGATGAAGAACTTCATGTTCGGTCCCTCTCCCAGCGTAAGAGGTAATGTTTTACATCATTGAACCATAGTATCTCATTGTGGGCCATCAGGGTAGACGACCTCTTCCAGAATGAGCCCGTGAGCGGGCGCGGTGAGACCGTCGCGGGCGGGTCCCGGACTGTCGAGGCGTTCCAGCACCTGGTCCGCCGGCCTCCGTCCCCTGCCCACCGCCACGAGGTCACCCACCAGTCGTCGCACCATGTTGTGCAGGAAACGGTCGGCGGCGATACGGAAAGTACGCTCGGCCCCATCCCCCTCCAACGTAAAAGCCCGGACGACACAGCGGGTGTGGGCCCGTTCCTGGCTGTGGCTGCAGAAGGCCCCAAACTCGTGCTCTCCCAGGACCGCCCCCATCAGGGAACGGATCGCCACCTCGTCGAGGGGACCGCGGACCTCCCAATAGGTGCGGTGACGCAGGGGTGAGGGTCTCAGGACGACCTGGTAGCGATATCTCCGTTCAGCTGCATGGAAGCGCGCGTGGAAGTCGGGAGGGGCCCGGTCCAGTCGCAGCAGGGCGCAGGAGGGACGGAGGATCCTGTTGAGCCTCCTCTTGAGCCGTTCCAGTACGTGTCCCTCGCCGGGCAGGTCGGCGTGGGCCGCCTGTCCCTCGGCGTGGACCCCGGCGTCGGTCCGCCCCTGACCGAACACCGTGACCGGTTCCCGCAGGATGGTGGCAAGGGCCTCTTCCACCGCGCCCTGGACGGTATGCGCATCCGGCTGACGCTGCCACCCGCTGTAGGCGGCGCCGTCGTATTCCATGAGGAGGCGTACCCGGGTGCGGGACATGGCTGCTGCGCTCCCTGTTCTGCTATACGTTCTGCCCCGACGGCCGTCTGAGAAGTTGTGTGGGGTTGGTCCGATCTCCCGGGCCGGCGCGCGGCCCGCGGATCGAACGTACCGTAACACAGCAGCACCCTTTCCGACAGTCTTTTGGTTTGACTGCCGAATAGGCCCTAACTACTATGCCCCCGCTCGGGCATCCGAGGGGTGCTCAAAGACCGCTCAGCCGCTTGGTGGAGGATACGGCGCGTGAACCTGGTGATGCGTTTCGCAGGCTATTTTCTCCTGTTCGTCCTGGCCCTGGTCCCCTCGTTCATCGGCATGCAGCTCGATGCGACGGCCAACCAGGTGGGGATGATCTACGTGGGTACCCTGGCCTTCGCCACCATGGGATGGATGGCCAACACCATGTTCAAGGAGGAGAAGCCCGTGCGGGCGAGGATGATGCTCGTCGCCGCCCTCCTCTTCGCCGGGCTGGCCACATGGTACTACGGGGCGGAACCGGCCGGTATCGCCCTCTACGTCGTGGGGGGCGCCGTCTGGCTCGGTGCCGGCTGGCTCTGCGTCCGGCTGGTCGAGGCCCACGAGCCCGCCATCTGAGAAGGACAACATCGCTGCCGAGGAGGGGCGCCAGGGGGCGCCCCTTTTGCGTTTGGGGCCTGCCGGGGACCCGCGGCGCCCTCCCTCTCGGACAGATCAAGGAAAGGGGGCCCGGAGGCCCCCTTCCCGCGATCCCCGGAGGCGTCTGCAGCCCCCCGTTGTACAGGCACCATCCGGGATCGCATGATGATGCCTCAGCGGACCCCTGTCACCCTATCCTGCGGGCTGCATGCCTTCCGCTCCGCTCTCCCGGCTCGGACCGCCGGGTCTCCTGTGCCATGTCCTCCGAAGCAGTGCGGGGGCGCTGCCCGGCCGCACCAGCAGGCGCACTTCGTGGACCATCGAACCCCCGCGGGAACAGGAGGCTTCCAGCCGCACCCCCGGCCCCAGGCCCACACACAGCACCCAGCCGTCCGGCAGGATGCCCCCTTCTGCGGCGGGCCGGGGCCGGAGGACGACGTCCTGGATCCTGAGGTCCCACTCCATGAGGGCGATCCACAGGCAATCCTGAACCCGCGCGTCGTTCAGGACCGCCGAGACGACCTCGGGACGCTCCGGCACCAGGGCGGGACCGGCTGCGGTCGGGAAGGTCATCGGGCGTCCTCACCCTGAAGGACGGTATCCGATTCCCCCGCTTCCTCTTCTCCGCCGCCCTCCTCCGTACGGTCCAGGAACTGTACCCGGTCCGCCCGGACCTCCAGGGTCGAGCGCTTCTCCCCTTCGCTGTTCTGCCATTCGCTGGAGTTGAGCCGGCCGGACACCATGACCGCGCTCCCCTTCCGGAGCCGCTCGAAGCACCGCTCGGCCAGCCCCTGCCATGCGACAAGACCCAGGAAGGTCGTCTCCTGCTTCCACTCTCCGTCCGCGCCCTTGTAGAAGCTGTTGCTCGCCAGACGCGCGTTCAGCACGGGCACCCCGCTCTGGGTGTACCGGAGTTCGGGGTCACGGGTCAGCCGTCCCGTGATGTATACTTGGTTGAGATGGGGCATCTTCAGACCGTTCATCCGCCCACTCCCATCGTCTCGGGTCCGGGGAGCATCCTCTTCTCGACCGCCCAGAGAAACAAAGATCGTGCCAGAAACGGGCGAGCGGAGGAATTCGGCGCTAACCGCTTGCTGGAGAGAGGGTTATGCCGAACGCACAAGCAGGCTGAGGTCGACCGGTCCTCAGCCTGCTGTGTGAAGCGTGGTTTACTGGCAGGGTGCCGGGAGACCGCGGATGCCGCAGCCGCAGGGACCGGGAGGGCGTCAATCCCGCTTTACGTCTCCCCATCCATGGATGCGGGCTGCCGTGGGATGTTGTGGTAATCCATGCGCTGGTAGAGGTTCTGGCGGGACATGCCCAGCATGCGGGCCGCCTCGCTCTTGTTCCACCCCGCTCGTTCCAGGATGGCCAGGATCATGCCCCGCTCCTTCAGGTCCAGGGCGGCCCGCAGGCTGCCGGCCCCCCGGACCTCCTGTGCAGCCCGGATCTCCGGGCTGAGGTGACGGAACTCGATGGCCGGATCGTCCACCAGCGTGTTGATCCGAGCCAGTTCGTTCTCCAGTTCCCGGACGTTGCCGGGCCATGGGTACCGCTTGAACGCCTTGAGAGCCCGTGCCGCGACCTTCCGGGGTCCGTCCGCTCTCCCGTAGGCGGTCATGAACCGTTCCACCAGGTGGGGGAGGTCCTCCCGCCGTTCCCGCAGGGCCGGGAGGCGGAGTCTCAGTACGCCCAGCCGGTAGTAGAGATCGGTCCGGAACCTGCCTGCGGCGATCTCCTGCTCCAGGTCCCTGTTGGTCGCCGCCACCACCCGGATGTCCACGGGCGTGGGCTGCCGGGCCCCAACGGCCCGCACCTGCCCCTCCTGCAGCACCCGCAGGAGCTTGACCTGGCTCTGGAGCGGCAGGTCGCCCACCTCGTCCAGGAAGAGGGTCGAACCCTCCGCGCTCCCTATCATGCCGGAGCGGTCCTCCTCCGCCCCCGTGAAGGCCCCCTTCCGGTATCCGAAGAGCTCGGCCTCCATCAGCGCCTCCGGGATGGCGCCGCAGTTCACGATCACCATGGCCTTCTCCGAACGGGGCCCGGAAGCGTGTATGGCACGGGCCACGAGTTCCTTCCCCGTCCCCGTCTCACCGGTCAGCAGTACGGGCACCCGGGCCACCGCGGCCTTGACCACGAACCTCTTGATCTCCTCTACTGCCCGGCCGGGTCCCATGAGGACCGCCAGGTCCCGCTCGTCCGTGTCGGCAGCGAAGTCGGCGGCGGCCTCCCTCACCTCTTCCCCGCCCCTCCGCTTGCGGAGCGCCTGCTTCACCGCCGAGATGACCTCGCCCGCGGTGATCGGCTTCATCAGGTATTCGGTCGCCCCCAGGCGGAGACTCTCCACGGCGTTGTCGACCCCTTTGAAGGCGGTCATCATCACCACCCGGCAGGCGGGTACGTCGGCACGGAGACGTTCCAGGGCCTCCAGCCCATCCACGCCGGGCATCACGATGTCCAGGACCGCCGCGTCCGGGGTCAACCCCGCATCCAGGGATCCCACGAACGACGCGCCGTCCGGGAATGGATGTACGTCGAAACCCTGGTCGATCAGGGCTCGGGTGAGGATGTCCAGCAGGATGGGGTCGTCTTCGACCAGTGCGATACAGGGCAGTTCACTCATGCTCAGCGTACTCCTCCCAGGGGCATGGAAAGCCGGGTGAGTCTATCTCCAGGGGACGGAACGGTCAACCCGACCGGCCCGAGGGCTGCACTGGACTGCTGACGCCGGGTCTCCGCCGGCCTATCTTGGGCGGCATGCCGGAACACCCGCAGGGCAGCCGTGTCCGAGTCTATGTGGCCTACGCCATCGTGTCGGCGGTCTGGGGTTCCACCTATCTGGCCATCCGGGTGGGGGTGAAGGAGATGCCCCCCTTCTGGATGGCATCCCTCCGATTCACCGCAGCGGGTCTGGTCCTCGGGTCCTGGGCCCTCTTCCGAGGGGTTCCCCTGCCCCGGAAGCCCTCTGCCTGGGGCTGGATGGTCCTGACCGGGATCCTCATCCTCGGCGTCGCCGTGGGGGGCATGTTCTGGGCGGAGCAGTACATCGACAGCGGGCTGGCCGCCCTGCTGGCCGGGATGAGCCCCATCTTCATGGCCCTCTACGGGTCGATCGGACGAGAAGGAGACCGGCTGACCCCCGGGCTCATGATGGGCCTCCTCATCGGTCTGGTCGGCGTGGCCGTGCTGGTCGACCCCTCCTGGTCGGGGGACTCGGCCCGCGGCATGTATCTGGCCGTCCTCGTGATCCTGCTGGGGGCCCAGGCGTGGTCGGGCGGGAGCGTGCTGGCCAAGAGGAAGCTGAAGGGCGTCTCCAGTCTCCTGTCATCCGCCGTCCACGCCCTGACTGCCGGGGTGTTCCTCTTCCTGGTCGACCTCATCGTACGGGGCGGTCCCCTGCCGACGGCCTCTCTGCAGGCGTGGCTGGCCCTGGGCTACCTGGCCATCTTCGGCAGCATCATCGCCTACTCCGCCTACGTGTACCTGGTCAACCACATGGCCCCTGCCCGGGCCGGCACCTACAGCTACATCAACCCGGTGGTGGCGGTCTTCCTGGGTTGGCTCATCCTGGACGAACCGGTCACCTGGCGCCTCGTGGCGGGCGGACTCATCATCCTCTCCGGTCTCTTCCTGGTGCGCCGGGCCAGACTGGTGGTCCGCACCTCACCGCCCCCCGGTCCCTCCGGGACCGGCTGACCCCCCGGGTTGCCCCGGCGGCCTGCCCCATCTATACTCCACACTGGCGAACGGAACCCGTACCCCGGCGGACCATGCAGCGAGTCCTCACCACCATCCTGATCGGAGTCCTCCCCCTCCTCTCCGGATGTCTCGACATGCAGCAGGAGATCTACGTGCATGGTGACGGTTCCGCCCGCCTCCGTCTGGACTTCGGGGTGCACCAGGACCTGCTCGGGACCGTGGAAGAAGGCCCCCCCCCCGGGGAGGTCAGTGTCGAGGCGGGACCCGACTTCCTCGCGGCGGCCCGGGCCCTGAGGAACGACCCCCGTGTGCGTTCCATCCACACCGAGGAGTACACCCGGGACGGCTTCGAGCGGTCCGCTATCGACGTCACGGTACAGGACTGGCGTGACCTGCCGGAGATCGCCCGCCTGATCGCCTCCACCAAGGAAGAGGCGGACCGGGACCTGCGCGCGATCTTCATCTTCGAGTTGGAGGAGCGGGACGGGACGATCTACTTCCGGCAGCCGACGAGCGACGCCGCACCGGAGACCGCCGATGCCCGTGACCTGGGTCGGGAGCTGGGTGCCGCCCTCACCCGAGCCGTGTTCGACGACAGCGAGATCACCGTCACCCTCCGCAGCCCCACGATAAGCCGTTCCAACGGCCGCTGGCTCATGGACAAGAGCGGCGTGGAGTGGACGGTGGCACTGGACGATCTTGTCTCCGACCCCCTGGAGGCCGGCGCCTTCCAGGCCGAGATCGGCCCGAGCGCCCGCTCCTGGCACTTCTGGCGGGTGGTCGGTGTGATCCTGGCCGTCACGATCCTGGTGGGCATGCTGGCCTGGTTCCGCCGGGAACGGAACGGGGGGCAGCAGGCGGCCTAGCGGGACCTCCCCGGCCCCTCTACTCGGTGAGCTGCTTGAGCAGGTCCTCCACGCGCTGCAGGCGTTCCTGGACGTCGTCGCGGCGCTCCCGCTCCCGTTCCACCACGTCGTCGGGGGCCTTCTCCAGGAACTGCCTGTTGCCCAGCTTCGCCTCGGCGCTCTTGAGGTTGGCCGCCAGGCGCTCCGCCTCCTTGGTCAGGCGGTCCCTCTCGACCTCCAGGTCGATGAGGTCCTCCAGGGGGAGGTAGATCTCCATGCCCGCCACCACCGCCGAGCCCGAGGCGGGCGGCTTGGTGATGTCGGGGGCCACTTCCAGCCCTTCGAGGTCAGCCAGGTTCTCGATGTAGTGACCGTGGGCCTGCAGGGTGGCCTGGCTGGCCAGCTCCTCCGCCCGGATATGGGCTGCTCCCCGGATACCGGGGGGTACACGCATCTCCCCCTTGATGTTCCGGATGGCCGAGACCACGTCCTGAATCAGTCC
The DNA here is from genome assembly GCA_046497505.1 of bacterium. Classification (GTDB taxonomy): domain Bacteria; phylum Blakebacterota; class Blakebacteria; order Blakebacterales; family JAWOFN01; genus JAWOFN01. Next base: position 10,257 of record JAWOFN010000006.1, on the reverse strand, counting down.
CATCTGGGTCTCGGCATCGCCGTCCGCACCGTCGAGGCTCGGCTGGGGCCAGAAGGAGGTCATGAGGAAGGCGTCCAGTCCTTCCCGGTCCGCGTGGGCCCCTGTAATGGTCCCCTTCCCCTTCTCCCTGGCGGCGGTCTCCAACTCCAGGGTGACCCGCTTCTCCCCCATGGTCTTCCCCAGCCGCTCCCAGATCTCGCTGGTCACGAAGGGCATGGCGGGATGGAGCAGCCGCAGGATACCGTCGAGGACGTAGGCCAGCACCGCCCTGGCACCGGCGGCCGCGTCGGTGTCCTCATGCTGGAGGCGCTCCTTGACCACCTCCAGGTACCAGTCGCAGAACTCGTTCCAGACGAAGGAGTAGATCTCCCTGGCGGCATCGGAGTACTTCAGGTTCTCCAGCAGCCGGGTGATGTGCCTCACCCGCCCCTGGTATCGGCTCAGGATCCACCGGTCGGCCAGCTCCAGCTGGGCCTCACCTTCGGCTGCGGGACCCGCCTCCAGGTGCATCATCACGAACCGCGAGGCGTTCCAGAGCTTGTTGGCGAAGTTGCGCCCCATCTCGAACTTCGATTCCGAGAGCTTCATGTCCTGGCCCTCGGTGGTCAGCACGCAGAGGCTGTAGCGGACCGCGTCCGCCCCGTACGCTTCGATCATCTCGATCGGGTCGATCCCGTTGCCCAGGCTCTTCGACATGGGCCGGCCCTGTTCGTCCTGGATCATGCCGTGGATGTAGAGGGTCTCGAAAGGCACCCGGTCGGTGAACTCCAGACCCGCCATGACCATCCGGGCGTCCCAGAAGAAGAGGATGTCGTACCCGCTCACCAGCAGGCTGGTGGGATAGAAGGTCTTCAGGTCGTCGGTCTCCTCCGGCCAACCCATGGTGCTGAAGGGCCACAGCCAGGAGGAGAACCAGGTGTCCAGCACGTCCGGGTCCTGGACCCAGGAGGTGCCTCCGCACTCCGGGCACGCCTCCTGCGGCTCCTCGGCCGATGCGGTCTCGTGGGAGCACGCCCCGCTCTCACAGTACCAGACCGGGATGCGGTGTCCCCACCAGAGCTGCCGGCTGATGCACCAGTCCCGGATGTTCTCCAGCCAGTGCCGGTAGACCTTCTCCCACCGGGCGGGCTGGATCCTCGGACGCCCCTCATCCAGTTCCTCCAGGGCCCGCTCCGCCATCGGCTTCATCTTCACGAACCACTGCTCGGAGAGGAACGGCTCGACGACCGTGTCGCACCGGTAGCAGTGACCGACAGAGTGGGTGTGGTCGGAGATGTCCACCAGCAGATCCCGCTCCTCCAGGTCCGCCACGATGCGCTTGCGTGCCTCGAAGCGGTCGAGTCCCTCGTAGGGTCCCCCCACTTCGGTGATGGCCCCCTCCTTGTCGATGGCCACAGGCTGATCCAGGTGGTGCCGCCTGCCGATCTCGAAGTCGTCGGGGTCATGGGCCGGGGTGACCTTCACCGCGCCCGAGCCGAACTCCCGGTCCACCGCCTCGTCCGCGATGACCGGGATCGGGCGCTCCACCAGGGGGAGGATGACCTCCCTGCCGATGAGGGCCCGATAACGCTTATCCTCGGGGTGGACCGCCACTGCGGTGTCCCCCAGCATGGTCTCCGGGCGGGTGGTGGCCACCACGATCCCCTCGGAGCCGTCGGCGCCGGGATAGCGGACGTGCCAGAGGTGGCTGCCCCGCTCGATGTGGGTGACCTCTTCGTCCGAGAGGGCCGTGTGACATCGGGGACACCAGTTGATGATGTAGTTGCCCCGGTAGATGAGGCCCTTCTCGTAGAGACGGATGAAGACGGTGGTCACCGCCTTCGACAGGGTCTCATCCATCGTGAAGCGTTCCCGCTCCCAGTCCACCGAATCGCCGAGATAGCGCATCTGCCGGGTGATCCGCCCGCCGTAGTCCTCCACCCACTCCCAGACCTTCTCGATGAACCCCTCGCGTCCCAGGTCGCGGCGTGAGACCCCCTCTTCGGCCAGGGCTCGTTCCACCACGTTCTGGGTGGCGATGCCGGCGTGGTCGGTCCCCGGGACCCAGAGTGCCCGGCATCCCCGCATCCGGCGGAACCGGATGGGGATGTCCTCCAGGGTGTGGTCCAGTGCGTGGCCCATGTGGAGGATGCCCGTCACATTGGGCGGGGGGATCACGATGGTGAAGGGATCCCCCTCTCCCCCCGGCTTGAAGGCACCTGCCTGTTCCCAGCGTTCGTACCAGCGCTCTTCGATGGCGCCGGGATCGTAGGTCTTGTCCATCTGCATAGGGATCAATCCGCTTCGGTGGAGTGAAACCGCAAGTAAGCGGCTCGCTGTTCGGGTGTCAACTCGCGGAACCTCCCCCCCTGGAGGCCTCCGGGCCCCCTTCCTCGCGTCCCAGGGCCCGCCGCGCCCGGCCGGAGAGAGGGATGACCAGCAGCTTGCCCGTGAGGTCGTTCGTGTCTACGTAGACGTCGGTCCCGAACACGGTCCTCAGGTTCGGGTAGGTCAGAACCCGGTCGGTGGGCCCCGCGGAATGGACCCTCCCCTCCTTGAGGAGTACCACCCGGTCGCAGTACTCGGCAGCCAGGTTCAGATCGTGGAGGGCGGTGAGCACCGCCACGTCCCGTTCCTCCGCCTGCCGGCGGGTGAGGTCGTAGAGTTCGACCTGGTAACGGAGGTCGAGGAAGCTGGTCGGCTCGTCCAGCAGCATCACCCGGGGCTCCTGGGCCAGGGCACGGGCGAAGATCACCCGCTGCCTCTCCCCGCTGGAGAGGGCCCGCACATCCCGATCGGCGAACCCCCCCGCCCCGGCCTGCTCCAGTGCCTCCCTGGCCAGATCCAGGTCCCGGACACCCTCGAAGGAGAACGCCCCCAGGTGGGGATGCCGACCCATGAGGACGACCTCCAGGACCGTGAACGGCAGTCCCGAGGCACTCTCCTGTGGGACCGTGGCCACCGACCGGGCCAGCTCCCTGCCCGGGATGGAGCCGACCTCGCACCCGTTTAGACGTACCGAACCCTCGTAGTCCCGATGGACCCCTGAGAGCACTTTCAGCAGCGTGCTCTTGCCCGACCCGTTCGGCCCCACGAGGCCCACCACCTCACCCGGCTCCAGCTCCAGATCCACCCCCTGGAGCACCGGTTGCTCCCCGTAGGCGAAGGTGAGGTCCTCCACCACCATGCGGGCGGTATCCCCCCGGCCGGGAACGCTAGAGGAAGCCATAACCGCCCCCTCTGCGCCGGAGCAGGAAGAGGAAGAAGGGGCCTCCCACGAGAGCGGTCACGACCCCTACGGGCAGCTCGCCCGGTGCCACCGCCAGGCGGGCCGTCATGTCGGCCGCCACCAGGAAGGAAGCACCGCCCAGCAGGCCCGCCGGCAGCATGAGGCGATGGTCGGGACCCAGGACCAGACGGAGCAGATGGGGGACCACCAGCCCGACGAAGCCGATCAGCCCGGCCACCGACACGGCCAGACCGGTAAGGAGGGAGCCTATGACGAAGGTGCGGTGTTTGAGACGCTCCACGTCCACACCCAGCTGGGCAGCCCCCTCCTCACCCAGGCTCAGAGCGTTGTAGTCCCGTGCCATGGTGTAGAGGGCGGCTGTGGCCGCCAGGGTGACCAGCGCCAGCGCCCCCACTCCGCCGTAGCTCAGGTCTCCCCGGATGTTGCCCATGAGATAGAAGACGATGGCGTGGAGCTCCTCGAGGCTGGCCACGGATTGTATGAAATAGATCAGGGAGGCACAGAAGGCGTTGAAGACCACGCCGGTGAGCAGGATGGTGTGGACCGTGAAGCGTCCTCCTACCGTGGCGACCCGTTCTATGAGGAGGAGGGCGCCCAGCGCGCCCAGGAAGGCCATCCCCGGAACGCCCACCACCCCGAGGGGGCCCAGCGCCCCCACCCCGAGGACGAGGGCCAGCACCCCTCCCACGCTGGCACCGCCCGAGACCCCCAGGATGTAGGGGTCGGCCAGGGGGTTGCGCAGCAGGGCCTGGAAGACCACCCCCGCCACGGTGAGGGCTCCCCCCAGTACCGCCGCCAGGAGGACCCGGGGGAGCCGCACGTGGAGGAGGATGGTCCGTTCCGAGTCATCCAGGCTCCCCCATCGGAACAGGTCGGTCAGGCCGACCCGCCCTGCCCCTAGACTGCCCGCAGCTATCAGGCAGAGGAGCAGCAGGAGGCCGAGCCCCGCCGCCCAGAGGAGCACCCGTCCGGATGTGGCGCGCCTACGGGGCACGCAGGACCTCCAGGTCGGTCGTGTCCGCGGAACTGAGGGGCCCCAGCGCCTCCGGCCCGGGCGGCCCCAGGAGGTCGGGGTGGATCATGCGGGCCACGAGGTCGGCCATGCTCGGCAGGCGCGGTCCCGGGATGGAGAGACGTTCGGGGTGGACCCGCCACACCCGGCCTCTCTCCACGGCAGGGAGGAAGGACCACCGCTCCCAGGCGTCCCCCCTCCCCGGCTGCTCTTTCGGCCCCCGGCTGTCGGCAAGGTCGATGATGACCTCGGGAAGCCGCTCCAGGACCGCCTCCATGCTCACCAGCTGATAGGGTGCACCCCCCGTGATGATGTTCCGTCCTCCACCGGCACGCACCAGTTCGTCCAGGTGGCTCCCGGGACCCGCGACGTAGAGGGGGCGACGGCCCACCACCACGAGGGTGCCTCGCCGTTCCAGGTCCCGGGTCCCGGTCCGCACCTCCTCGATGCGCTCCCGGAGGGCGGCCACGAGATCCTCGGCCGCCTCCTCCCTCTCCAGCTCCTCGCCCAGACGATGGAAGGCCTCCATGGTCTGCTCGAAGGTCTCGGTGCTCAGGGCCGCCACCCGGATGCCCATGGACCGGATCCTCTCGTGCACACCCCGGGCGGCCTCGCTGTACGAGGTCACGAGCAGGTCGACGTCCAGTGAGAGCAGCACTTCGAGGTTGGGGGCATCGTACGGTCCGATACGGGGGAGCCGGGCGGCACGAGGCGGCCAGCCCACGAAATCACCCGAAGCCACTGCGTGGTCGAGCATGTCGAAGGCCGCCAGCATCTCCGCACCCGCCGGCGCCATCACCGCGATGCGGGGGGTGCGCACCTCTCCGGCGGGATGTGTGCCCGCCTCCTCCCCTCCGCAGGATGGGGTGAGGAGGAGTGCCGTGAGCAGGCAGATCCTCTGCATCAGCGGTCCAGGTCCTGCTCGATGGGGAGCAGCTCCAGGTGGGCGAACTCTCCTTCCCGGGTCCTCTTCCCCGGCTCCCAGGACACCGGTTCGGAGAAGATGGGCCCATCGTAGACGAAGCTGTGGAACTCCCCCCGCTCGCCGCAGAAGTCCGTACCGGGAGGGAGGTCGTCGAGGAAGTCATCGTCCAGGGGGCGCCCGGCATACTCGGCAGGCAGTATCCGGGTATCCACCGTCACCACCACCGCCTCGAACCCCCGGTCGATGAAGGACCGGATGGCCATCTGACTGGGGTCCTTCCACAGGGGGAAGACCCCTTTCATCCCGATGCGGGCCAGGTTCTTCTCCCGATACGCCCGCACATCCTCGAGATAACGGTCCCCGAAGACGGCGAACCGGACCCCCCGTCCCTGCAGCTCCGTGAGGGCCTCCGCGTGGCGGGATTCGTAGACCTCGTTGGAGGGGCGGCGGGGCACCCGGACCAGGCGGAGGGGCACTCCGAGACTCCGGGCCTGGCGGTGGAGGAGGCGGGCGTGGACCCGGTGCATGAGGGAGAGGTCGTCCTCCTCGGTCACCGTGGCCAGCAGTGTGGTGACCTCGTAATCTCCGGAGCGGAGCATCAGGTCGAGGCTGAGGACCGAGTCCTTCCCGCCGCTCCAGTGCAACACCGCTCGGCGCATGCTCCTCCTCTCGGGACGGGGACCTCCTGCACAGATGCCCAAGCTACCTGCACCCCCCGAGAGGGTCAAGCACACGGGTCCCCCGCGTGGATGTGGAGAGGGGTGTGGAGGCCGCTCAGCGCTGCGGCGGCCCCGGGGGCGGAGATGTCCCGGAGGTGTTCTTCAGGAGCTGGATCTCGCGTTCGAGGCGGGAGATGACAGGGAGGATCCCGCTACCTGAGGGATCGAAGTCCGGCCGTGAGGCCAGGGCTTCGAGTTCCTGCAGGAGCATGCTCAGCCTGGCGAGCAGCGCGGTCTCCGACTCCCCCCGCGGCCAGGCGGCGATGCGTCCGGCCCGCGGCGCGTCTTCTTCCCGGTTGCCCAGCACCACCGTGAGGTTCAGCACCGTGCTGTCGCGGGAAGCCACCATGGGTACCGCGGTGCCCGGGGCGGTGGACTGGACCAGGGTACGCAGGTGCACGGCGTCCCTCAGCTGCTGTCCTCCGTAGTGGGTGATCACATCACCGGGCCGGAGGCCCGCCGCCTCGGCGGGACCTCCCCCGTACACTTCATCCAGGACGACCTGACCGCTCTCCCGCAAGTCCGCGGCGGCACCGAAGTAACCCCTTCGGACCCTTCCGTGGGCCTCGAGTTCTCCTGCGATGCTGGCGGCTTCCGAGGCGGGGATGGCCACCGCGCTCCCCGTCCCCGTGCCGCCCGATCCAGCCTCCAGGACGAAGGTCACCACCCCGACCAGCTCCCCCCGCGCGTTCAGGAGAGGCGCCCCGGAGAGGCCGTCGTAGGTCTTGATATCGGTGAACATCAGGTCGGGGCCCTCCAGGGCGGTGATCCGGCCCGAGATGAGGCTCGGTCCGTTCCCGAGGGGGTCCACCAGCAGCACGACATCCCCCGGTGCGCCGGGGACACCGGCTGAAGGAGGGGGATTGTTGCCGGTCAGCAGCCCGTTGACGCTGAGCAGGGCCAGTTCGGTGAGGGCGTCGGTACCCAGCAGGGTGGCGGGCATGCTGCGCGCCCCTACCCGGACCTCGATGGAGTCCGCGTCCGCCACCACCGAGTAGGCGGTCAGGACCCGGTTGGATGCCCCGAAGCGGACGCCGGAGCCGATGTTCGTGACCATGAAAGGGGAACGCTGCTTCTCTCCCGACCTGCGTCCCGCCGGGATCGAGGCGTGGGCCAGCACCTGGACAGCCCCCATGCGCCCGGCGGCCATGAGCTTCTCCATCACCTCTTCGGGGCCGGCGGTCTCCCCCGTCTGGGCCCATGCCAGCCCCGCGGTGAACAGCAGTACCGCCGCGGCGGCACCCTCTATCTGGAAGACCCGGCGCCCCATGGATCCTCCTGGTCTCAGAAGGGGAACTTGACAGCGCGGGTACCGTCCACCCGGGAGGGCGGACTCGTTCGGAGAGAATCGAGATCCTGGAGGACCTCACCCCGGGCGGTCCGGACCTCGGGGGGCAGCCGGTAGTCCACCGCGGCCGGGCTGACGTAGCGTTCCCACCGCGATCCCTCGGCCAGACCGGAGGTGAGGGGTGTCTCTCCCCCCATCGGTGCCGGGGAGACCGGGGGCTCGCCGCTCCAGCTCATCAGGACGAGGGCGGCGGCCGCCGCCGCTGCCGCGAGCCCGAAGGGGATCGGACGCAGCACCCGGCGTTCCCGCTCCCTCCGCTCTTCGCGGTCCAGGCTGCGCTTGACGGCCCAGGCCAGTTCCGGCGGCGCCTGCACCCTGCCGGCCTCCTCGAGATCACCCAGCATGTGCCGGACACCTTCCAGCAGACCGCGGCACGCCTCGCACTCGGTGAGGTGCCGGGAACAGGCCCGTTCCTCCGCGGCCGGGAGCGAGCGGTCCATGTACCCGGTCAGGGCCGCTCGGAACCCCTCACACGTCATGTCCGGTCTACGCTCGTCCATACCAGTCACCCAGCTTCTCCTGCAGCATCAGCCGGCCCCTGTTCAATCGCGACTTCACCGTCCCGACCGGTACCTGGACGATACCGGCGATCTCCTCGTACGTCATCCCCTGCATGTCCCTCAGGACGACGACCTGCCGGTACGTCTCAGGCAGCTTCTCGACCTCCTTGACGAGAGCGTCCACCGCCATGCCCTCCTCGACCCGCCGATCCGGTTCCGCCTTCTCGTCCGGAAGCTCGAAGTCCGGTTTCTCCTCCGACTCCGAGGGTCCCAGCCGGAACATGCGCCACCGCTTGCGCCGCCGCCATTCGCTCCGGGCCAGGTTCCCAGCGATGGTGTATATCCATGTGGAGAAGGAGGCGATGTTCTTGAAGTTCGCCCGGTTCCTCCAGACCCTCAGGAAGGTCTCCTGGAGCAGGTCCTCCGCCGTGTCCGCGTCCTTGATGAAGCGGAGCAGGTAGCCGTAGATCCGGTCGTAGTAGCGATCCACCAGCAGGTCGAAGGCCACGCGGTCATCGTCGACGCTCCTCGAGAGGAGTTCCTCGTCGGAGAGGCGGGGCAGCCCCGTCTCCTCGGTCTTCTGTCCCTTCGCGGTCACGTGCATGGGCTCCTCCCTGCGTCTTCGTATCCTAGCTTACCAGCCGGCCGGGCGCAGGTTCCCGGCATTCTGTACCTCGTTCACGCTCTCCCGGTCTTCTCTCCCCCGTCCTCAGGAAGAACAGGCCGACGACGGCCAGGACCACCGAGAGGAGGGGCACCCAGTCCCCGGTGCGGGCATAGAAGGTCAGCCCCCCTTCGGGCCAGACCCGACCCATCACCGCCCCTTTCCGGAAGAGGGGGGTCGCTCCGTGGACACGCCCCCACCGGTCGACGAACCCGCTGACGCCGGAGTTGGCCGCACGAATCACCGGGCGCCGGAACTCCACCGCCCGCAGGGCGGAGGCCTGCAGATGCTGATACGGTCCGGACGTCCGCCCGAACCACGCGTCATTGGTGATGACGGCCAGCAGCCTCGCCCCGTCCACCACCTCGGTACGGACCATCCGGGCGAAGACGCTCTCGTAGCAGATGAGGATCCCGACGGGGACCCCCTCCATGGCACCCTGCTCCGTCTCCATAAGGGGTGCCCCGCCCCCCGGACTGAAGTCGGACCAGCCCATGCTCAGGTCTTTGAGGAAGCCCAGGACCTTCTGATAGGGGACCCGTTCCCCGAAGGGGACCAGGATCCGCTTCCGATACACCTCGTCGCCGCTCCCCGCCCCCGTGGAGTCCACCATGTAGGCGGCGTTGTGATAGCGGTACCCCCCGCCCCGGAGGAATTCGGCGGCGAAGGCGCCTGTGAGCAGGGGGGGACCCAGTCCGCGCTGGATCGCCTCCACGGTGCGCCGGTTCCGGGCCCCGCCCTCGATATATGCGGGCACCGCCGTCTCCGGCCACACCAGCAGGTCCACCTCCTCACCCACCCGGCGGGCGGTCTCCACCACCACCTCACTCAGCCGCCGGTATACGTAAAGGTTGTAGTCCACCTTCCCGGTCGCGAGCTTCACCTCCGGGACCAGGCTCCCCTGGACCGCCCCCACCCGTACCGCCCGGCTCCCGGGAGGACGCCAGGGGGGGACCTCTCCGACCTCCGCGGTGAAACCGCTCACCGGTCCCTCCCAGCGGTCGGCCCCTCCCATCGTGAGCACCACCCGTCCGTAGAAGAGCATCACCAGGGTCAGAAGGGCAGCGGGCGCGACGGCACGCGGCCACGACCGGCGACCGCCGGAGGTTTGGATACCGGACACCGGACCAAGTCGCTCCTTGATCCCCATGTACAGCAGGGCGTTGACCCCGGCGACCCAGAGGTCGATGAGCCAGGCACCTCCCAGGGCCGCCCCCTGGAGGGCGGCCGGGGTCCAGGTCTGCGTCAGCCCGAGGGTGAGCCAGGGGAAGCCCATCTGTCCCAGGCTCTTGACCCATATGAACCCGGTCCAGAGGAAGGGGAAGAGGAGGGTCCGGTACCTGGTCGCGGGCAGGGTCAGGAGCCACGCCAGCAATCCGTCCAGCAGGGCGAGGTAGAGGAGGGCCGCCGCCAGCGCACCCACGTTCACCAGGGCGATCCAGTAGAGACCCATCAGGTTGACGAGCAGCCCCCAGAACGCCCCGTAGCGGAACGCCCTTCCCCCCTTCAGACCCTCCAGACCCAGCAGGAAGGGGACGAACCCCGCATAGGCCAGCCAGCCCAGGGGGAGGGGGGGCTGTGCGAGGGTGAGCAGTACCGCGGAGGTCCCGGCCAGGAACACCCTGCGGCTTCGATCAGGTCCCTTCACCCCGGACCCTGCCCTCTCCCCCGGTCAGCTCCCGGGAACGCCGGAAATAGTCCACCGTCCTCTGCAGTCCTTCCTGCATGGGGACCTGGGGACGCCACCCCCACTCCTCCCAGGCCCTCACCGGGTCGATCACCGAGCGCCGCTGCTCACCCGGTTTCGCGGGGCCGTGGGCCTCCTCGGCCCCCCCCCCCCCCGCTTCCCCCCCCCCCCCC
>JAWOFN010000132.1:0-10338 GCA_046497505.1 bacterium | reverse complement strand
GTCCGGCTACTTCCAGCGAGAGATCCATCAGGCGGCCTACGGATCCCAGAAGGATATCGAAGAGGGACGTCAGACCATCGTGGGGGTGAACCGGTTCGCCGAAGAGGAGGAGACCAGCGAAGGGGTGGAGATCCTGAAGGTGGACCCGGCCCAGGAGCGGGACCAGGTCGAGGGCCTGGCGCGCCTCCGGGCGGAGCGGGACCCGACCCGGACCGACGAGACCCTGGCCGCCCTCACCGAGGCGGCCCGCGGGAGCCAGAACCTGATGCCCCTGGTCATGGAAGCCATCGATGCGGAAGCCACGCTCGGCGAGGTCAGCGATGCCCTGCGTGAGGTGTGGGGTACCTTCGATCCCCCGGGAGGGCTGTAGGGATGAGCAAAGAAGACGACGGGAGTCGTGCCCGGGTCGTGGATCACGTGGCCATAGCCGTGGCGGACCTGGACGGGGCCGCCGACCTCTTCACCCGCCTGCTGGGAGTCGATCCGGCCTGGAGTGCCGAGAGCACCGAGCAGGGGGTACGGGTCGAGGTCTTCGACCTCGGCGGGGTGAAGATCGAGCTGATGGAGGGCACCGACCCCGCCTCCACGGTGGCGAGGTTCGTGGAGAAGAGGGGGCAGGGTCTGCACCACATCTGCTATGCCGTGGGGGATATCCAGACCGCCCTCGCCCGCGTCTCCGACGAGGGGTTCGAGGTCCTGGGCAGCGGTGACGACATCGGGGTGGAGGGCAGGCCGGTGGCCTTCCTCCACCCGAAGAGTACCGGGGGGGTACTGACCGAGTTCATCGAGGGGCGTGATGACGACGAAGCCGAATGAGGAGCTCCTGAAGAAGTGGGGGTTCTCCACTCTGGCCGTGCACGGCGCGGGTGGGACCGATCCCATGACAGGGGCGGTGAGCAAGCCGATCTATCAGAGCAGCACGTTCGCCTTTCGGAGCGCTGAGTCGGGCGCGGCGATCTTCGCGGGGGAGGAGGAGGGCTATGTATACACCCGGATCAGCAACCCCACCACCCAGGGGCTGGAGCAGGAGATCGCCTTCCTGGAAGGGGGTGAAGGGGCGGTGGCCTTCGGGAGCGGCATGGCCGCCACCACCGGGGTGATCCTTGCCTTCGCCCGGTCCGGTGACAACATCGTGATGTGCCAGCCGGTCTATGGCGGCACGCACAAGCTGGCCCAGGACATCCTGCCCAGGCTGGGGATCGAAGCGCGCCCGGTGGATGCCCTCGACCTCAAGCAGCTGCAGGAAACGATGGACGAAGACACCGCCCTGGTCTGGATCGAGACACCGGCCAACCCGACCCTGAAGGTGGTGGACATCTCGGCCATCGCGGAGAGGACGAAGAAGGCCGGCGTACCCATGGCGGTGGACAACACCTTCGCCACACCCTACTACCAGCGTCCCCTGGAACTCGGCGCGGATATCGTGGTCCACTCCGCCACCAAGTACATCTCCGGCCACGGCGACACGGTGGCCGGCCTGGTGGTATCCGATCAGGGGACCGCCGACCGTATCCGGAACGAGACCCTCCGGGACCTGGGCGGGGTGCTGAGCCCCTTCAACGCCTGGCTGCTGCTCAGGGGGCTCAAGACGCTCCCGGTACGCATGGACCGGCACTCCTTCAACGCCATGCGGGTGGCCCAGTACCTCACATTCCACCCGAAGGTGGAACGGGTGATATACCCCGGTCTGCGGACCCACCCGCAGCATGAGATCGCCGTCCGGCAGATGAAGGGCTTCGGCGGCATGGTCACCTTTTTTATCAAGGGGGACCGGAGCGACGGGGCCCGTCTGCTCAACACCATGCAGCTCTGCACCCTGGCGGTGAGTCTGGGCGACTGCGACACCCTCATCGAGCACCCGGCCAGCATGACCCACTCCTCGTATGGCGCTGATGAACTGCTGGATTTCGGCATCGCCGAGAACCTGATCCGTCTCAGCGTCGGGGTGGAGGACATCAACGACATCATCGCCGACCTGAAACAGGCACTCGAGCAGCTCTGAGGACGAGGCCCGGGCACGCGTCGCCCGGTCCCGGCATCCGCGTCCCCCCTGACCGCGAGCCCCCTGGTGGAGGTGCACCATGTCCTCCCGGGGGGCTCTTATCGTCGGGGCCTTCACCGCCGGCCTTCTCTGTGCCGGCCTGACGTCGCCGACCCTCCTGGTCCTGGCCGCCCTGGGCCTCTGGGGGGTCCGCCACCCGGCACGGTGGGTCCCGGCTGCACCGGCAGCGGCCCTTCTCCTCCTCTTCACCGCAGGTGCGGTTTGGGGCGGGTTTTGGATGCCCGACCGACCGGAGGGCAAAGAGGGGCTCTGGAACCCGCACTACCGCCCGCTCGTCCGTCCTCTTCCGGTAGAGCGGGGGGAGCGAGCAGGACAGGGGGAGGAGGGGGAAGAGGAGCGTGCGCGGCTCCATCCGCTCCATCCGCTCCCCGCCCGGCCGGGGGCCTCCCCGTCGGTACGGTCGCTCCTGGCCGCCGTCCTGCTGAACCGCCGGGATGGGATGGACCCGGGATGGACCCGAGCGTTCCGGACCTCGGGGACCAGCCACCTGCTGGCGGTGAGCGGGCTCCATGTGGGTATCCTCCTGGCCCTCTTCCTCGGGGTACTCCGCCTCCTGCCCCTCGGTCCCGGGTCCAGGGCGGCGGCGGTGACCGGGGCCCTCATCGCGTACATCCTGGCCATCGGGGCACCCCCTTCCGCGGTCAGGGCGGGCGCGATGGGTTCGGTGGCTGTCTGGGCCCTGGCGCTTCGGCGGCGCATCGCCCCGGGGAACCTGCTCCCCTCTGCGCTGCTGCTGGCCCTCTTCCTCTGGCCGCCGCTGGCCTTCTCGACCGGCTTCCAGCTCTCGGCATCCGCCCTGACCGGCATTGGACTGGCCCTGGAGGGGTTCGAAACGGACCGGCTCTCGCGGTCCGGGGGAGGTGCGGAAGCGTTCCTCCGGATCTCCCTCGGTGCCCAGGTGGGGGTGCTGCCGGTGCAGATCGCGGTGTTCGGGACCCTCCACCCCGTGGCCCCGGCGGTGAACCTGGCGGCCGTACCCCTCGTTGGTCTCTGGCTCCCGGCGGAACTGGTGGCGATGGCGGCCCATCTCATCTGGGCACCGGCGGGGGCCCTGCTCGCGGGGCCTGCGGAACTGCTGGGCCGGGGTCTGCTGGCCCTCGTCGCGGGTGCCGCGTCCCTGCCGGGTGCGGTACGTCCTCTGCCTGCCTGGGCTTTGTGGCCCGCTTCCGGGACGCTCCTGGCGTGGGCCCGGGGAGGGAGGTGGCGTCTGGTCGCCCTGCTGCTCCTGGGTCTCACCGTCTGGAGTCCCCTGGCCGGAGGGGGAGGGGCGCGGGTCGTCTTCCTGGACGTGGGACAGGGGGATGCCACGGTCGTGGAATACGGGAGCCCACGCCGGTTCGTGGTGGTGGACGGGGGACCGGCCTGGCGGGAATGGGATGCCGGGGCCTCCGTGGTGGTACCCTACCTGGCCTCCAGGGGGTGCCGGCGCGTCGAACTGCTCGTCGCCACCCACCCGGACGGCGACCACACCTCGGGACTGGAGGCGGTGGCCGAGGCCTTCGAGGTCGGCACCTTCGTCCGCGGTACGTGGTCGCCCGGGGACAGGTCAGGTGCCCTCCGGTTCCGGGAACGCCTCCTGCGGTCGGGTGTGCGTGAGGCGGTCGCGGAGAGCGGAGACCTCTTCCAGCTCGACGAGGGGGTGCGCCTCGAGGTCCTGGGCGGTTCGGTGACGGGGTCGAGGGGACGCGGTCTGGACGCCAACGGGCGCTCTCTCGTCCTCCGGCTCGACCTGAGGGGACTGACGGTCCTCCTCCCCGGGGACCTGGAGATGGAGGCAGAGTACCGCCTCGAACCTTTCAGGAGCCGCCTCGGGAGCCAGGTGCTCAAGGTGGCCCACCATGGGAGCGACGACGCCACATCCGCGGCCCTGATCTCCTCGACCGCCCCCCGGCTGGCCGTGATCAGCGCCGGCCGGGGGAACCGGTATGGACACCCGGGGACGAAGCTGCTTGCCCGTCTGTCCGCCGCAGGTGTTCCCTTACACAGGACCGACGTCCGAGGAGCCCTGGTCCTGTCCCCCTGATCGTGGAGGTATCCATGCGGCCGCACCGAGCCGGGCCCCTCCTGGCGCTGACCCTCATCTCACTGGCCGCCTGCGGAGGTCGGGACGAGGTGACGGTGGAGGAACACCTGGTCCTGACCCTCCGTCACGATGCCAGGGCGGTCCTCCCGGCCGGCCCGGATGCGGAACTCACCCTGCAGGTGGAAGGGAACGTCGAGCCGCTTCCTGGGAGCGTGCGTATGTGGTGGTACGCCGAGGGTGACACCGGGTGGACGGCGGTGAGGGCCCGAGCGGGGACCGGGGACCTGTGGACGGTACCCGTACCGACGGGCCGGCGGGGGGAACGGGCGGCCTACTTCCTGCAGGCCGCGGCACCCTCGCGTACGCAGCTCTACCTCCCCCCCGACCTCGAACACAGCCGGCGACCCTACCGGACCGTCCGGGCGGGAGGGTATCCGGGACTGCTGAGGGTCGTGATCCTCCTGGTGTTCGGGGCAGGTGGGGGCATCCTCGCAGGTGCGGGCTTCCTTGCCCTCCGCTCGCTGCAGTCCCGCGGAGATCCGCTTCCTGCACAGCAGGGACGGCTGGCCCGCTGGACCGCGGCGGGGACCGCCCTGCTCGGACTCGGCGCCCTGGCCGGTCTCATCTCCTCCATGTTCATCTGGGGTGTGCCCTACCGGGGGTTCCCTCTGGGGGGGTATGTGCCTCATACGAAGGTCCTGCTCCTGCTCCTGCTCTGGGGCGGGGTGAGCTGGGCCTCATGGGGGACCCTCAGCCGCACCGCGGGGAGCCGGGACATCTTCCCGCCGCGGGTCCATTCGATCGTGGTCCTGGGCGCGCTGCTCCTCTCGGTGCTCATCGTACTGCTCCCGGGCGGCGCGCCGGAGATGGACCTCCCCCCGCTGCCCCTCGCCGGCTGACGGCCGTTGACAGGTCGGAGGAGGTCCCTATCTTGGCCGGACCTGCCACGAGTGCCGCACGCCTGAGATGGAGAACCGGGGGAGACGATGTCGGGTGAGAAGAAACGGATACTGAGCGGCATGCAGCCCACCGGGCGGCTGCACCTGGGCAATTACGCGGGAGCCCTCTCCAACTGGGTGGAACTGCAGCACGAGTACGATTCGTTCCACTGCGTGGTGGACTGGCACAGCCTGACCACCACGTACGACGAGACGGAACGGATATCCCGGGACACGGTGGAGATGGTGGTGGACTGGGTGGCCGCAGGTCTCGACCCGGAGGTGGCCACTATCTTCGTGCAGTCGATGGTCCCCGAGCATGCCGAACTTCACCTGATGCTGAGCATGCTGGTCGTGCTGGGGCGGCTGGAGCGGAACCCCACCTTCAAGGAGCGTGTCCGGGACCTGGATCTCCGGGGTGAGGTCTCTTACGGGCACCTGGGCTATCCCGTGCTGCAGGCAGCGGACATCCTCGTCTATCGCGCCCACGCGGTCCCGGTGGGTGAGGACCAGATCCCCCACCTGGAACTCACCCGGGAGCTGGCACGGAAGTTCAACACCACCTACCGGGAGGTCTTCCCCGAGCCGGAGACACTCCTCACCCCCTTCGCCCGCATCCCGGGGCCCGACGGGAAGAAGATGAGCAAGAGCCTGGGAAACCACATTCTCATGGGAGACGACACGGACCGGATACTGGAGATGGTGATGTCCGCCATCACCGACCCGAAGAAGATCCGCAAGGACGACCCCGGCCGTCCGGAGATCTGCAACGTATACGCGTGGCATCAGGCCTTCAATACCGGCGAGGTGGTGGTGGTGGAGGAGGAATGCCGCGCAGGGACCAGGGGCTGCGTCGCCTGCAAGAGGGAGGCGGCCGCGGCCATCGGGGACCACTTCGCCGATTTCCGGGCCCGTCGGGCGGAATTGGAGAAGGACCCGGATTTCGTCCGCGACGTCCTGCGTGAAGGGAGCAGGCGTGCACGGGAGGTTGCCATGGAGACCATGGAAGAGGTTCGATCGGCCATGGGACTGTTCCGGCTGGAGCTCTGATCCCGCGTGAGCTACGCGGTACGCATCGAAGCCTTCGAGGGCCCCCTCGATCTGCTCCTCTACCTCATCCGCAAGAACGAGGTGGAGATATACGACATCCCCATAGCGACCATCACGCACCAGTACCTGGACTACATCGAGGTCATGCAGATGCTCGACCTCGAAGTGGCCGGGGACTTCCTGGTCATGGCCGCCACCCTCATGCAGATCAAGGCCAAGCTGCTGCTCCCCTCCCCGGTGACCGAGGAGGAGGAGGACCCCCGGATGGAGCTGGTCCGGCAGCTGGAGGAGTACCGTCTCTACAAGCAGGCTGCCGAGGACCTGCAGGAGCGGGAGGAGACCTATTCCCACTACTACCTCCGGGAAGGGGGGCCCGGGCCGGTGGAACTCCCCGCGCCCGAGGAGCCGATGCTGGACGTCTCGCTCTTCGCCCTGATCAAGGCGTTCCACCAGGCCCTGGAGCGGGTCAAGGAGGAGGGACGTTACGAGGTCACCACCCCCGATATCAAGGTGGGGGACCAGATCGCCTTCCTCAGGGAACGCCTCAGCTCGGGCGAACGGGTCAGTTTCCGGGACCTGCTCAGTGAACTCACCAGCCGGATGGCCATGGTGGTGACCCTGGTCGCCACGCTCGAGCTGGCCCGGATGGGAGAACTCTCCATCGACCATCCGGACCTGTACGGCGACATCTTCCTGGTGCCCCGTACCCCCACCGTCACCTTCGCCCCCGAGACCCCTGAATGAGCGAGAACGTCCCCACCGACATACGGCACGCCGTCCAGGTGATGCTCTTCTCCACCACCGAGCCGCTGAGCGCCTATCAGATGGCCAGCCTGCTGAACGAATCAGGGATGGTCCCGAATGAGGAGACCCTCACCCCGAACCGGGTGGAGAAGCTGATCGAGCAGATCGTGCACGACTGGGAGGCGGAGGAGCGTCCCCTCACGGTGCTCAAGATCGCCGGCGGCTTCCAGATGGCCACCCGTCCGGAGTGGGCCGACCTGGTGGCCAAGCTGCAGGAGGACCGTCGGAGCCAGCGCCTCTCCCGGGCGGCCCTCGAGACCCTCGCCATCGTGGCCTACAAGCAGCCGGTCATCCGGCCCGACGTGGATGCCATCCGGGGTGTGAACTCGGAATCCGCACTGAAGACGCTCATGGAACGGGACCTGGTGACGATCGCGGGTCGGGACGAGGGCCCGGGACGTCCCCTCCTCTACAAGACCACAGAGCGCTTCCTGAAGTACTTCGGGCTCCACTCCGTGGACGACCTGCCCGACCCGGGTGAGATCGAGAGCATGCTGGGTGCCCAGCGCCCCGAACCCGCTGAGGGCCGTCGCGATGAGGATGACGAGGGGATCGAGGAGACCGAAGGGGTCCCGGAGGAGGGAGAAGAAGAGGATCGGGAGGAGCCGTGAGGCTGAACAAGTTCCTGGCCCGATCGGGCGTGGCATCCCGCCGCAAGTGCGACCGGATGATCTTCGACGGCCGGGTGAAGGTGAACGGAGAGGTGGTCACCGAACCCTGGTTCGACGTGGATCCCGACCGGGATGACGTGCAGGTGGGGGCGAATGGAATTGAGCCCCCCGAGGGGCATGCCTATCTTCTGCTCCACAAGCCGGCCGGGACCATCACGACCATGAGCGACCCCCACGATCGGCCCACGGTGGTGGACCTCCTGGGGGATGCTTTCCAGGACCGAAGGGTGGTGCCGGTGGGGCGACTGGACGCCGACACGACCGGCGCCCTGATCCTCACCGATGACGGCGAGCTCACCCACCGTCTCACCCACCCGAGCTTCGGGATCCGGAAGGTCTATTCGGCCGCACTCGACCGCCCCATTGGGGAGAGGGACCTGGAGTCTCTGGAGCAGGGGGTGGCACTGGAAGACGGGCCCGTCGAGCCCGACGGGGTCCGCCGCGAGTCCGCGGTCCTGGTGGAGGTGACCCTCCACGAGGGACGCAAACACGTGATGAAGCGCATGTTCGCGGCCCTCGGGTACACGGTGGAACGTCTCCATCGACGCCGTTTCGCCGGCCTCTCCGCCGACCACCTGGAACAGGGACAGTGGCGGGAGCTGAACCGGGAAGAAGTGAATGTGCTCCGGGAGGGGGTCGGACTCGACCCCCTCCCTTGAAAGGACCGTACCGTGGAGATCCAAGGTCGTCGCATCCTCGTGCTGGGCGGTTTCGGGATGGTGGGTACAGCCGTCTGCCGCGAGATCCTCGATCGAGACCCCGCTCATCTCATCGTGACGTCCCTTCGGAAGGAAGAGGCCGAGGAGGCCGTCGACGGCTTCCAGTCCGCCTATCCGGAGGCCAGTCTGGAGGCTGCCTGGGGGAACATCTTCGTCCGGGAGGACTTCAAGGACCTGGGAAGGGGGGAACTGCTCAAGAAGCCGGAGAACCGGCGGGTCTTCCTCAACGACGTCTTCGGTGACCTGGACGAGGAGACCCTCTCGGGACAGGAACTCTATCGCCTGATCGAACGGACCCGCCCCGACATCATCGTGGACTGCATCAACACCGCCACGGCCCTGGCCTACCAGAACGTCTACGCCAGCAGCCGGGAGGTGGTGAACACCCTCGAGAGCGGTGAGGACGCCGCCATCGAGGACGCCACGTTCCGCCTGGTGGCCACACAGTACACCCCTCAGCTCGTCCGCCACGTGCAGGTCCTCTACGGGGCGATGCGGGACCACGGGACCGGCATGTACATGAAGGTGGGCACCACCGGCACCGGCGGTATGGGACTGAACATCCCCTACACCCATTCCGAGGAGCGGCCCAGCCGGGTCCTGCTGAGCAAGACAGCCATGGCCGGTGCCCACAGCATGCTCCTCTTCCTCATGGGGCGCACACCGGACGGGCCCATCGTCAAGGAGGTCAAGCCGGCGTCCGCCATCGCCTGGAAGCGTATCGGCAGGGGGCCCATCAAACGGGCAGGGAGACCGATACCCCTCTACGACGTGCGGCTGGACTCCGCCGAGGTCCCGCGGGAGGAACTTCCCCTCCGGGTCCCCGAGGACGATTTCCAGCGCCTGGGGGAGGACCGTGTCCTGGAGTCGGTCTACATCGACACCGGGGAGAACGGACTCTTCTCGGCCGGCGAGTTCGCCGTCATCACCTCCATCGGGCAGATGGAGTTCATCACCCCCGAGGAGATCGCGGCCTCGGTGATCCGGGAGATCCAGGGCGGCAACACCGGGTACGACATCGTCGCAGCACTGGACAGCGCCATCATGGGGCCCACCTACCGGGCGGGTGCCATGCGGGAGGCGGCCCTGGCCCGGCTCCGGGGCCTGGAGGAACAGCACGGCATCCGTTCCATCGCCTTCGAGGTGCTGGGCCCCCCCCGGCTCTCCAAGCTGCTCTTCGAGGCGGAACTTCTCCGACGCACCGCCGGCACCCTGCGGGCGGTGACCGAGGCGGATCCTGCGGCGCTGGCCGCGAAGTGCCGCTCCCTCGTGGAGGAGGACCGGGAACTCAGGAGTCAGATGGTGAGTGTCGGGATCCCCATCCTCCTCCCGGACGGACGGCTGCTGAGAGGTCCTCAGATCAAGATCCCGCCGGAGCGGGGCAGGGTGTCGGAACCGGTGGACCCGGAGCGGATCGACCAGTGGGCCGATGGCGGATGGGTGGACCTCCGTGAGGAGGGGATGCGCGCCTGGATCCGGAGAGCACAGAGCATCCTGGCCGAGGTGGAGGCCCAGCCCGAAGAGGACACGAGCAGCCGGTACCATCACGACCGCTCCTACTGGAAGCTGGACGAGCCCCTGGACATCGGACAGACGGTGGCCTGGATCTTCATACGGGAGGACGAAGGCGAGCGCATGAAATGAGCCCGGGGAAGGAGGGCCTCATCATTGCCATCGACGGTCCCTCGGGGTCGGGGAAGAGTACCACCGCGCGCCTGCTGGCCGAACGGCTCGGTTATCTGTACATCGATACCGGTGCCATGTACCGGGCGGTGACGCTGAAGGTGTTGCGCCGGGGAGTGGATCCCGAGGACCCGGAGGCGGTCTCCCGGGTGGCGGACACCTGTACCGTTCGGCTGGAACAGAAGGCAGACGGGGTGCGTGTGCTCCTTGACGGGGAGGATGTTTCTGACGAGATTCGTATGATTGAGGTAACATGCCACGTCTCATCGGTTTCGGCCGTACCCCACGTCCGAGAAGTGCTGGTGGACGCCCAGCGTGCCATGGGCGCGGAGGGGGGTGTGGTCCTGGAGGGCCGTGACATCGGGACGGTGGTCTTCCCCGACGCCGA
>JAWOFN010000121.1:0-6224 GCA_046497505.1 bacterium | reverse complement strand
ATTCGATCGTCACTTTTCGACCTCATTTCTGAATTGGAAACTTGCCAGTGCCCAAAAAGCGTTTCTGCCCTGCACCCCGCCCGATCCAGCTGCCGGACCACATCGGCGATCTCGCCCTCGCTGGCTTCCCGCCCCATGACCACGATCATCCCTGCCGCTCCTCGTTGATGTCTTCATCGTCCCCGGTCCTCATCCCGGGGGCGGCCGACCGGATGCCTTCCGCCAGTTCGCCCACCTTCGCGCCCACCGCCCGGGCCGCGGCCGCGGCGCCCCCCTCCCGGCAGGCCCGGCGGGCCGCCCGGACCAGGGCGCTCCCCACGATCACCCCGTCGGCGGCTCGAGCCACCCGGGCCGCGTCTTCGGCGCTGGTGACCCCGAACCCCACGGCCACCGGGGTCCGGGCATGCCGGCGGGCCCGGGCCACCTCCTCCTCCAGCCCCTCCCCCACCCCGCCGTCCGGTCCCGTGACCCCGCGGCGGCTGATGAGGTAGAGGAACCCCATGGAAGCTCCGGCGGCCGCCGCCAGCCGCTCCTCGCTGATGCCCGGAGCGGCCAGGAAGACCGTGTCGAGGCCCCTCTCCCGCGCCGCCCCGCGCAGCTCCCCGGCGTCCTCGGGCAGCAGGTCGGGGACCAGGATCCCCGAGGCCCCCGAAGCCGCCGCATCGCGGCAGAAGCGTCCCAGTCCCCTCGCGAGCACCGGGTTGAGGCTGGTCATGAGGACCACCGGCGGACCGAGGGGGGCGATCCGTTCCAGCGCCTCCAGGAGGGCATCCATCCGGAACCCGCCGGAGAGGGCCCGTGTGTAGGCGGCCTGGATGATGGGACCGTCCGCCAGCGGGTCGCTGAAGGGCACCCCCAGCTCCAGCACGTCCGCCCCGGCCTCTGCGGCGGCCCGGGCCGTCTCCACCGTGGTCTCCATGTCCGGGTCCCCCGCGGCCAGGAAGGCGACCAGGGCCGACCGCTCCTGCTCATCCGCCGCCCCGAAGGCGGCCCGCACCGCTCTTCGCTCAGCCACGTCCGATCCCCCCCTCCGTCGCCGCCTCGGCTCCTCCGCCCAGCTCCTCCGCACCCGAGGGGGTTCGGCGTATGACGTCCTTGTCCCCCCGGCCGGAGAGGTTCACCAGGAGCAGCGCCCCCTCACCCAGCTCCCTTCCCCGCTCGAGGGCCCAGGCCAGGGCGTGGCTCGACTCCAGGGCGGGGATGATCCCCTCGCTCCGGGAGAGGACCCGGTAGGCCTCCACCGCCTGGCGATCGGTGACCGACACGTAACGGGCCAGCCCCTGCTCCTCGAGCCATACGTGCTCGGGACCCACGCCCGGATAGTCCAGGCCCGCCGCCAGGCTGTGGGTGGGGGCGATCTGACCCTCCTCGTCCTGCAGGATGAAGGAGTAGGACCCGTGGAGCACCCCGGGGCGCCCGCCCCCTATGCTGGCGGAATGCCGGCCGGTGGCGATCCCCTCCCCTCCCGCCTCCACCCCGGTCATGGGGACCCGGTTCTCGATGAAGGGATAGAAGAGCCCGATGGCGTTGCTCCCCCCCCCCACACAGGCGATGAGCTCGTCCGGCAGCCGGCCCTCCGCTTCGAGGACCTGCTCCCGTGCCTCCCGCCCGATGACGCTCTGGAAGGTCCTGACCATCCACGGGTAGGGATGGGGCCCCACCACCGACCCGATGACGTAGTGGGTGTCGGCGTGACTGGCCATCCAGTCCCGGATCGCCTCGCTGGTGGCGTCCTTGAGGGTCCGGGACCCGCTGGAGACGGGCAGGACCTCCGCTCCCAGCAGCTCCATGCGCACCACGTTCAGCCGCTGCCGCTCCATGTCCACCTCGCCCATGTACACCTGGCAGGGGAGCCCCACCAGGGCGGCGGCCGTCGCGGTGGCGACACCGTGCTGACCGGCCCCGGTCTCCGCGATCAGGCGGCTCCGGCCCAGGGTCCGGGCCATGAGGGCCTGTCCCAGGGCGCTGTTCAGCTTGTGGGACCCGGTGTGCGCCAGGTCCTCCCGCTTCAGGTAGATCCGGGCTCCCCCGGCCCGCTCGGCCAGCCGCCGGGCCCGGTAGAGCGGGGTGGGCCGTCCCACGTAGTCCCGGAGCAGGCCGTCCAGCTCCTCCCGGAACCCCCCGTCCTCCCTGAGCCTGCGGAAAGCGGTCTCCAGGTCGGAGAGGGCCGGGATCAGGGTCTCGGGCACGTAGCGCCCGCCCCACCGGCCGAACCGGCCCCGCTCCGCCTCCCCGCCGGGGGGGAGTTCGATCGATCCCGACTCCTGCCGCGCGCTGCTCACGTCATCTCCTCCAGTCCCTGCTGCTCGTCCCGTCCCGCCTCCCCGGGCGCCTCCCTCTCGGTCCTCTCCCGGACCTCCCCGTCCGCCCGTTCCACCGCGCGGAAGAAGGCCCGCAGGCGCTCCGGGTCCTTGACGCCGGGCCTGCTCTCCACACCGGAGGAGACATCCACCCCACCGGGCCGGAGGAGGCGGATGACCTCACCCACGTTCTCATCGCTGAGCCCGCCCGCCACCACCACCCGCTCCCGGGGCCACGGCAGGCTCCTGGCCAGGTCCCAGTCGAAGGTCCTGCCCGTGCCCCCCATCCGGCCGCTGGGCAGGGGGGGTGAGTCCAGCAGGAAGGCGTCCCCGGGGTAGCCCGCCAGGGCCTCCAGGTCCTCGGCAGCAGCGACGTGGACCGTCTTCATCACCCGGGCGGGGAGTCCCTCCGGGAGTTCCGGGGGTTCGCTGCCCGAGAGCTGTACCCAGTCCAGGCGGCAGCCCAGCACCGCATCCCAGATGAAGGAGCCGTCCTGGTCGGCGAAGACCCCCACCCGGTTCACGTAGTTCGGTGCGGCATCCAGCACCTCCTTCGCCTGCTGGATCGTCACGTTCCGCGGGCTGCGGGCGAAGACCACCCCCACCCCGTCCGCTCCCAGGCAGACCGCCGCCTCCGCGTCCTCCGGCCGGGTGATCCCGCAGATCTTCACGCGGGTCCTGCAGAAGGGCCTTCCGTCTCCGTTGCCTCGATACCTGTTCATCGGACCACACTCCCCAGGGCCCGGACCCGCTGCCGCCGGGCCGCGGGGTCCAGGCGCATGAGCGCCTCCCCCACGAGCACCGCGTCGGCCCCCGCGTCCCGCACCCTGCTCACGTCTTCGGGTGTCCGTATGCCGCTCTCGCTCACCAGCGTGACCTCCCCGGGGACACCGGGCGCCACCTCCTCGGTGACAGCCAGGTCGGTGGTCAGGCTCCGGAGATCCCGGTTGTTGACCCCCACGATCCTCGCCCCGGCCTCCAGGGCCCGGTCGCACTCCCGCGTGTCGTGGACCTCCACCACCGCGTCCAGCCCCGCCCCATCGGCGGCCCGGAGCAGGCTCCGAAGCTCCCCGCCGTCCAGCATCCCCACGATGAGCAGGACCGCCGCGGCTCCGGCGGCACGGGCCTCCCAGACCGCCGCCCCGTCGGTGATGAAGTCCTTGCGGAGCACCGGGAGACCCACCCCGTCGGTCACGCGGGTGAGGTCGCCCAGGCTGCCGCCGAAGTCCTCGGCGTCGGTGAGGACCGAGAGGCAGGCGGCCCCCCCCTCGGCGTACTGCCCGGCCACGGTCAGGGGGTCCTCCCCTTCGACCAGGCTCCCCCCGCTGGGAGAGCGCCGCTTGAACTCGGCGATCACCGCCACCCCGGGACCCTCCCGGAGGGCCGCGGCGAAGGAGGGGGGCTCCGGGGCTCCCAGCGCCTCGCTCATCAGGCGTTCCAACTCCGCCCCGGAGGGGGCCTGCGTACTCCGCAGTGCCCGTACCGACGCCGCCTTCCGATCCAGGTAGTCACCGCCCCCCTCAGCGCCCATCGACCTGTCCCCATCCCGGGATCCCCCCGCTCACGCGGTCCGGGGCCGCCCGCCTGCCCCCCTCCCGCTCCCTCAGGGTGCGGGAATAGGCCAGCAGATCCTCCAGGGAGGCCAGGGCCGCGCCCGAATCCACGCTCTCCCGGGCCAGCCGCACCCCCTCCTTGATGTCCTCCGCCCTGCCCGCCACCATCAGGGCGGCGCCGGCGTTCAGGAGGGCGATGGCCCTGGGACCCCCGTCCGTCCCCTCCAGGACGCCGCGGAGGATCCGGGCGTTGAGGGCGGGGCCGCCTCCCGCGAGGCTCTCCATGCTCCCGCGGGGAAGGCCGAACGACTCCGGCTCGATCTCGTACTCCACCACCTCGCTCCCGGTCCACTCCGCCGCCCGGGTGGGTCCGGTGATGGTGATCTCGTCCAGCCCGTCGCACCCGTGGACCACCACCGCCCGCTCCACGCCCAGGTTGCCCAGCACCCGGGCCAGCACCCCGGTCATGTCGGGGTCGTAGACCCCGACGATCTGGGCCGTGGCCCCGGCCGGGTTGCAGAGGGGCCCCAGGACGTTGAACACGGTGCGCATGCCCATCTGCTTCCGGGGAGGACCGGCATGCCGCATGGCGGCGTGGAAGGTGGGGGCGAAGAGGAAGGTGATGCCCACCTCGTCCAGCGCGCCCGCCACCTCCGGACCCGCCATGTCGATGGTCACACCCAGTTCCTCCAGCACGTCGGCGCTCCCGGTCCGGCTCGAGATGGCCCGGTTGCCGTGCTTGGCCACCTTCTGCCCCGCCCCGGCGGCGATGAACGCCGCGGTGGTGGAGATGTTGAAGGTCGACGCCCCGTCCCCGCCCGTCCCGCATGTATCGAGGAGGCTGGGGTCGCTGTGGGGGACGGGGAGGGCCCGGTCCCGGATCGCCTCGGCGCAGCCGGTGATCTCGTCCGGCGTCTCCCCCTTGGCCCTCAGGCCCATGAGGAAGGCGCCGATCTGGGCGCCCGCGGCATCGCCGTCCATGATGGTGCTCATGGCCGCGAACGCCTCGTCACGGCTCAGGTCCCTCCCGGCCGCCAGCCGGGACAGGCTCTTCTGGATCGCGCTCCGTTCGGTGCTCATGACCGCCGCTCCTTGCTTTGCTGCTGCTTCGCCCGCATCGCCTTCCACCCCGCCGTGGGGTGGGTCGCCAGGCGAAGGAAGTTGAAGAGGATCATCTCCCCGTCGGGGGTGAGGATCGACTCGGGGTGGAACTGGACCCCCTCCAGGGGGAGGGAGATGTGCCGGAGCCCCATGATGAGCCCGTCCCCGCTCCGGGCGGTGATGCGGAGCTCCTCCGGGACCGTCTCCTTCACCACCACCAGGGAGTGGTAGCGGCCCGCCTCGAAGGGGTTCGGCACGTTGGTGAAGACCCCCTCCCCGTCGTGCTCGATCCGGCTGGTCTTGCCGTGCATCGGGACGGGCCCGCGGTCCACCGCCGCACCGTAGATCGCGCCCAGTACCTGGTGTCCCAGGCAGACCCCAAGGACGGGGATGCCCGCCTCCGCGGACCGCTTCATGATGTCGGGGGTGTTCTCCGCGTCCGCCGGCCCACCCGGACCGGGGGAGATCACCACCCCGGCGGGGGACATGGCGAGCACGTCGGAGGCCCCGAGGGCGTCGTTGCGGGACACCTCCACCTCCGCTCCCAGGGCCCCCAGCATCTGGACCAGGTTGTAGGTGAAGGAATCGTAGTTGTCGATGACCAGGATCATCCCCGCACCTCCTTCGGGGCCGCCCGCCCCGACTCGACGCCGGCCAGGCTGAGGGCGGCCAGCATGGCCCCGGCCTTCGCCCGGGTCTCCGCAAGTTCCTTCTCCGGTTCCGAGTCCGCCACGATCCCCGCGCCGGCCTGGATGTGGGCCCTGCCCCGGCTCACCGCCACCGTCCGGATGGCGATGCAGGTGTCCAGGCTGCGGGCCCCGAACCCCACATAGCCCGCCGCCCCGGCGTAGGAGCCCCTGCGGACCCCTTCCAGTTCCTCTATGATCTCCATGGCCCTCACCTTCGGGGCACCGCTCACCGTACCGGCGGGGAAGCACGCCTGGAGGGCGTCGAGAGCGTCCACATCCTCCCTCAGCCTGCCGGTGACCGTGCTCACCAGGTGCATGACATGGCTGTAGCGCTCGGTCTGCATGAGGGTGGGGACATGCACGCTCCCCGGACGGCAGACCCGCCCCAGGTCGTTCCGTCCCAGGTCCACCAGCATCACGTGCTCCGAGCGCTCCTTGGGATCCGCCAGCAGCTCCGCCTCCATCGCCGCGTCCTCATCCGGGTCGGCGCCCCGGGGCCGGGTGCCGGCGATGGGACAGACCTGGGCCGCGTCGCCGGAGGTGCGCAGGAGCATCTCGGGGCTGGCCCCGATGAGGGTGGT
>JAWOFN010000111.1:0-11041 GCA_046497505.1 bacterium | reverse complement strand
AGCGGTCTCAGGGCCCCCGCGACCCGCTCCCGCTGGCGGGCCATCCCCACGCCGTCCAGGGGCGCGACCCCCTCCTCCGCGGCGATCACCCCGTAGGGGGCGTCCGGCTGATCCACGAACTCGCTGAAGTAGACGATGTCCCGCCGGTCCAGGGGGAGGGAGGAGAGCAGGGAGACGGTATCGCGGACGTGTCCCTCGTCATAGCGGCTCCCTCCCGCACCCAGCAGGGCGATCATGGTGACCTCCAGGCCGGCCTCCTTCATGGCCCGGACCGAGACCTCCACGTCCTTCGAGCTCCCGGGCTTGCGCAGCCACTCCAGCAGGGGGTCGTGTCCCGACTCCATCCCCACGCTCACCCTGCTGAGCCCCAGCTCCTTCAGCTCCCGGAAGTCCTCCGCCTCCTTCTTCGCCCCGCTGAAGCCGTCCAGGAAGGCGTGGAGCCCCCCTTCGGAGGCGGGGTGGTCCCCGTAGCGCCGGGCCACCTCCGCGACCAGCGGCCGCAGGGTGTCCATGGGTACCACGAGCGCGTTGGCGTCCCCCAGGAAGATGCTCCTCCTGAGCTCGATCCCCCGACCGAGGAAGTCCTCCACCTCATCCATGTGTCGCACCAGTTCCTCCCGCTCCTTGATACGGAAGGGGAAGTCCCGGTAGAAGGTGCAGAAGGTGCATGTGTTGAAGGAACAGCCCCGGGTGATCTGGAGGACCAGGGCCATGTACTGGTCGGGAGGGAGGATACCCACGGGGCTGTACACCTCGGAGAAGCGGGAGGCGTCCTCCCGGAGGCGTTCGGCGTCCACAGCGGCGAGCCGTCCGAGCGCACCCGCCAGCCGCTGCTCGCTCTCTTCGGGGGCCCGCTCCGGGTCCTCGGCAGGAGAAGCGGCGTAGACGAAGCGGTCGGAGAGCCTCTCCCCTCCCCCGTCCCCGCTCCGGAGGAGGGGGGCCTCCAGGAGCGGAGTGAGGCGGTCGCGGGTCTGCTCCCAGACCCGGACCGCCTCCGCCATGTCCAGCCGCCTGCGCTCCCGCCCCCCGTCCGGACCCCTGCGGACGGCGAGCACGCCGCCGTTCAGGCTCCACCGGTAGGTCGTGTCCCCGTCCACCAGCCTCCAGGGCCGTCCCTCCAGGTCGGCCGCCACGACCAGGTCGGGGTCGATCCCCACCACCACCGAACCGCGGGAGAGCCGGAGGGTGGGCTGGACCCCCTCGATGGTGTCCTTCCCTACCCAGTATCCCATGGGACCCCCAGCCGGGCGTCGGCCGCCTACCTGCGCTCCACGCTGCTCGTGACGTTGATGTCGATGTCGATGCTCATCCCCGGGGCGGTGATGTCGCCGGACAGGAACGCCGTGGACTCGGCGTAGACCAGGGCGTTGGTCCCCAGCTCCACGTAGAGGGTGCCCTCGGTCCTGCCCGCCGCCGCCATGTCCATGGGCATGCCCATCTGGTCCCCGCCGCCCGCCATCTGGTCCTCGCTGTTCACCGCGATCTTCCAGACCGGGAAGCCGCCGTACTCGGTCTGCTCCTCCACGAGGTACTCGGTGGCGGAGGAGATCTCCATCTCCATGCCGCTCTGGACCACCGGTATCCTGCTCTCACGGGTCCAGCGGACCCCCTGGGAGATCTCACCGCTCTCGGGAAGGGGCAGGAAGAAGCTCTGGAGCATCTGCTCCTTGAAGCCTTCCACACCGCCCATCGCCTGGACGCCCCGGTTCTCATCGAGCCCGCTGGCGGTGGCGACGAGACCGTCCTCGGCCACCGTGAAGGTCGCTTCCAGTCCCTCCAGCGCCTTGTACTGGTCCATCTCGCCCGTGTCCATGGAGGGGTCCGGCACGTCCATCCTCACCTCGACCGTCCTCACCTTCATCTGGAACTCCCGCGGCGCGGAGGCCGCGGCCAGCGTCAGCTCGACGGTCTGGCTGATCCCGGTGGTCATGGCCCCCATACCCGGGATCTCCATGGTCATGGTCTGACCCGAGGTGGTCGCGTACTCGATGGTCCGGCCCGATTCCCACACGTTCGGGGTCACTCCCGCGGTACCCGCCGCGCAGCCGCCCGCCAGAGCCAGCGAGGCGGACAGGGCAATCCGTGCGCCCATCGCGCGCATGTCCTTCATCATCCAGGTTCCTCCCATTGAAGGTTCTGCTGCAACGTCCCGCTCCGTGCATCGTCTGAATGAAAGAGCACGGACGACACGATCCTGTACGATTCCCGTCGAGCCCGCTTTCGGTATCATGCCCGGCTGAGGATCGCCATCATACAGCGAGCGGGTCTCATGCCCGCAAGGAGGATAGGACCCTTTCCCGGGGAGGGCCAGCCCCGCCTCCTCACCCTCTTGACCGGCACCCGCAGAACCCCGAACATGGGACCCCATGCCTGACATCGTGACGACAACGGACTCCCGCGGCCTCCTCACCGTCCTCATCCTCTCGGCGGTCCTCTCCGGCTGTGCCTCTCCCCCCCCGGCGGAGGTGATCGAAGCCGCCCGCCCGAAGGTCCCTTCGGAGAGGCTCTCCGAGGTGCGGCTCACGGCCTACCTGGCCTCCGGGAGGCACCGGGCCGCCATGCGGGACGCGGAGGACGTGGGGGCATGGCTCGACGCCTACTGGGCGGAGCGGGACCCCCTCCCCGCCACCGAAGCGAACGAACTGCTGGAGGTCTACCGATACCGGGCGGACTACCTCTCCGGACGTTTCCCCGACATCCCCTTCGGCGAGTGGCCCCAGCCGTGGGGGATCTTCCTGCGCTACGGGCTGTGGGACGCCCGGGGGCCGGAGTTCGTGACCTGGGGCCGTCCCAACGAGGAGGGCATCGCGAGGACGCCGCCCGCCTGGGAGGGCGGGTTCCTGCGGCAGCGGTTCCGCTACGGGTCGCCCGAGAACTTCACCCTCGTCACCCTCGAGGGAGAACTGCAGCGCCAGCCCGGACTGCAGGAGCCGCCCGGTCCGCCGGATCTGGAGGGGGTGTGGGAACTCCTGGAGGACCCGACCGCCTCGGTGATCCGGAAACGGCAGGCCCTCATCGACCTCTCCTGGTACGAGCATCCCGACCTCATACAGAGGCTCCTGGAGGTGCCCACCGAACGTCTGGCCAACGTCGGCGGCCTGAAGGACGAGGTCTTCCAGCGCATGTCGGTCCGCAGCTCCTATCGACTGGGCACCGAGGGGGCAAGGCGCCTGGCCGCCCTGATGGCGGCGGGGGGGACCGAGGAACACGCTCTCCGTCGTGCGGCCGGGGACAGCTATCCCGCGACCCTGCTGGATGCGGACCTCGACGGCCTCGCACAGGAGCAGTTCCGACTGGAGCGGGCGGCTGCCCGAGGTCCCCACCCCCTGCTCTGGCGCGACCCCGAGGGGCTGCTGGAACGCCTGGCCCGTATCTTCCCCGATCCGGATCGCCTGACCGGGTGGGACTGGCGGGGGGATGTCTACCTCACCCTGGGGCCTCCGGCCTTCCTGGATGAGAACGGACGCGTCGCCCACTTCCTCTGGTCCACCCCCGAGGTGATGGGGATCGGCGACACGATGCTGGGGTGGGTGCAGTTCGCGGTGCTGGACGACCATATCAGCAGCTTCCTCCAGACCGCGATGGCAGAGGCGTTCCACAGGAAAGAGGGCATGGAGGAGGCGGCGAGGACCGTCTCATCGGCCCTGAACCGCTCCTCCACCATCGATGCGGACCTCATCCGGGAGGAACTGAGCGTGCTGGCCCCCTCGGGGGTCTACCGGGTGGCGATCCCCCTGGGAGCGGAGAACCTCTCCATGACCATGGACGCCGTGGCCTTCCCGGCGGAGGGGGACAGCGTGGAGTTCCAGGTCAGCGTGGGCCTGCCGGCCGGGGAGGTCACGATCCGGGAAGGGGAAGGAGGAGAGCGGAGGACCGACCTGCGGGTGAGCGTGCTGCTGACCGACGATCGCGGGCGTCCCGTGTACGGTGCCAGCCGTCAGGAGGGCTACGTCGTGGAAGGAGAGGGGGAGATGGAAGGCCGCTTCTTCCTGGACGTCTTCCGGTTCGGGATGCCCGCCCGGCCCTATGTGATCTACGTCTCGGCCCAGGATCCCTCCTCCGGACTGGCCGGGGGCCTGCTCCAGTTCCTGGACGTACGGTCGTCCGCCGCCGGCGAAGGGCCCTCCGAGGAGGGACTCCGGATCTCGCCCATCACCCTGGCCACCGACATCCGACCCGCCGAGGGGGAGGGCAAGTTCATCCGGAACGGCCTGCGGATCCTGCCCGCCCCGAGCCGCTCCTTCCTCTACGGTCAGGACCTCTACTTCTACTTCGAGGTGGAGGGGATGAGCGAATCGGACGTGGGGGACCACGTCTGGAGCGAGACCTTCTTCATCATCCCCGACGCCGAGGGCCAGGGGATCATTCGCCTGGGATCGGAACAGGACCGGACCTCCATCGAAGCCAGGGCGAGCCGGAGTCTGGCCATCGACCTGGGCGCGCTGGAGGGCACCTACCAGGGGAACGTCTTCCTGGTGGTCCTGGTGGAGGACAAGGTCTCCGGGGAGCGGGCCGTGGCCGCCACCCGCCTCATGCTTCGGAGACGATCCCCTCGGAGGTGACGGTCTGGAACCTCAGCAGGCGGGTCCCCGGCTGTTTCCACGCATCCGGGTCCAGGCCCGCCTTGAGGCTCAGTTCGGTGAGGAACCGCTCCCCCTCCCAACCCGTCTCGGCAGCCACCTCGGGCAGGTAGAGAGCCCGTCTGCCCTCCGCTTCGAGCATCACCCCGTCCACGCCCGGCCGCCACTCCGAGAGCTCGGTGAACTCCTTCCCCGGCGTGAGGATCGAGACCTCCACCGTCAGCCCCTCCAGTTCCTCCTCCGTCACGGGGAGGAATCGGGGGTCCTCCAGCGCCGCCTGCTGGGCGGCCCGCCAGCACGCCTCGGCCATGGGGTAGAGGGGGAGGGGGTATCCGATGCAGCCCCGGAGGCGCCCCCTCCGCCGCAGGGTCACGAAGACGCCGCTGGGCTGCTGGAGGGGAGGTTCAACGGGGAGGGTGCCGGGAGGCGGGACCTTGCCCTCCCTGACCGCCTGCACCACCGCCAGACCCGCCACCTCGAGGAGGGTGGCGGCGGCCCTCTCGTAGTCGTCCCTGCTGAAGGAAACGGCTCCCATACCGGCATGATGAAGCAGGGGGCCCGAGCGGGCAAGCGGGTTGCCGCGGCCCGGCAACGGGGGTAGATTCTGCCCCACATCCCCCGCTCCGACGCGCAGGAAAGGGAACGAAAATGGATCTTCAGTCCATCCAGGACGCCGTCCGCAGGGCTGCCGTGGACGGCTGGCTCTTCTACGACTTCCACAACCGCGAGCACGTAGCCTACCGGATCCTCGGGCTCGATATCGAACAGATGACCACGCGCCGCTGGTTCTACTGGGTGCCGTCCGAGGGTGAGCCGGTGCGCCTCGTGCACGGGGTCGAGGCGGGCCGCCTCGATGCCCTGCCCGGCGGAAAACGGGTCTATTCCACATGGGAACAGCTCCGGGAGGCCCTGGGCTCGATCCTGGAGGACAGCTCCACGGCGGCCATGCAGTACTCACCGAACTGCGACATCCCCTACGTCTCCCTGGTGGACGCCGGGACGGTGGAACTGGTCCGCGACGCCGGCGGGGTGGAGGTGGTATCCAGCGCCGACCTGGTGAGCATGTTCGAGGCCACTTTCGGCGAGGAGGGCGCGGCCAGTCACCGCCGGGCCATGGAGAGGGTGCACCGCATCAAGGACGAGGCGTTCGAGAAGATCGGGGAGGCCCTCTCCGGCGGCTCCCCCGTCACCGAGTACGACATCGCCCGCTTCATCCTCGACCGCTTCGAGGAAGAGGGCCTCACCCCCGGCCACGACGTGCCCATCGTGGGGATCGGCGGCCACCCGGCCAACCCCCACTTCGAACCCACCCCCGAGAACGCCCGGCCCTTCGGGCCCGACCAGACCATCCTCATCGACCTCTGGGCCCGGGAGGAGTCCCCGGAGGCGATCTTCGCCGACATCACCTGGTGCGGCTACTCCGGAGAGGAGCCCCCCGAGGAGTACGTGACGATCTGGGAGGCGGTCACCGACGCCCGGGACGCGGCATGCGAACTGGTCCTGGAACGTTTCGGGAGGGGGGAGTCCCTGGAGGGGTGGGAGGTGGACGCCGCATCACGCAGGGTGGTCGAGGCCGCCGGCTACGGCGACTACTTCATCCACCGTACCGGTCATTCCATCGGCCACGAGGTCCACGGCAACGGCGCCAACATCGACAACTACGAGACCCGCGACCGCCGGAAGATCCTCGCGGGCACCGCCTTCAGCATCGAGCCGGGCATCTACCTGGAGGGGAGGATGGCCGTACGCACCGAGGTGGACATGCTCATCACCCCCGACGGTGAAGCGGAGATCAGCGGCCCCGTCCAGGACGAACTCATCCAGGTCGGCTGAAGGAGGCCCCCATGTTCCAGAAGCTGAAGGATTTCTTCGTATCGCTGACCGAGTTCAACCGATCCTTCTGGTCGGCCAACATCTCCGAGCTCTTCGAGCGGATCGCCTTCTACGGCATGACCTCCTTCCTGGTGATCTACCTCACCGAGGTGCGGGGGGTCGAGGAGAGCACGGCCATCCTCGTGAACGGGAACTTCGGCCTGTTCGTGTACGGGATGGCGGTCCTCAGCGGCTTCATCGCCGACTGGCTGGGCTTCCGGCGCGCCATCATGCTGGCCTACGGGGTGCTGGCCGCCGGCTACTTCCTGGCCGGCCATCTCACCACCTTCTGGCCCATCATGGGCGCCCTCTTCCTGGTGGCCTTCGGGGCCAGCCTCATCAAGCCGTGCATCACGGGCACGGTCCAGAAGACCAGCCCCGTCGCCCTGGGGGCGGTGGGCTTCTCCATCTACTACATGCTGGTGAACATCGGGGGCTTCCTGGCCCCCAACACCACCGGCTGGGTGGCCGAGCGTTTCGGGGTGGAGAACGTCTTCCTGGCCAGCACCGCCGCCATCCTCCTGGCCCTGGTCCTGGTCTTCTTCGTCTTCACGGAACCGGAGGACGCGGAAGTGGACAAGGTGGCCCAGAGCCTCGGGGGCTTCTTCCGCAATTTCATGACGGTCATCAGGAACGGCCGCCTGATGCTCCTCTTCCTCTTCGTGGCCGGCTACTGGAGCATGTTCTTCCAGTTCTTCGGCGCCCTGCCCCTCTACCTGCGCACCGACCTGGGCATCGAGAGCGAGCGGATCATCGGGTTCATCATCAGCCTGGACGCCCTGACCATCGTGATCTTCCAGGTCATCGTGGGCTACCTGGTCCGCAACATCGAGACCGGCCGGGCCGTGCTGCTGGGGGTGCTCATCTCCAGCATCGGCATCGTGGCCATGGGACTGCACGCGGCGGTGTGGCTGGTGGGCGTGGGGATCTTCCTCTTCGCGGTCGGAGAGATGACCTACGCGGCCCACTTCTACAAGTATCTCGGGGACATGGCCCCCAAAGACCAGGTGGGGATGTACATGGGCTTCGCCTTCCTGCCCATCGCCGTCGGGAGCTTCGTCTCGGGCCTCATCGGGGGACCGGTACTGGAACTGGCCCGGGTGACCCTGCAGGAGCCCCGGGTCGCCTGGTTCATCTTCGGCTCGGTGGGCCTGGTCTCCGCCATCGGCATCGCCCTGCTGGTCTTCGTCTTCCCGCCCCGCGCGCCCGCGGCCGAGGGTCCGAGTCCCGACACCGGTTCGGTGGACCCGGAGACCCCGCAGGCCCTGGAGAAGCACGAGGAAGAGGAGCGGCCTTAGAGCCGCCCCCCCCCGGGGGGGGCCGGCCCGATATCCCGGGTCAGCCGCCCTCCCCCGGCGGCAGGGTGATGAAGGCCCCGGTCTCGAAGAGGGCCTCCACCGGGACCACGCGCACCCGGTCGGACTCCAGGCCGAGCCAGCAGCGGGCCCAGACACCGTCCAGGTAGAGCGTCTCGAGGGTCTCGGCCGGGACCCGATAGGTCATGTCCTCCCCCCGGCCCTCGGAGGGGAGGCCGTAGTCCGCCGGTCCCTTGCCGCAGGCGGGTCCTCCCTCCACGACCTCCTGGCGAAGCGCCGAGGCCGACCCCGCCTCGGTGGCCACGAGGATCTTCACGTTGTCGGTCTGCAGGTACTCCCGGATGGCCGCGTTCACCTGCTCGGCGGTGAGCGCCTCGATCCGCTCCCGGTAGCCCTCCAGGAAACCCCTCTCGTGCATGCCGTAGAAGACATCGTCCACCTTCGCCTCCAGCAGGCGGGAGGCGGTCTCAGCGTAGTCCGGATAGAGGATACGGGCCTTGTTCTTCGCGGCCTCCACCTGTTCGGGGCTCAGCCCCCTGCGGACCAGGTCCTCCAGCTCCCACATGGCCGCTTTCGTGAGGTGGTGGACGTAGCCGGGGTCCACGGTCCGGATCCAGATGCTGAAGTACTGGGCGGTCCGGGGGGTGTTGAAGGGGGGGAAGAGGAAGGCGGGACGGCCGGCGAAGTGCTCGATGTAGGAGTAGTCGCCGCAGTTGTAGCCCCGTTCCTGGCGGATGACCCGGTAGAGGCGGCTGAAGGAGTCGCGGTGCGTGCCGAACCAGACGTTGGCCACCCAGAGGGGCCAGAAGTCCTCGTCGCTCCGCAGGAGGGGGATGGGGAAGCCGATGTTGATGACCGCCCCCGGTGCGTCGGGCTGGGCCACGATGGTCATCTCCCGCCCCTGCACCCGCCGGGGCCCGCCCGGTCGGGAGCGGGTCATGGGCCGCACCCCTTCCAGGCCCCGCATGGAACGGACCGCCTCCCGCACCCGGTCGTGGACCACCTCGTCGGAGGACCCCACACCGATGATCGTGTTCACCGGCTCATACCATGTGGTGTAGAAGCGCCGGATGTCCTCCCGGGTGATGCTCTTCAGTCCCTGCACGCTCCCCCGGACCAGGTGCCCCCTGCCCGTGCCCT
This sequence comes from bacterium, assembly GCA_046497505.1. Taxonomy (GTDB): domain Bacteria; phylum Blakebacterota; class Blakebacteria; order Blakebacterales; family JAWOFN01; genus JAWOFN01. Next base: position 2,133 of record JAWOFN010000111.1, on the reverse strand, counting down.
CGTGGATGTAGTTGTCCAGGGCCTCGAGCCCCAGGTGCTCCAGGTCCTCCTTCCGCAGGCCGCTCTCCACGCAGGTGAGGACCTCGTCCCGGATCCGCTCCAGTCCCTCCTCGTCGAAGAGGGGCTCCGAGAGCATGGGAGCCAGGATCTCGCGGGTGTAGGTCCCCATCACCTCGCTGGGGACCCGCATGGAGAAGGTGGTGCTCTCCTTGTCCACCCGCATGCCGGGCAGGGCACCGTCCCCCCAGGGAGCGGTGCGCCGGGCCAGTCCCTCCCTGGTGAGGGGATCGGAGGGTTCGCCGAACCCCCCTTCCAGGACCAGGGCCGCGGTGAGGAAGGCCAGCCCCTCCTTCCCCTCCGGATCGTGCGCGCTCCCCGCCTTCACCATGATGCGGATCGGGACCAGGGGCACGTCGGAGCCCAGGTGGGTGAAGCTCTGGGCGGCGGCGGGTGCCGGGGAGGACCCCAGCAGCGCGATGCACGCGACCAGCAGCGCGGCCGCCAGGAAAAGGGCCGGTGCGCCGGTGGTCCTTGGCATGGTGCCGCTCACCTCACCTTCTGCTGGCGCCGTGTTCGGTATCCAGGACCTCGACCTCGAAGGTCAGGTCGGTGTTCGGCGGGATCGCCTCCCCCCGGCCCTGTTCGCCGTACGCGAAATCGGAGGGGACGTGGAGCCTGCGGACCTCACCCACCCGCATGCCCGGGATCATCCGGTCCCAGCCCGGGATCACCTGCCCCACCCCGACGACGGTCTCGAAGGGTCCGGTGCCTCCCTGCTCCTCCCTGCTGCTCTGGAGCATCGTCCCGTCCGGCAGGTAGAGGGTGTAGTGGGCGGTGATGGAATCGCCCCGCTGGACGACCTCTCCCTCTCCCTCCTCGAGGACCTCGTAGGAGAGTCCCTGGGGCATCTCCACCTTCGGGCCGCCCCGGGCCTCCAGGACCTCCACCTCGAAGATGAGTTCGGCGTTCTCGGGGATCCCTCCCTGGGGCCGTCCCTCCTCGCCGTACGCCAGCTCCGGGGGGATGGTCAGGCGGGCCAGCTCCCCCACCCGCATCCCGGGGATGCCCCGGTCCCAGCCTTCGATGACGAACCCGGCGCCTATGGTGGTCCGAAAGGGTCCGTCCCCCCCCTGGTCGGGCCGGCTCGACTCGATGACCGTCCCGTCCCGCAGAGAGAGGGTGTAGTGGGCGGTGATGTAGTCTCCCGCCTCCACCGCCTCACCGTCGCCCTCACGGAGGACCTCCTTCTCCACCTCGGATCCGGTACTGCAGGCGCTCATGCCTGCCAGCAGGAGGGGCAGGGCCGCCCTCAGCAGGGAACGGCGGATCATGGTCCGGTACATGCGGTCACTCCCTTGTCATGTGGAAGTTGGGCCCCCTCGTCCCGGTTCAGGCGGGGCCTTCCCCAACAGGCTACGCCGCGGGAAGGTTTTCCGAAAGTCCCCTCTCGCGGCTATCTTCCCACGCGGGACGGTCATCTCCGGACTCTTCGCCCTCTCGGTGATCTCCGAGGTGCTGCTGGCCGCGGGGATGGGGGTGGCCAACGCCGCGATCTTCAAGCTGGTCCCCCAGGAGGTGCCGGACGCGGTGGGGGGCGCCGCGGGATGGGTCGGAGGCCTGGGCGCCTTCGGGGGCTTCGCCATCCCTCCCCTGATGGGCGCTGCCCTCGTCCTCCGGAAGGACCCCTCCCGAGGGGATACGGAAGAAGGGATTGCGGTTGGCCCCCCGGCCGCCGGTGAGTAGTCTCCCGGGTGTGAGAGCTTCCATCATCATCCTCGCCGGCGGACGGAGCCGGCGGTTCGGCACGGACAAGGCGGCTTTCCGCATCGGGGGGGGCACCCTCCTGGAGCGGACGGCCTCCGCCGCCCGGGAGACCGGTCTGCCCGTGACGGTCGTCGGGCGCCGGAGACCCGATCCCTGGCCCTGGCCCGATGTGGGCTTCCAGCCGGACGAGGTGCCGGACCTGGGACCCATGGGCGGGCTGATCACCGGCCTCCGCGCCGCCGGGACCTCCGTGCTGGCAGTGGGATGCGACATGCCGCTCCTCACCCCCCGGGCCCTGGGATGGCTGGCCGGGGAGGCCGGGGCGAGCGGAGCGGAACACGGCCTGGTCACCTTCCTGGAGGGGGGCGG
>JAWOFN010000119.1:0-16762 GCA_046497505.1 bacterium | reverse complement strand
TCTCCACGATCTCTTCGTGGAGATCTGAGTTGGCGGCGCCTGAACCAGCGCACCCTCGCTTCACAGGCAATTGATCGGCAAAGCAGATACCTTCTCGCCGATCTTGAATTGCCGATCACATCCAATACCGATATCCCGTACGGTCCAGTACCGTTTTCCCGCACCGGAAAGTACCGCTTTCACGCGGTGCTGGAGGTGAAGCAGCGTAACGGGGAGGGTGATCTTCACTTCTCACGCCTGCGAACGTTTTCTCAAGATCGCGAAGGCATTCTCAAGGAACGTAGATCGATTCCTGGGTCATCATTCGTTCCGGATACGCTACTGGTAATCGCACTCAAAGCTGGTAGATCGTCCTCATCTGCCGAAGAAGTTCCGAAGGTGTGGGCAGGTTGGGGTCAGAAACCGCCTGGCGGATAGCCGACCAATCGGATGCGTCCTTCGGAAAGCCCTCGATGAACTCACGCAGGTCGGATCGGAGTGCGTCATTTGTATCTATGCGGTCGGCTGGCCTCAGGAGTCGGAATAGCCTGAATACGTCATTCCGGTGTTTGAGGATGTCGGTGCTTCGTACGTGCTGCCCCTTCTCCCGCTCAGCCGAAAGTGAGAGATAGGCTTTCGCCTTAAGGAGAATCAGGGCGGACGGTTCGATGACCGGAGCCTTCCCGACGATCCGACGAGAACTCAGGATCAGATTGTAGTAGGCCTCATCCATCAGGATGACTGACAAGCTGGAGAAGCCCTCCTCTGTCGGAATCGGACCGATAGTCTGTCCGGGAGGCAACTCCAGGGGGCTTCGCCCCAGAAGCTCGATCATCGCGGGGAAGCCTGGAGTACTGGGTTCACTGAATCGATAGAATTGCGGCCTGGCATCCCGCTTGTTCCAGTGCCTGTAGTCTCCCTTTGTCAGGAAGTCCCACAGCCGTTTGGTGAACTCCCTCGAATCAGGACCGAGAAGCAGAACGATATCCAGGTCCTTGGTACTCCGGAATTCCAGACCGGCCTTCTCCAACAGCAGGTCACAGGCGGTCCCGCCGATGATGACATAGCTCTCTTCAAACCCCACAAAGTAATCCAGAAACCTCTCCAGACCGATCACCATCCCATACCTGCCTCGATGTCATGAAGGGCTCCCTGGACTCGCTCATCTGGATCATTACGCATCGACAGATACACCGAGAGAGGGTCTGCGATGCTCTTGTCATCACTGAGGAGATCGGGCCGGTATTTCCATTTCTCGAGAACGAACTCCGCCTCCTCGACCAGCGGCTGTCGCCTGATCCTTCCTTCAGCTTCTGCCAGACGGAAGTCCGCCGACGCGAGGGCGCAGGTGGGAATCCTGCCTGGAGAGAGGTCAGAGTACCTCGAGAGCGCGGAAAGGCCTGAGAGGGACTTGGGCAGTGCCTCTCCGGCTATTTCCTCAACGGGAAGCCGCTCGGAGACGGGATCGAATAGATAGGGCTGTGACTTCCGCCAGAGATCGCCTGGTGGATCCGGGAACCGAAGATTCACCCTGCGGCCTGATTTCCTCGACTCGGCCAACTCCCGGTCGGTGAGTTCAGCGTGTGCCCGACTCATGGACATCGCTGAGTAGTCCAATCGGTCAGCCCAGTCAGCTAGAGCCCGGATCTCCCTGGATCCATGAAGCAGATGGTGAAGCAGCATGAGCTGGGCCGGCGCTGACAGTCTATCGGATTCCTTCGCTCTGAAATCTGAAGTACCGCGTCGCGCCTGCCTCAGATCGATCAGGGACTGCGGGATGAAGACCTGACTCCCGGGGACGATGAATGCCACCTGCGCCTGCAGGAGTCTGGCCCGGACGTAATGCTCCAGTTCCGGCAGCACGAGGACCGGTTCCTCACCGAGCTCCGACGCCATCTGGCGGACATGCGCATGCAGATCCCCAGGCCCTGGACGCGAGTCCCCTTTCCAGACGGCCAGGTAGCGATCACGCCCGAACAGGGTGATCCGGAAGAACTCAAAGCGGCTGCCGAGGAATACGGGCAGCTGCTCTGCGACCCCGGGAGCGGGCTTCATGGCGATGGGGCGCCCAACGAGCCGGTCCAGGTGCTCCTGGATCTCAAGCTTGATCTGTTCCATGGCCCTATTATAACACGATTTGTAACAATAACAACGATTATGTTACTTTAACAGATAGTGTTAGTATCCTTGTGCCAAGACTACCAGTACGAGGCGGCACCCTCACCCCTCGGATTCTCGCTTCGCGAGATCCGGCTCACCGACCTGCCTGGGCTTCCACCCGTAACCAGGAGGGTCTGCCATCCTCAAAGCGGCCCCCTGATCCCGCGGATTCCCTCTCCGCGGGGATAATGCAGCAAAGCGGCACAGGCTGTTAAAGGAATCGTACCGATTCTGGTTTAGGGATCGTACCGATTCCGGTTTAGCGATTGTACTCGATCTGATTAAGTGATTGTATTCGGAGGCATGCGTCTGAAAGGTGCTTCTCCCTGCCACAGCAGGCTCTCGGACCGTTTCGGTGAAAATCGTTCACACCGTGAACGAAATTCGTTCATGACGTGAACGGATTTCAGACGATTCCCCTACTTCTTGACGATGTATTCCACTCCAGGCAGGTCTTCGAAATCCCGATCCTGGGTCCACAGCGTGGCTTCCCAGGAGCGTGCGGTCGCATACATGACGCTGTCTGCCATCGGCAGGCGGTGGTCCATACTGATCCGGGCAGCAGAGAGCGCCAGCGTGTCGGATAGCTCCATGATTCGTCCCTGCTGCATGACGGCGATCGCCTGGAGCGCTTTCCCTTCGTCGGTCTGCTGGGCGATCCGCTTGAATACCTCGTAGAGGCTGAGTGTCGGCACGATCAGCTCGGCAGGATCCTCGACGGCATCTGAGAAGAAGTCGGCGTTGGGACCTGCCGCGAAGTACTCGAGCCAGCCGGAGGAATCCACGACGTTCATACCCGGTCCTCCTCCCGAGGGACGTCCGTGTCGATCCCCTTCAGGAAGCCTTTCATCTTCCTGGCTGCCCGCACGGGAACGAGCTCGATGCGGTTCTCGTAGAGGATCGCCTGCACCTTCTGCCCAGGCTTGAGCTTCAGTCGCTCCCGGATGCTCTTGGGGATGACGACCTGGTACTTGGGGGAAACGGTTACGGTCTCCATGGCCCCTCTCCTATCGATGCTACGTTGGTATTACGTATAGTATATGGATACTTCTACTGTAATACCACCGCCTTGTGCTGGGCCTGTGCGAGGGGCTCCCCCGCCGGATTCTCGCTTCGCGAGATCCGACTCACCGCCCTGCCGGGGCATCGGCCCACAGCCAGAGGGACCTGCCAAGCTCAAGACGGCATCCTCGACCACCAGATTACTCATCCTCAGACGGGTGCACGCGGTTATCCTGCATCCCTGATGAACACTTTGACCTCTTCAATGGGTTCTCGGGACGCTGCTCAGGCTTTCTGGAGATTCTGTATAATCTGGACATACAATTGTATGTCTCTACAATACAGTCATGACCAACAGCAGAATATTAGGCTCCGATTCCAGCCGCGCAGTCCTGGCTCATCTACTGCTCAAACCGGACGGGGAGTTCTACCTGCGTGAGATTGTCCGCCTCACCGGATTCGCCCCCCGCACGATCCAGGTAGCCCTGGACCAGCTCGTAGAAGAGGACCTGCTCAAGGACCGCCGGGACGGGAACCGGCGGTACTTCCAGGCGAATACCAGCCACCCTTTCTTCGGCCCGCTCCGAGACCTCTTCCAGAGAAGCGAGGGCCTGGCGGATGTACTGGCCAGTGCATTGGGTGAGGAAGAGATCGACTGGGCGATCGTATTCGGGTCGATCCCAGAGGGCACGGCTACGGCGCAAAGTGCTGTCGACCTACTTATCGTCGGTGACCTTGGTCTGAAGGAAGCAGTTGCTCGGCTGTCCGGTACCGCCGAAACACTCGGAAGAGAAGTGAATCCCATCGTATGGACCCGAGACGAGTATGAGAGGAGAAGTGACGAAGAAGATTACTTTCTGATGAGGGTCCAAGAGGGGGAGACACTGTACGTCGTTGGAGAGCCGGATGAGTCTAGATGACTGGCTGAATCACAGATGGGTGAAGCCCCATCGCACTTCGCCTCAGGAAATCCAGGAGCTTCTCAAAGCGGTCCAGCATGATCTCGGGAATGCTCGTTCCAGCATCTCGCCTGACTGGCGATTTGTGATCGGGTACACAGCCGCCCTCCGCCTGTGCCCGATTCTCCTGTTCGCCAGCGGTTTCCGAATCTGAGGTACAGGAGCTGATCAACGAGGTTGAAGATCTGCATCGACAGGTAAGGACCTGGCTTGCCGATGAACATCCTGATCTCCTCGAACAGAATTGAGCCAAGACGGTGCGAACACCAAGCTGAGTCGGTGTTTGATAGCAGGGACGATTCGAATGCCCCCCAGGCGCGTGCTGCATTCCCACCGTCGCTGGGCATCCGTGAACCGGGGGAGCCTGAGGCGCCAAGTGCGGTGCTGTGGGGGCGGCTGGCTGCATGTACCCCATGGCGCCCCCTCACTCCAGGGGGTCCTCGATCCGGATATCGATCCTCCACCCTTCGTGCGCTCGGAGGATGGCCGCGAGGTTCTCCAACCTCACGCCTCGTCCTCCCCCCTGATCTGTTAGATCGCAATCCACCGAGGATACCGTCTCACCGCGACCGCCGGTCCGGCTCACCTCACAGTTCTTCCACGGACACCGGCCCGTCGGCGAGATCGACGACGATCGACTCCCTCACCACCTCGAACCACTCGTGGAACATCTCGAGTGTCCGCGGCCCGGGCCAGGTCGACCGATCGAGGTGCCAGGCCTCCAGCTCGTGTTCGAAGATCCGGGCATAGAATCCCTCGAGGGGCGGGGTCTCCTCCCTTCCGGTCGGATCCTCGGGCAGGAGGTAGACCGCGGCCCGGTCCCTCATCCAGTGCGCGGTCTCCTTGGCCTTCTCGTCCGTGCCGGATGCCCATTCGAGGTACGGGTCCTTCGGACGCACGACAACGGCTGAGCGGTTGATCACTCTCACGGCGGTGTCCCTTCCGATCCTGCTGGGCCACGGACCCGGGAACGCCCCCGATCCCCTTGATGCCGGTCGATCGCTTCCGGGGGCTTCCGGTTCCGGGAAGAGCGTCGGGAACGGACAGATCCTCAGTCAGCCAGTTTTTCGAGCAGCCCCTCCGGGAGCGGTCGGCCGGTCTTCCGGGCCACCACGGCGTAGTAATAGAGAGGCTTGCCGTCGATGGCGATGCGGTGCCGGTAGCGCTCCATGTGGTGGAGATCCATGTAGTCGCTGAAGATCAGTTCACGGACCATCCAGGAGAACCCGCTGTCGTCGGTGGGATCCAGGAAGCTATCCTTGATGTTGAGGGCGATCCAGGCACGGTCGGAGACCAGGTTGAACCCCTCGCCCAGCGCCCGGGCGGGGATGTCGCCGAACCCGAGGGCGGCCACGGTGAGGAGGCAGTCGAAATCCCACGCCTCCAAATCCTCCCGCTCTTCTTCGCTCAGGTCGCCCAGGTCGCAGACATAGTAGTTGTCGTACAGACCGGGCCGGTCCCGGAACGCTGCATCCTTGGCCTCGGGGACGATGTCCACCCCGACGAGCCGCGCCACCCCGTACTTCGCCACTGCTTCCCCCGACATCCCGTTACCGCCCCCCAGGTCCAGGACCCGGAGTTCGGAGTGCTGGAGGCTGTTCCTCTCCAGGGTGGCCTGCAGGATCTCCGACACCTTTCCCGGTGACTGGCACTTGAGCCGATCGTAGAAGAGCTGCTCGTAGAGCCCCTGTCGACGGTAGATCTCGCCGTACTGATGGAACCGGATCTTCTCGCGACGGCCCTCCTCCACCAGGAAGAACGCCGCTTCGTCCTGATCCGGTGTCTCATCGCCGGTGGGAGGCGGGAACTCGATCCGGTGTCGGGGAAGGGCCGGAACAGAATGGTCGGCCAGCTGTGTCACACGGGGGTTCTCGTCTGAATTTCTCACGGTTCCTTTCGTCGGTTGTCGAACAAGACCGCCTTACCTCACGGCAGTTCCCATCCGATGATTCACAACCGATTGTGCAGGAGAGGTTCGGAGCAAACGACCTGTATTCACCATAGTCACTGCAGCGTGGAATATCGAGGTGAACCGGAACCTCACGGGACCCTCCCCTCAGATGACCCCCGTCCCCGACCCGTTTTCCAGCCACCCGGCGATCTCATCCAGCCCCTTCTCCCCTCGCGCTACCAAGAAGGTGGACTCCTCCACTTCCTCGTTCGAAGCTGCAAGAAGGCGTCCCGTGATCCGGAGCATGAGCCCTGCCGAGGCCATAGCCATGGCGCCGGTGAAGCGCTCAGTGATCTTCACCCTGTGGCCGGGGGTCTTCACGCCCCGGTCCGGTTCGATCACCAGCTGATCGCCAGCGGGTCCGGGGACGCCAGTTTCGCTTCGAAGACCGCCGCGATGTGCTGTCCGGCCCGGGTCTCCAGTATCCCCAGGAAGCTCGCGGTGAGTCCCGCCTCCTCCTCCAGCATGTCCCGGCACACAGCCAGGAAGCGTTCGGTCCCGATCTCCTCCTCCAGCTGGTGCAGCAGCAGGGGTGCCAGATCGTAGAGGGCCGCCTGGATCCCCCGGGCCTTCGCCGGGGTGCTCCGGTCCAGACGGTCCAGACCCCGGATCGGGGGCGCGGCCTGAGCGCTTTCCCGCTTCTCCTCGAGCCGGCGCTGGAAGGCCCCCTCACCGAAGCGATCCCGTATCGCCCGCAGGGCGAAGTACTCGGCGAATCCCTCGTTGAGCCAATCCTCCCAGGAGTGGTGGGGCGCCCGGTACCACCAGAGGTGGGCGGACTCGTGGGCCAGGTAGCGGTAGTAGCCTTCCCGGTTGCCCCGGTAAGCGGCATCCTCCATCCCGCCCAGCACGATGATCCCCCGCCGCGCGTAGCCGCCTCCCCGCTCCCTGGGGGATTCCACGATGGCAAGCCGCCCCGGCGGGTCCTCCTGCAGCCAGCCGGAGAAGGCGTCCAGGGCGATGAGCATGTCCGAGGCCATCAGAGCGGCGGTGGAGTCGGTGAGGGTCGCGTAGTGAATGTCCACCCCTATCTCCCCTTCGCTTCGGGAGGCACTCTTCAGGTCGGGGGAGGCGACCACCACGATATCGTTCACCGGTTCCTCCCAGGCGAACTGCCAGGAATCGATGCCCTCACCGTGCTCGGAACGCTGCCAGTCCCCTGCGCTGCGTACCTCCCACCCCTCCTCGCACAGCACCTGGAGGTCCCACGTGAAGTCGCCGTACCCGTCGTTGAGGGGGAACCAGGGGAGGTAGAGCCCCAGCTCGATCCAGTCCCCGGTGAGGACGTTGGGCGAGAGGGGGTTCCACTCGGTCAGCTCGCCCTGGTAGGAGAACTCCAGACGGACCGCCTGACCTTCGAGGAGCGGCTCTTCGAACTGCACCTTCAGCCAGCGGGCGTCCGGCATGCCCAGCCGCGGAACCTCGGTCTCGCGGTCCTCACCCCAGGCCAGCACCTGGTCCCCTTCGATCCGTTCCACATCCAGCTGCCGGTGGAGGAAGAAGACCGCCTCCTCCATACCCTCGTTCGGCACCAGGAAGAGCAGCTCCCCATCCACGCTCAGGTGCTGGCCGGCAGGGTCCAGTCCCAGCTTCAGACTGTAGTGGTGATGTTCGGGGATGGCGGGTCTGCTGCAGGCGGCGAGAAGGAGGGGGGCCAGGGCCAGGAGTACCGCGACGATCGAGGAGATGGGGTGGTACTTCCGAGGAGCGTGTCGGGCGGGGAGGCGATCCAGCATCATGGAGAGACTCCTTCCGGGATTCCGGGATACCCTGATCGGAAACTGCAAGTTATCGCAGGCCGGGATCCCTCGACAGCGGGTTTGTCCCTCCCGGTGCTCCGAAGATGCAGCTTAGAGACAGCGGGCGTCTTGAGCCCGGGACACTGCGGACGCTAAGCTGGACGCTGGACTCGACCAAGGAGCACGACCCGATGAGCACACCCTCCCCCCTCTTCTCGAGCCGGCCCATCCTGCGCCTGCTGCGCCCCCTGCTGGTCCTGGCCGGCTGCGCGGTGGCAGGCAGCACCGGGCCGCCCGAGGCCTCCGCCCAGCAGCCTCCCGCCTACGACCTGCTCCTGGTGGGCGGGCATGTCATGGACGGCACCGGCAACCCCTGGTTCGAGGCAGACGTCGCGGTGAGCGGCGACCGCGTCGTCGCCATCGGGGAACTGGACGGCAGCCGGGCGAAGAGGGTCGTCGACGTCCGGGGCAAGCTCATCATCCCCGGCTTCATCGACATCCACACCCACGCGGACGAGCCCCGCAGCGACGAGGGGATCCGCAGCCCCGATCCCCGCCGGCGGTTCGCCCCCAACATGATCGCCCAGGGCGTGACCACCGTGGTGGCCAACCACGACGGCCGCTCCCCCCTGCCGATCGCAGAGCAGCAGGCGAAGGTGGAAGAACTCGGCACCGGACCCAACACGATCCTGCTGGTGGGGCACGGGGCGGTCCGGAGCGAGGTGCTGGGCAGGGACTACCAGCGTCCCTCCACACCCGAAGAGGTGGCGGAGATGCAGGCCCTGGTACGCCGGGCCATGGAGGAAGGGGCCTGGGGGCTCTCCGCGGGTCTGGAGTACACCCCGGGCCGGTACAGCACCACCGACGAGGTGGCGGCCCTGACCCGGGAGATCGTCCCCTGGGGCGGGGTCTACATCAGCCACCAGCGGAGCGAGGGGGCGGACCCCATGTGGTACTGGCCCAGCCGGGACGACCCGGGGCCCCCCACCCTCCTCGACGCGGTGATGGAGACCATCGAGATCGGAGAGCGGACCGGGGCGGTGGTGGTCTGCACCCACATCAAAGCGAAGGGGGCCCACTACTGGGGCTCCTCCGCCGCGGCCATCCGGCTCATCCAGGCCGCCCGGGACCGGGGTGTGAACGTGTACGCCGACATGTACTCCTACGACACCAGCGGCAGCGACGGCAGTACCGTGCTGATCCCCTCCTGGCCCTTCCAGAGCATGCGGCGCGGCCGGGCGGAGGGAGAGCCCCGGCGGAGCTACGCATCGGTCCTGGAGGAGGTCCTGGCCGACCCCGGGCTGGCCGCCGACCTCCGCACGGACATCACCCACGAGATCCGCCGCCGAGGCGGTGCGGACCGCGTCATGGTCATGGATTACCCGGATCCGGCCTACGTGGGGAAGACCCTGGGCGAGCTGGCCGCCCTGCGGGATGTGGAGCCGGTGGAGATGGCGCTGATCCTCCAGGAGGAGGGCTACCGGGACCGACGGGGCGGGGTGCGGATGCGGGGCTTCTCGATGTCGGAGATCGACCTCGAGGCGTACGCGAAGCAGCCGTGGACCGCCACCGCCTCGGACGCGGGGATCGCCCTGCCCGGAGACGGGAGCGTCCATGCCCGCTTCTACGGCAATTTCGCCCGCAAGGTCCGCTACTTCGCCCTCGAGAAGGGATGGATCACCCTGGAGCAGGCGGTCCGTTCCGGGACCTCCCTGCCCGCCCAGATCCTGGGACTGAAGGACCGCGGCGTGCTCCGTGAAGGGGCCTACGCCGACCTCGCAATCATCGACCCGGCGACCTACGGGGACCGGGCCACCTTCTTCGAGCCGCATCAATACGCGGAGGGCGTCGAGCTGGTACTGGTCAACGGACGCTTCGTCGTGGAGGATGGCGAGTTGACGTGGGAGCTGGCGGGCCGCATGCTCTCCCCCGGAGAGGACGGAAGAGCGGCCCATCGCTGATACGTCCTGAGAACGGGAGCCTCCCGGGGACCGGCCGGTCCCCGGGGTAGACCCGCACCTGCGAAAGGAACGTACAGGGAGGACTTGGCATGCCTACGGACCGGGAACAGATCATCCGGGCCATCCGGACCACCAACGAGGCGTGGACCTCAGGCGAGATCGAGAGGGTCCAGAAGCTCTTCCACCCCGCCGCCGTCCATGTGTCCCCCGACTTCACACGGCGCGTGGAGGGCCGGGAAGCCATCGTCCGCTCCTACGAGGACTTCACCCGCCAGGCCGTCACCCGGGAGTTCGAGGAGTTCGACCACAGCGTGGACCTCTTCGGTGACTCCGCGGTGGCCACCTACCGTTTTCGGGTCACCTACGAGCGGAACGGGGAGGCCCGCCGGGTGGAAGGGTCCGAGATCCTGGTCTTCCGGCGCATGGGCCAGGGCTGGCAAGCCATCTGGCGCACCCAGCTCCCCTCCGGCGACGGCGACTGAACGCTCCCCACACCCTGTACGGGCCCTTCGGCGGGATGGCTTCACGCGCCTCGGCCGCTCCTCCTTCTTCCTCTTCATCGTCCGCGTCGCCGTCGGCACTCTCCTCGCCGCCTGTTTTATATTGACAACCCTCAATGCATCGATGATCATCGATAACCAATCCCCGTCCACCTCCCAGTCACGAGGAGCACCCGTATGACGGAGACGACCCCCGGGAGCGGTCCCGACCCCGCACCCTGCTGCGATGTCCAGGTCCGGCCCCTGCTGGAGGAAGAACAGAGCCGGGATCTCGCGGACCAGGTCCAGATCCTCGCCCACCCCATCCGCCTGCAGATCCTGGGGATGCTCGCCCGGCACGGGGGGAGCGTGTGCGTCTGCGATCTCACAGCGGTCCTCCCGGTCAAACAGCCCACCATCTCCCATCACCTGGGATTGATGAAGGCGGCGGGACTGGTCCGGCACCGGCGCAGGGGCAAGTGGATCTACTACCGCATCGATGCCGGCCGGCTCACCGCCCTGCGGGAGCAGCTCGACGGCATCCTCGGCATATTCGAAGAAGCGCAGGAGGCAGCATGAGACCGGAGGAACAGCACAGGGCCGTACGTGATCGCTACGCGGGTATCGCCCGCCAGGCCGCCGAGAAGCAGAAGGAAAAGGAGCGTTCCGCCGGTCCCGGCGGATGCGGATGCGGATGCGGGGGAGGGAGCGGCGGCGGGAGCGGGCAGGCGGATACCGGCATGAAGATGGCAGACTACCGGGGGTCCGACGCGGGAGTCGTCGAGGGGGCCAACCTGGGTCTGGGATGCGGCATCCCCACCCTCGCCACCCACATCGAACCGGGCCACACGGTACTCGACCTTGGGAGCGGGGCCGGGGTGGACGTCTTCATGGCCGCCGATGGGGTGGGCCCGGAAGGCCGGGTCATCGGTGTGGACATGACCCCCGAGATGGTCGAGCTGGCCCGAGCCAACGCCCGGAAGGACGGGCGCACCAACGTGGAGTTCCGCCTGGGGGAGATCGAGCACCTGCCGGCGGCCGACGCCTCGATCGACGTCGTCATATCCAACTGCGTCATCAACCTGGTACCGGACAAGGCACAGGTCTACCGGGAGATCTTCCGGATCCTGCGGCCCGGAGGGCGGTTCAGCATCTCCGACGTGGTCTCCTGGGGCGGGCTGCCCCGGGAGGTGCAGGAGGATGCGGCCTCGGTGACCGGCTGCGTGGGGGGGGCCATGGAGCAGGAGGCGTACCTCGATGTCATCCGCGAAGCCGGCTTCGACGAGGTGCGGGTCGAGCAGCAGCAGGACTACGCCCTCTTCGAGAGCGAGCCCTACGGCGTGCGGAGCATCACGGTCACGGGGACCCGGACGGAAGCCTGACCCCGAGGAGTCGGGCGGCTTCCAGCGACCGGATGGGCCGGGCGGCCTCTCAGAACCGGATGGATGGGGCGATCTCGCGCTGGCCGGTGATGGTCAGTTCCACCCCGTCCCGCCCCGAGCGCTCCAGGGCCCCGGCGTAGGTCTCCCGCACCAGATCCGGCTCGTTGTTGTTCTCCGAGAGGTGGATCAGCACCAGGTGGGCCGTCTCCCCCCGGGTGAGGGCCCCCACCTCCGCCGCCCCGCTCTCGTTGTCCAGGTGCCCCACCTCGCTGCGGATCCGCTCCTTGGTGGGCCAGGGGTACGGACCCTTCCAGAGCATCTCCACATCGTGGTTCGCCTCCAGGACCACCACGTGACAGCCCTGCACGATCCGCACGATGTCCGGGGTGATCCTGCCCAGGTCGGTGGCGTAGCCGATGCGGATCCCCTCCGCCTCCAGCACGTATCCCACCGGCTCGGCGGCGTCGTGGGAGACGTGGAAGCTGGTGATCCCGAAGTCCCCCATCGTGATGGGCATCCCGGTGATGAAGCCCAGCTTCTCAGGAGCCGCCCCGATGGCCGGACCGGCGGCCGCGAGGGTGGCGCTGTTCCCCAGCACCGGGGTGGGGAACCTGCGGTTCAGCACCCTCAGACCCCGGACGTGGTCTCCGTGCTCGTGGGTGAGGAGCACCCCGTCCAGCCGGGCGGGATCGAGTCCCGCGTCCTGCAGGCGCAGACCCAGCTGACGGGCCGAGAGACCGGCATCCACGAGCAGCGCGGTGTTCGCCGTGCGGATCAGCGTGCTGTTGCCCTTCGATCCCGAGCCCAGTACGACCAGTTCGACCATGGGGGCCTTCGCCGGGGGTGACGGTGCCTCGCGTTCGTTCGGTCCCTGAATATGCAGTGTGGGCGTACTCCCCGACACCCCGGTCCCGGTCCCCGGCCGAGCGCCGGCGCATCCTCCTTGATTTTTCCTCCTGCCTCGCCCGACCGAACTCAACCGCAAGGCACACGGGCATCCCATGCCGACGTATCCGAGGAGCGGCGTGCCCCCGGCGCGCGCGTGGAGGTCATCCCCGACGCCTCGCACACCGCGTTCCTCGAACAGCGGTCCGCCTACCGGGATATCGTCCGGGAGTTCTTCGCCGGGATCGAGGAGCGGTCCCGCCTCTGAGCTGAGATGCCCCCCGCGTCCCGCGGGCACCCGGCCCCGCGGGCTCTTCCGTCCTTCCCCGCCGGGTGCAGATCTGGCAGGTCCGATGCAGGTACGGCAGGAGCTTGCCGGAACGGCAATATCTTGTGCCGACCTGGCAAGACCGTTCCGGTTGCCGGACCGTTCCCGGGGAGCGGTGTCGCCGGCGGTCCCGACCTGTACCCTCTTAACTCATTGTTTCACAGGAAGTTAGGGCATCCCGGTGGGGTTCGCCTCTCCGCTGGCATGCAGCTTGCTTTCTTATGTGAGTGAAAGGAACGGATCTCCGCCGGCCTCCTTCCCCCGGCCCCCAGCAGGGGGAGGATGCCGGACGGGAAGTCATACCCGAAAGGTCAGGTACGAACCATCGATGAGATCAGGAGGTGAGATGCGCGATGGCACTCGTCCGTTGGCAGCCCGAGCGTGATGTGCTCTGGAACGTTCAGAACGAGATCGGGAAGCTGTTCGACGACCTCATCGAACGCCCGCTGAGCGGTACCCGCGGGGGAGGTCGGTGGTACCCCGAGGTGGACGTCGAGGAGCGTGCGGACAGCTACCTGGTGAGCATGGACGCACCCGGCATGCAGCGTGAGGACCTGAAGGTCAGCATGGAGGGGAACACGCTGCGGATCCGCGGCGAGCGGAAGCAGCTCCGTGAGGAGGGCGACGAGGACTACCGCCTGAACGAGCGGCGGTACGGGATCTTCGAGCGCTCCTTCACCCTCCCGCGCAGCGTGGACTCCGGGAAGATCCATGCCAGATACCGCAACGGTGTGCTGGAGATCACGGTCCCGAAGGCCGAGGAGGCGAAGAGCCGTGAGATCGAGGTGGACGTGAAGTAGGTCTCTTCCGGCACATCGGCCCGCGCGTTCCCCTCATCGAGCATGAGTGGGGTGCGGGTGCAAAGACCCCGCGGGGCGCAGCCCCCCCGCGGGGTCTTCTCATGAAGAGACCTCCTCACTCCCCTTCCCGATGTCCGGCCTTCCCCTGTAGGATGGTCCGGGGAGACCCTCGGACTCAAGAGGAGGGGGTTCCCTGAAGGAAGCCGCGGCAGCGGCAGTATCGAAGACAGTGACGTCCCCCCGGGACCGAGAGGCTGCCACCCCATGCACGGAAGTCCTGCGATGCGCATGTTCCCACGACCCCTTCGCGCCCTCTTCCTGACCCTGGCCCTGACCGCCGCGATGCCCGTACTGCTCGGCAGCGCCCTGGCCCAGAGCGCCGGTGAGAAGAAGGCCCTGACCATCGACGACTACAGCCGCTGGCGCAGCATCAGCGGCATGGAGCTCTCCGCGGACGGCCGCTGGGTCGCCTTCAGCTACGAGCGCGGTGACCCCGCTTCCGACGACACCCTCTACGTGAAGCAGGTGGAGGGGGAGACCCTCTACGAGGTCCCCCTCGCCTCCAGCCCCGATTTCAGCCGGGACAGCCGGTGGGTCGCCTACCAGGTCGGCACCCCCCACGAGCAGGCCGAGAAACTCCGCGAGGGGCGCAAGCCGGTCCCCCGGCACGCCGAGCTCATGGACCTGGCCACCGGGGAGAAGGTGCGCTGGGAGGACGTCACATCGTACGGCTTCGACCGGGGCAGCCATGTGCTGGCCGTGAAGAAGCGCAAGGCGGACCGCGAGGCGGAGCACGACGGGACCGGGCTGATCCTTCGCTGGCTGGCCACCGGCGCCGAGGAACTGCTGGGAAGCGTCGGGTCCTTCGCCTTCAACAAGCCGGGCACCTGGCTGGCCTACACGGTGGACGCACCGGACAGGGACGGGAACGGCCTCTACCTCCTCGCCCTGGAGGAGGGCCGGCGGCGCGCGGCGGACAACGACAAGAAGGACTACACCGGCCTGAGCTGGGAGGAGGAGGGCCGGGCCGTGGCGGTCCTGAAGGGAGCGGAGAAGGAGGGCCTCCAGAAGAAGGAGCACAGCCTGGTGGCCGTGCTGGACTTCGAGCGGGACCGCCCCCGGACGGTGCGTTACACCCCGTCGGCCGAGACCGGTTTCCCCGAGGGTTTCGTGATCAGCGCGTACGGTGACCTGACCTGGAGCGAAGACCTGGAGACCGTCTTCGTGGGGATCCAGGAGCAGGAGGAGGAACTCCCGGAGGTGGATGAGGAGGACCTCAGCAACGTGGAGGTCTGGCACGTAAAGGACGACCGCCTCCAGTCGGTCCAGAAGATCCGGGCCCGCCGGGACGAGCGGCGCACCTTCGCCTCGGCGGTCCACCTCGACGAGGGCCGCTTCGTGCGCCTGGCCGACAAGACCATGGAGGAGGTGCAGTTCACCCGGGACGGGAGCCGGGCCATCGGGGTCGACGACCGGGCCTACGTCTCCGACTGGCGGGAGTACCGGGCGGACGTCTACCGGGTGGACATCTCCGACGGCGGCCGGGAACTCCTCTTCGAGGGGCTCAAGCGCCCCTGGTGGCTCATGCCCGACTCGGAGAGCTTCGTCTACTGGAAGGAGGGCCACTACTGGCTCTACGACCTCGAGCGGGGTTCCGACATCAACCTCACCGCCTCCGCGCCGGTGAGTTTCGAGGACACCACCTTCGACCGCCCCGGCACCGTCCCCCCCTTCGGCCGCTCCCCCGACATGACCGCGGACGAGGAGAACCTGGTCCTGCAGCACCGATTCGACCTCTACGTACAGCCCCTGGAGGGGGACGAGGCCCGCAACCTCACCAGGGGCCACGGGACCGAGAACGAGATCGAGCTGCGCTACATCCGGCTGGATCCCGAGGAGCGCTTCATCGACCTGGATGAGCCGATGCTCCTCTCCGCCTACGGCCAGTGGACCAAGAAGGCGGGCTTTTTCCGTCTTGAGCCGGGACGCCGGGGCGGCCTGGAGGAACTCGTGTACGAGGACGCGTCCTTCGGCCGCAGGATCCAGAAGGCGGAGGAGGCGGACCGGCTCCTCTACACCCGGGAGACCTTCAGCGAGTTCCCCGACTACTACGTGAGCGGCCTCGACTTCACCGACCCGGTCCAGGTCACCGATGCCATCCCGTGGCAGCAGGAATACATCTGGGGACACACCGAACTCATCGACTACACCAACCTCGACGGGGTGCGCCTGCAGGCCGTGCTCATGGTCCCCGAGACCTACGAGCAGGGGCAGAAGCTCCCCATGCTCGTCGACTTCTATGAGAAGAACTCACAGAACCTGAACCGTTACCCCCGGACCGTCTATCGGGACACCCCGATGTTCAGCAAGTACATGAGCCAGGGCTATCTGGTGCTCCTTCCGGACATCCACTTCCGCACCCGGACCACCCACAGCGACATGCAGGAGTGCATCCACGCCGCCCTGGACGAGGTCATCCGCCTGGGCTTCGTGGACCCGGAGCGGGTGGGCCTGCACGGTCACAGCTTCTCGGGCCAGGGTTCCGCCTACATCTCCACCCACTCCGACCGCTTCGCCGCCATCTGCTACGGAGCGGGGGCCACCGACCTGGTGGCGGACTTCAACCAGCTCTGGAAGAGCGCCGGGACCAACCAGCACCGCTACGACACCTACGGGCAGGGGCGTTTCGGGACCAACATCTTCGACGACCTGCAGCTCTATATCGACCAGTCGGCGGTCTTCCACGCCCGGGACATGGACACCCCGCTGCTCATCATGCACGGCACGGCGGACGGGTCGGTGGAATGGCTGCAGGCGGTGGAGTTCTACAACGCCCTGCGCTACAACGACCGGGACGTGATCTTCCTCTCCTACCCGGACGAGCCGCACCACCTGCGCAGGCACGCCAACCGGGTGGATTTCCAGCACCGGATGGAAGACTTCTACGGTCATCACCTGAAGGGGGATCCCGCCCCGGAGTGGATGACCGAGGGGGTCCCCTACCTGGAACGGGAGAAGCACGGGAGGGAATATCCCCGGCCCGCCGTGCCGGACACCGCGGCCGGGAGCGGGGGGCACTGACCCCTCCTCCGGATGGAAGAGCGCGCCCCCGCATCAGCGGGGAGCACCGGCCGGAC
>JAWOFN010000069.1:0-26189 GCA_046497505.1 bacterium | reverse complement strand
TTGCCCGCTCGTCCGGTCCGGAACGCCTGCTATCCGGTTCCTGTTCGTCGGGTCGCGGCTTTGCTCCACGCTTCCTTCAGACCCCGCCTCACGACGGGCGCCCTTGCGCTTCGCTAGACCTTCACCTCCATCAGGTTGGTCAGGGGACTCTCACCCCCGAGCTGTTGAACATGCCTGGCACACAACAGCGACGCCGGCCGAGAACGTGCCCGACCGGCGTCGTAGGTATAATTGGTAGCGGGGGCAGGATTCGAACTTGCGACCCGACCTCTCAGCCGCCCAGCAGGCCCGCCTCCCGGGCCTCGGCTTCCAGCTTCTTCGCCATCTCCCCGTAGTAGGTCCGCTGCTTCCGCTGGTCCTCGGTGGGCAGCCCGATCCAGCCGGTGACCTCCCGGTAGAGGGAGGAGACCCGGCTGCGGAGCTCGCCCGTCTTCCGGGCCAGCTCGGGGTGGTCCTCCTCTTCGGGACCGACCGCCCCATGGAGGGCGTTCGTCCGGCGATAAAGGTCGCCGATGTCCACCAGCGTCTCGGTCCAGGCGGTGCGGACCCCGGCCGGCAGGTCCAGCCGCGGGTCGGGCTCCACCGTGAGCTGCTGCTCGGAGACCGTCCCGTCCGCTTCCAGTCGGACGGTGTAGGATCCGGGCATGACGAAGAAGCCGCCCGGGGCGGGCGTCTCGGCCCATTCCTGGCCGGGACCGGCGTAGAAACGGCTGTACTCCAGGTCCCATACCTCGCGGTTGATGCCCGCCACCGGCTCCTCGACCTCCATACGGGCCACCACGTCGCCCTGGACGTCGATGAAGCTCAGGACCGGCGGTGCCTCCGGGACCTCCCGGAGCCAGAAGTCGATGATGGCCCCCCGGGGCGGGTTCTCACCCTGGAAGAACATGTCCCCTTGGTGGGCCTTCTCGCCGGTGTACTCGATCTGCTGGGCCGGGCTGAGGGTGAAGAGGTGGACGGACCGGGCCCGGACCTCCGGGGTCAGCTCCTGGATGCTCTGCACCGCGTCCAGGATCCAGATGCCCCGCCCGTGGCTGCCCAGGACCAGGTCGTTGTCCCGGGGGTGGATGACGAAGTCGTTGATGGCCAGGGTGGGCATGTTGTTCTTCAGCTCGGTCCAGTTCGCCCCTCCGTCCAGGGAGAAGAAGAAGCCCAGCTCGCAGCCGATCCAGACCAGGTCGGGGTTGCGGGGATCCTCCTTCACGGTGCGGATGACCCGCCCGTCGGGCAGGTCGCCAGTGATGTCGGTCCAGCTCTGCCCGTAGTCGTCGCTGCGGAAGAGGTAGTTGCTGTAGTCGTCGCTGCTGTGGCCGTCCAGGGCCACGTAGACCCGTCCGGCGGCGTGGCTGCTGGCGTCGATGCCCCCCACCCAGCGGGGCCCGGGCACGCCGGGCAGGCGACCGGAGACCTCGGTCCAGCTCGCTCCGCCGTCCCGGGAGACCTGCAGGTTACCGTCGTCGGTCCCCACATAGAGGACCCCTTCCACCAGCGGGGACTCCTCGATGGCCGTCAGGGTCGGGAAGTAGGGGATGCCGTCGTCCAGGCTGGGGGTGGTCTCGGTGGCCCGCTCTCCCATGATCTCCAGCTCCCGGCGGTCCACGCCGGTGGTGAGGTCCCCCAGGTCCTCCCAGGTGATCCCCCTGTCCCGGCTGCGCCAGAGGCGGCGGGTGCCGGCGTAGATGGTCGAGGGATCGTGGGGAGAGAGCAGAAAGGGCCCGTCCCAGTTGGCCGGCTCCATGGCGTTGCCCAGCTCGGGCTCGGGCAGCCCGGGTCCCCACGCCTCCCAGTTCCTGCGGGCCCCGATCGCCCCGGTGGGATCGCCGGGACGGATCGACTGACGCTGGCGGGTGCGGGTGTCCAGCCGGCTCAGGCCCAGGTACTGCGACTCGGTGTACAGCGTCTCGTCATCCCGGGGGTCGGTCAGATTCACAAAGCCGTCCCCGCCCCCGGTGCGGATCCAGTCCTCGTTCAGGACCCCCTCCCTGCGGTAGGTGGCGTTGGGTCCCATCCAGGAGCCGTTGTCCTGCAGGCCGCCGTACACCCAGTAGGGGTCGCGCATGTCCACCGAGACCCGGTAGTACTGGCTCACCGGCAGGTTGGTGGCGTAGAGCCAGGTCAGCCCCCGGTCCCAGGAGATCCCCAGCCCCCCGTCGTCCCCCTTCAGCACGTGACGGGAGTCGCCGGGGTCCACCCAGACGATCCGGTCGTCCCCGTGCAGGGACTGCCGGGGCCGGGTGAAGGTCTTCCCCCCGTCATCGGAGAAGGAGTAGGAGTTGACCATGTAGATGCGCTGGTCGTCGTTGGGGTCCACCAGGATCTGGCTGGCGTACATGGGACGGGGGTTCCAGTCGCTCATGAAGGTCCAGCTCTCGCCCCGGTCCTCGGAGCGGTAGATCCCCGCCCGGCGCTCGTTGTAGGCGGTGGAGGCGTTGTAGCGCCACCCCTGCTCCACGCAGACGTAGACGATGCTCGGGTCGGAACGGTAGACGGAGATCCCGATCCGCCCCTTGTCCCCCTCCGGGAGCCCGTTCGTCAGCTCCCTCCACGTGTCCCCGCCGTCGGTGCTCTTGTAGAGCCCGCTCCCCGGACCACCCCCATGGAACCCGAAGGGGGTGCGGCGACGCTGGTAGGCCGCGGCATAGAGGATATCGGGGTCGGAGGGGTCGATGGCCACGTCCACCACGCCCGTGTCCTGGTCGATCTGCAGCACCGCCTGCCACGTACGGCCGCCGTCGGTGGTCCTGTAGAGCCCCCGCTCGGGGTTGGGGCCCCACAGGTGCCCCATGGCCGCCACCCAGGCGATGTCGGGGTCGGAGGGGTGCAGGACGATCCGCCCGATGTGGTGGCTCTCCTCCAGCCCCAGGTGGGTCCAGGTCTCCCCCCCGTCGTCGGAGCGGTAGACCCCGTCCCCCCAGGAGGAGCTCTGGCGGTTGGCCCGCTCGCCGGTGCCCACCCACACGAACCGCGGGTCGGCCTGGTAGACCGCCACGTCCCCGATCGAGTGGGTCCCCTCCCGCTCGAAGACCGGCTCGTAGGTGATGCCGTTGTCGGTGGTCTTCCACAGCCCGCCGGTGGCCGAGGCCACATAGAAGGTGTAGGTGTCCGACTCCACCACGGCCAGGTCCACGATCCGCCCGCTCATGTTGGCGGGACCGATCGTACGCAGCTCCAGGTCGGCGAAGGTCACCTCCGAGACCGGGGGGGCCTGCGAGGTACCCTGGGCCAGGACGGAGGGGGTAAGCGAGAAGACCAGGAACAGCAAGCTCGCGGCCGCGATGAGCGACCGGGAGACTGCAAACAGCAAGCCCGCCGCCGCTGTGAGCGGACGGCGGGCCGTACCGTGGGAACTCATCGTATGAAGACTCCCTGTATGTAGCTTTTACACGCGGAGGGTCAGCTGCCCTTCCGCATGCCCCAGAAGACCGCGCCGCCGGCTGCCAGCACCGCGATCACAAGCAGGACGATCAGCAGGGTGATCGTGCTGTTCTTGCTCGAGATGGTCTCATCCAGCTGGGTCTGCAGGTTGTCACGCTCGGCCTGCAGGCTGCTCACCTGTCCGCGCAGGTCGTCGACCTGGCCTTCGAGCCCGGAGACCTGGGACTCCAGGGAGGAGATCCGCTCATCCTTCTCACTGATGGTCCGCTCGCGGGCGGCGATACGAGACCGGAGGGTACGGACGGTGCCCTCCAGGGAGCTGATCTGAGCGTTGAGTTCCTCGTTCTGGCTGGAGGCATCGGCCACCTGCTCTTCGAGCTGGGCCTTCTCCTGCTCAAGGGTCTGGATCCGCTGCTGCAGATCCCGGTTGTTCCGTTCGAGGCGGTCGCGCTCGTCCCGCAGGGACCGGATGGTGCCGTTGGCCTCATCCAGCTGGCTCTGCAGCTGCTCCACCCTGTTCTGCAGCTCGGTCATCTGCTGCTGGGTCTGCTGCTGCTCTTCCTGCTGCATCTGTGAGGCCTGGGCACCGCATCCGGCTGTCCCTGCCACCAGCAGGGCGAGCGCCGCGTATGCGAGCGTGCGGCGGGGAGACTTCATCATCTGTGCACTCCGTAGTTCAGGTGATACCCTATTCTTACCGTCAATCCCTGTCTCTGTCATCTTCGTTTCCCAGTTTCCTTCCATGGCCGCCCTCCTCGAGCACTCCTTCATCCGCCCATGGTGCTGGAGTCGGCTCACCATGCTGATGGACTCATCGCTGCCTGGACTGGAGTACCTCGAGCACGGTGCGAAGTCCTGCCATCCCGCCCGGATACGCTTTGAAGCGCATGCGAGGCGGCTCCGCACCTTCGCCGCGGATCGGGCCGGCCGGACCTCACGGGATCTCAGAAGGCCCCGGGATCCATCCCGCCCAGGTCGGGTTCCTCCTCTCCCATCCGCGATTCCTGCTCTTCGGTGATCTCCTGCCTGCCCCGGTAACCGCCCTCCAGCTCGTGCCAGAAACCCACTTCACCCTCCCCGTGTTTCCAGCAGAGGAAGACCCAGCGCCCCTCCCAGGTGGAGGGGAAGTCGATGAGACCGTGCTCCAGTCCCCCGGAGGGGAACCGAAGGCCGCGCCCCTGGATCTCCTCTTCGATGAGGCGTTCGATCTCCTTGATAGAGCGTTCCAGGCCCCACTTGTGCTCCTGGTACTCGTCGTGATCGGGATTCGAGGCATCCAGCAGTTCCTCCCCCCACAGAGCGTCCAGGACCTGCATCTTCCGGTGGTGGTGCCGTGCCTGGACCTTCCTCCGGTCCACCTCCTTGAGGATGCTGTCCAGGAGGGGTAGGAGCTCGTTCGCCTCCTCAACGGTGAAGATTCTCTTCGACACGCCTGCTGTCTCTCCTTCGAGTTTCCGGGGTGTCGAGACCCGATGCCTACCTTGGCAAGGTAAGCGGGTTGGGTGCCCCCTCCAAAAAGAGAAACCGCTGGCTGAGGGGACCCCGCTCAGGAGAGGGGGACCGCCAGGTGGAGTCCCAGGATGCCGTCCACCGCATCCCCCCAGTCACTGCTCAGGGGCAGACGGGCCGTGATGCCCGGCCGGACCGCCCCCAGGTCGTATTCCAGACCGGCGACGGCCTGGAGGACCAGGCCGTCATAGGGCAGGGAGTCGGTGGTGATCCCGTAGATGCCCGAGAGGCCCGCACCGGCCTGCAGACCTTCCATGACCTCATAGAGGGCGGAGGCAGAGAACCGGAGGAAGCTCTCGGCGTCTTCGTCCTCCCCGAAGGGGAACGTGAAGAGGGGACCGGCGCTCCCCCAGTACTGGATGCCGTTGTCCAGGACGCCCCCGTAGCCGATGGTCCCCTCCAGGACGAGCGTTCTGGGGAGGAAGGCCCCCGCCCGGGTGAGATCCGTGTACTCACCCATGAGGCGGGCGAAGGGCTTCTCCCCGGAGGTGATGGGAAGACGCAGCCCGGCGGTGTAGAAGATCGGTGAATCCTTGCTGGTACGCACACCCCCCACATAGGGGTTGCCCACCAGGACCTCCTCCTCCAAGAGGGGGGAGTCCTTGTGGGAGCGGGCCAGGGGCAGGCTCACGTCCAGGGCATGGGAGCGGGTGAGCATGCGGGTGTAGGTCAAAAAGACCGCGCCGTTGAACATCTTGGTGTCGTCGATCGACGGTTTGAGGACCTCGACACCGACGCTGCTGCTGCTCTCCTGTGCCGCCGCCTCCGGGGGCTGCAGCAGGACGGCCAGGACCAGGAGGAACGGCAGTAGGACCTCAGAACGGTACCTGTGCATGGAGCGCCTCACTCTCGAGATGGCTTCATATCAATAACCTTCGCCTTCGGCACTCACCTTGCCGGCGAACTTGCGGTACATGAAGACCGTGTAGCCGGTGGCCAGGATCATCCCGGGGATCCACCATGCCAGGGCCACCTTGAGCCCGTAGACGGGTGCCGAGGCGTTCTGGACCGTCAGCGAGTTGAGCGGGTCGTTGATGGCCGGCAGCACATAGGGGTAGAGCCCGAACGCCACGCTCAGCAGCATGCCCCCGAGGAAGAGAGCGGAGGCCAGGAACGCCTCTCTTTCCCTCTCCCGGGAGGTGAACCACCGGGTGCCCGCCAGTCCCGCCACGGCCAGCAGGGGGAAGAGGTAACCCATGGGGTGAGCACTCAGCCGGGCCGGCACGTGGGGCTGGACCCGGAAAGTCATCACCGTGAGGACCACCACCAGTACCAGAAGCGGCGTCCACGACCACGACACCAGCCTGGCCGCCCGTTCGGAGACCGGGTCGGGGGTCTTGTAACGCACCCAGAGGGCACCGTGCATGGTGAGGGCCACCATGGCCGTCAGCCCCACCGTCACGGTGTACCAGTCCAGGATGCCCATCCGGGCACTCCCTATCCCGAAGGTGGTCCAGAGGGGCGAGAAGAAGTACCCCTGGGCGTCGAGGGGTACCCCCCGGACGATGTTCCCCAGGACGGCTCCATAGAGGAGGGTGAGGAGCAGGCTGCTGACGGCGAAGGTGGTGTCCCAGAACGGCTTCCAGACGGAGTTGTCCAGGTGGTTCCGGAACTCGATGGAAAGGGCCCGGAGGATCAGCAGCCACAGCACGATGATCAGCGGCAGGTAGAAGCCGCTGAAACTGGATGCATAGAGCAGGGGGAAGGCCATGAAGAGTGATCCCCCCCCGGCTATGAGCCAGACCTCGTTCCCATCCCACACCGGCCCGATGGTCCGGAGTACCATGGTACGCTCCTCGTCGCTCCGAGCCACGTAGAGGTGGGCGATCCCCGCACCCAGGTCGAACCCGTCCAGGATCACATACATCATGATCATGAAGGCGACCAGGAAGAACCAGAGGGTGGACATGACGCGCTCCTCCTAGCTGACCGCCGCGGAATCGCCGGCAGCGGCGGGTTCGGGTTCGGGGCCGTGTTCGATGGTGTGACGCACCAGGTAGAGGAAGAGGATGCTCAGTATAGTGTACATCCCCATGAAGCCGATGAGGGTGAAGATGGTGTTCCCCGTGCTCACCGTGGCGGAGAAGCCCTCGGAGGTGCGCAGCAGACCGTAGATCAGATAGGGCTGCCGTCCGAGTTCCGCTGTCATCCAGCCCGCCTCGTTGGCTATGAAGGGGAAAGGGGCTGCCAGCATCAGGATCCAGAGCATGGGGCGGCTCTCGAAGAGCTTCCCCTTCCAGAGCAGGAAAGCGGCGGCGGCCATGATGGCGATGAAGAAGGTCCCCAGCCCCACCATGATATGGTAGACGTAGTAGTGCAGCGGGATGTTGTCGGGCCAGGTGTCCTCCGGGAACGCCTCAAGCCCCTTCACCTCCGCGTCCCACCGCTGATAGGTCATGAAGCTGAGGAACTTCGGGATCTGGATCGGGTTGTCCAGGCGCCTCTCCTCCATATCCGGCTGCCCGATGAGCACCAGGGGCGCTCCCTCCTCGGTGGTGAAGATCCCCTCCATGCTGGCGAAGGCGGCGGGCTTGTGCTCCGCCACGTTACGGGCCTGTATGTCCCCGGTGGGGAAGGCCAGCAGGAGGACGGCCGGGAGTCCGACCACCGTGGCGAGACGGATGAACTCCTCGCCGTACCTCCTGTGGTGCCCCGTCAGCAGGTAGTATGCACCGACGGCACCCATGACGAAGACCGCCGTGACCACCGCCCCGATCATGGTGTGCAGATACTGCCAGAGCAGCCAGGGGTTGGTGAGCAGGGCCCAGAAGCTGCTCAGGAGGATCTCTCCCTCCCCGGAGATGGAGAAGCCCACCGGATGCTGCATCCAGGCGTTGGTGGCCACGATGAAGAAGCCGGAGATCCAGGAGCCCAGAAAGACCATGAAGCCCGCCAGCCAGTGCAGCTTCGGGCCCAGCTTCTTCTCACCGAAGAGGAAGAGACCCAGGAAGGAGGATTCCAGGAAGAAGGCGAAGACCCCCTCCAGGGCCAGAGTCTGCCCGATGATCCCTCCGGCGGCCTCGCTGAAACGAGCCCAGTTGGTGCCGAACTGGAACTCCATGGGGATCCCGGTGACCACCCCCATGGCGAAGGAGATCCCGAAGATCTTGGCCCAGAACCGGGCCGATCGGTTGTAACGCTCCTCCCCTGTCCGCAGGGCCCTGGTCTTGAGGATGACGATGAGCAGGGCCAGCCCCATGGTGAGCTGGGGGAAGAGGTAGTGATAGGAGATGGTGAACGCGAAGTGCAGCCGATGCCAGAGTTCCATGTGCTTCCCCCGTGCCGACCGGTGGATTGAGAGGTCTTTCATCATAACCGGGGCGCCGCCCGGCCGCATCCATTTCCCACCCCATGACCCGCCGGTGGTGGAACGCCGCTTGACACCCGGGGGACCTCCGGGGATATTGGGGTCCTCATGCGAAGAGTGAACCGGCATCATCATCACCACGCTCATATCCCCGCCCCGCGGGGCCGGCTCGTGGTGTAGCTTCGCACCGAAACAGCGGAGTGAATCTGACGGCGACGGCCTCCCGGCCGGCGCCGTTTCGTGTTCCGGGCCCTCCCGGGACACACGTGCCGTCCGGAACCTCGCCGAACCCTGAGAGGAACGGATGGCAGAGAACGTGCCTACCTTACGCTTCGGCCTTCCCAAAGGCCACATGCAGGAAGAGGTGTTCCGCCTCCTGGCGGACGCGGGTATCCACGTGCGGGTGGGGAGCAGGGCGTATCGTCCTGCGGTGACCTATCCCGGCGTGGAGGCCAAGATCCTCAAGCCCCAGAACATCGTGGAGATGCTCCACGCCGGGTCCCGGGACATCGGTTTCGCCGGAGCGGACTGGGTCGAGGAACTGGACCTGGGGGGCGAGCTGGTCGAGCTGCTGGACACGGGTCTCGACCCGGTCAGCATAGTGGCCGCCGCCCCCACGGCGCTGCTTGAGGAGGGCCGCCTGCCCGACCGTCACCTGGTGGTGGCATCGGAGTATGCCCGTCTCACCGGACGGTGGATCGAGGAGAGCGGCATCGAGGCCGCCCTCATCCACTCCTACGGCGCCACTGAGGTCTTCCCCCCGGAGGACGCGGACCTGATCGTGGACAACTCGGCCACCGGTTCCACCCTCCAGGCCAACGGCCTGGAGGTGGTGGCCGAACTCATGACCTCCTCCACCCGGCTCTACGCCTCCCGGGCACTGATGGAAGACGGCGGACGGAAGGAGGAGGCCGAACGCATCGTACTGCTTCTCCGCTCGGTGCTCGAGGCCCGCCGCCGGGTCATGGTGGAGGTGAACGTGTCGCCCTCCCGCCTGGAAGAGGTCATCGAGGTGCTCCCCTGCATGCGGGAGCCCACCGTCTCGACCCTCCACGGGCAAAGCGGCTTCGCGGTGAAGGCCGCCGTGCCGCGGGAGGACCTGATCCGTGTCATCCCGGAGATCAAGGCCCGGGGCGGCACCGACGTGGTGGTCACCAGCCTGAGCCAGATCGTCCCATGAGGGGCCCGGCGAAGGACCGGACCGGCCCCCACCCTGCCCCGGCAGTGGCGGGGCTAAAGGCCTACAGCGTCCCCCGCCCCGACCTGCCGGTGGATCTGCACCTGGACGCCAACGAGGGGAGCACCCCCCCGACCGGACTCCTGGAGGGCCTGCAGGAGGATGTCGACAGTCTCCGCCGCTATCCCCGTCCCGGACGGCTCGAGGGGGCGCTGGCAGGGCGACTGGGGATCGAGGCGGAGCGGGTGCTGGTCACCGACGGTTCCAACGACGCCCTGGACCGGGCCTGCCGGGCGGTGCTGGCACCGGGGAGGAACGGGGTGCTCACCGTACCCGGCTTCGATATGACCGAACGGTACGCCCGTCTCACCGGTGCCGAGGTCCGACGGGTGGAGTGGATGCGGGGGCCCTACCCCCTGGAGGAGGTGATGGGCGCGACCGACGGGAAAACCGCGGCGGTCGTGGTCACCTCCCCGAACAACCCCACCGGGGCCGCCACCTCCGTCGAAGTGATGGAGACCCTGGCGCGACGCCTCCCCCGAGCCCTGGTGGTGGCGGACCTGGCTTACGTGGAGTTCGCGGAGAGCGATCCCACTCCCCGTCTCCTGGAACTCCCCAACGTCCTGGCCGTACGGACCTTCTCCAAGGCGTGGGGCCTGGCGGGCCTGAGGGTGGGATGGGCCGCAGGGGAGACCGAGGTGCTGCGGTGGATGCGCATCGCCGGACAGAACTATCCCGTCTCCGCGCTGAGCCGGGAGGCCGCTCTGCGATGCTTGAAGGAGGGGAACGACGACGTGCAGGCGTACTGTGCACGGGTCCGGGAAGAGCGGGATCGGCTCGCCCGGCTATTGGAACAGCGGGGGGCGGACCCCTTCCCCTCCCAGGCCAACTTCGTGCTGGCACAGTTCGAGGATCCTGCCCGGGTCCAGCTGGAACTGGCCCGCCGGGGCATCATGGTCCGTGCCTTCCCCGGTTCTCCCCTCACCTCCGACTGCCTGCGCATCACCTGCCCGGGGGACGACGCTGCGTTCGCACGTCTCACAGACGAACTGAAGGAGATCCTCCCATGACCCGCAAGGACGAGAAGACCGTGTCCCGCACAGCCCGCGTGGAACGCAGCACCCGGGAGACACAGATCACATGCCGGGTGGACCTGGACGGCAGGGGAGAGAGTGAGGTGGACACCGGGATCGGGTTCCTGGACCACATGCTCACCGCCCTCTCACGGCACAGCGGCATCGACCTGGAACTCACCTGCTCAGGCGACCTGGCGGTGGATGACCATCACACCGCCGAGGACTGTGCCCTGGCCCTGGGAGGCGCCCTGGACGAGGCCCTGGGGGGACGCCGGGGGATCCGGCGCTTCGGATGGGCCTTCGCGCCCCTGGACGAGGCCCTGGCCCGGGCGGTGGTCGACCTCTCCGGTCGTCCCGCCCCGGTGGTGGAGCTGGGCCTGGAGCGCGAGCGTCTCGGGACGCTGGCGTGCGAGAACATCGACCACTTCTTCCGTTCCCTGGCCGCCGCCTCCCGCTCCGCCCTCCATGTGGACGTGCTGCGGGGGGAGAACGACCACCACCGTGCAGAGGCCGCCTTCAAGGCCGCTGCCCTGGCCCTGCGCCAGGCGGTGGACCGGTCGGGGGACGACGAGGTCCCCAGCACGAAGGGCGTGCTATGACCCCCTCCGGTGGACGTTCGGGAAGAGAGGCGGCCGTTGTCCGGACCGGGACCGCCAACCTGGCCAGCGTACTGGCGGGTCTGCGCCGGGCGGGGGCGGATCCCTTCGTGGCCCGCGAGCCCGGCGACCTGGAGCGGGCCGGACGTATCGTCCTCCCCGGGGTGGGGGCCTTCGGGGCCGCCATGCAGACCCTGGAGGAGAGCGGCATGCGGGAGAGCGTCCGCCGGTGGTTCGCCGAAGGCCGCCCCGCACTGGCCGTGTGCCTGGGTCTTCAGCTCCTGGGGAGCGGGAGCGAGGAGAGCCCGGGGGTGGAGGGACTGGGCGTTGTGCCGCCGGAGGCCGGCCGTTTCGAGGAGGGGGTCCGCGTCCCCCAGTTGGGCTGGAACCGGGTGGAACCCTCCGGGGAGTGTCGCCTGCTCGAGGGAGGCTATGCCTACTTCGCCAACTCATATCGCCTGGAGACAGCGCCCGTGGGCTGGAAGCCGGCATGGTCCGACCACGGCGGACCCTTCATCGCCGCCCTGGAACGGGGACCCGTACTGGCCTGCCAGTTCCACCCCGAACTCTCGGGGGCCTGGGGTCAGGCCCTGCTGGTTCGCTGGCTCGATACCGCTGTGGAAGGAGTCCGCTGATGCTGACCCACAGGATCATCCCCTGTCTGGACGTGGACGCGGGCCGGGTGGTCAAAGGCGTGCGGTTCCAGGACCTGAGGGACGCAGGGGACCCGGCCGAACTGGGCGCGGCCTACCAGACCCAGGGAGCGGATGAGATCGTCATCCTGGACATCACGGCCACCGACCAGCGTCGGGGTACCCGGCTGGAGACGGTGCGCCGGGTTCGGGAGCGACTCTCCATCCCCATCACCGTGGGGGGCGGGGTCCGGAAGGTCGAGGACGCGACGGAGCTGCTGGACGCCGGAGCGGACAAGGTCTCAGTGAACACCGCAGCGGTCCGCGACCCCACTCTGCTGGAACGGCTGGCCGGGCGGTTCGGTGCGCAGTGCACGGTGCTGGCCGTGGACGCCGCCCGGGGGGGGAACGGCTGGGAGGTGAAGGTCCGTTCCGGCAAGGACGCCACGGGCCGGGACGCGGTGGCATGGTGCCGGGAGGGGGTACTCCGGGGGGCGGGTGAGATCCTCCTGACCAGCTGGGACCGGGATGGGACCCGATCCGGCTACGACCTCGACCTGCTGCGGGCTGTGAGCGAGGCCGTGCGGGTTCCGGTGATCGCCAGCGGGGGCGCGGCTCACGCCGGTCACCTGGCCGAGGCCCTGAGGGCAGGGGCGGACGCGGTGCTGGCCGCATCCATCTTCCACGACGGAGACATGACCGTGCGCCGCGTGAAACAGCGCCTGGCCGAGATGGGATTCGAGGTGCGTCTATGATCGTCCCGAGCATCGACCTGCAGGAGGGACAGGCCGTCCAGCTGGTGGGCGGGAAGGAGAAGGCACTGGAGGCCGGCGACCCCCGGCCCCTGATCCGACGGTTCCGCATCGCCGGGGAGACCGCCCTCATCGACCTGGACGCGGCCCTCGGCACCGGCTCGAACACCGAGCTGGTCCGTGACCTGACGGGGGAGGCCCCCTGCCGCGTGGGGGGAGGGATCCGCGACGCGGAGACCGCCCTGGACTGGCTGGACGCCGGGGCGAAGAAGGTGATCCTGGGGACCGCCGCCGTCCCGGCGGTGCTGGAGGAGCTGCCCTCCGAACGTGTTATCGCCGCCCTGGACGCGGTCCGGGGCGAGGTGGTCGTGGAAGGGTGGACCCGGAAGACCGGCCGCAGCGTGCTGGAACGGATGGAGGAGCTCAAGCCGTACGTGGGCGGATTCCTGGTCACCTTCGTGGAGCGGGAGGGGCGCCTGGGAGGCATCGACCTCAAGGAGGTGGAACGCCTGGTGGATGCCGCAGCCCCTGCCCGCCTGACCGTGGCCGGAGGGGTCACGAGCACCGGAGAGGTGGCCGCCATCGACCGGCTGGGTGCCGACGCCCAGGTGGGGATGGCCCTCTATACCGGGCGCATGGACCTGGGGGACGCCGTCACCGCGCCCCTCTCCTCCGATCGTCCCGACGGGCTCTGGCCCACCGTGGTCACCGATGAGCTCGGCACCGCCCTGGGACTGGTCTACTCCGACGGGGAGAGTGTCCGGGAGGCGGTACGCACCGGCCGGGGGGTCTACCGATCCCGGAGCCGGGGCCTCTGGGTGAAGGGTGAGACGAGCGGCGCCGCCCAGGAGCTGCTCCGCATCACCCCCGACTGCGACCGGGACGCCCTCCGGTTCACGGTCCGTCAGATGGGGAGCGGCTTCTGCCACACCGGGACCCGAACATGCTGGGGGGAGGACCGCGGTCTGGGTGCCCTCATGCGGACCATTCGGCAGCGGAGGGAGGAGGCCCCGGAGGGAAGCTACACACGGCGTCTCTTCGACCACCCCGCGCTGCTCCGCTCCAAGCTCATCGAGGAAGCGGCAGAACTGACCCGTGCCTCCGGCCGGAGGGAGACGGTGTGGGAGGCCGCCGACCTCATCTACTTCACCCTCACCCGCCTGGCCGCCGAAGGGGCGGATCTGGAGGACGTGGAGTCGGAGCTGGATCGCCGGGCCCTGAAGGTGCGGCGGCGGCCCGGTGACGCAAAGGAGGAACAGGAGGAGGGCAGGCCATGAATACTCGGGAAGGAGGACGACTCCTGCGCAGGATCACACCGGACGGACTTCCCGGGCCGGACCGGGAGGCCGTGGACCGGGCCACCCTGGATACGGCCGCCGGCATCGTGGAAGACGTCCGGGCCCGGGGGGAGGAAGCGGTGCGGGAACACGCGGTGCGCCTGGGGGAGCTGGAGGAGGGTGCCCCCTGGATCGCATCGCGCCCGGAACTGGAAGCCGCCCGGGAGCGCGTCGATGCCGGGGACCTTCAGGTACTGGAATCGGCGGCTGAGAGGATCCGGGACTTCGCTTGTGCCCAGTTCGAGGCCCTGGGCCCCATGGAGACCGGCTGGCCCGGAGGGAGGGCAGGCCACCGCATAACACCCGTCCGCAGGGCGGGCTGCTACATCCCGGGCGGGCGCTTCCCCCTCCCCTCCAGCGCACTGATGACCGTGATCACCGCCCGCACCGCCGGTGTCGAGGAGGTGTGGGCCGCTTCCCCCCGTCCCGCAGACATCACCCTGGCCGCGGCCGCGGTGGCGGGGGCGGACGCCCTGATCAGGGTGGGGGGTGCGCAGGCCGTCGCCGCCCTCGCCTGGGGGGCGGGAGAGGTCCCCCCCTGCGACGTCGTGGTGGGCCCCGGGAGCCGTTGGACCACCGCCGCCAAGCAGCTCGTCTCGGGACGGGTCGGCATCGACATGCTGGCCGGTCCCTCCGAACTCGTGGTGCTGGCCGACGGCACTGCCGACCCGGACACCGTGGCCGCGGACCTGCTGGCCCAGGCCGAGCACGACCCGGATGCGCTGCCCGTGCTGGTAAGCTGGGAGGAGGAGGTGCTGGACGCCGTGGACGCCGCCCTGGCCCGGCAGCTGAAGGACCTGCCCACCGCGGCGGTGGCCCGCCAGGCGGTCCGGGGCGGGTTCGCTGTGGCCGCCGCCGACCTGGAGGAGGCGGCGGCGGTCTGCGACCGGCTGGCCCCGGAGCATCTCCAGGTGGTCACCGCCGATCCCGAGGAGGCCGCCTCGCGACTGGACCACTACGGGGCACTCTTCATCGGTGAGGGTGCGGCGGAGGTCTTCGGGGACTACGGCGCGGGACCGAACCACGTGCTTCCCACCGGGGGGACGGCACGCTACGTCGGAGGCCTTTCGGTATTCACTTTCCTCCGGGTGAGGACCTGGATGCGTTCGGAGGCAGGGGGGCCGGACTCGGCGCTCGTGCGTGAGACCGCCCGGCTTGCGAGGCTGGAGGGACTGGAGGCCCATGCCCGGGCGGCGGAACGCCGCCTCCGGGACAGCAGGTGAGGGGTCTCCTCACCCCTCCCCCCTCTTCCTGGGGTATCCGCCCCTCTGCATGGACAGATCCGAGGTATCCAGATTGGCGATGTACCGCATCCCGGGTATCTGCTCTACCAGCCCCTCCAGTTCCATGTGGAGGAGCAGTTCCAGCACCCGCTGGACCGGCAGCCGGGTCCACCGCGCCAGTTCATCCACATGGTGAGGGTCACCATCCAGCCGCCCCATGATGGAATGGGCGTCGGGGCCCAGCACCTCCAGGGCCTCCAGTGCACGCTGCTTCAGCAGCATGGCCCGTGCCCTGAGGGCTCGCTCCACCCCTCGGGCGAACCGGGGGTCGACGGTGGCCAGCAGGTCGGCGCTGTGCCTGCAGACCGCGGCCCCGTCCTCCCGGAGCAGCCGGTTGGGGAGCCCCGCCAGGGGGTCGTCCGGCCGGCCCGGCACCGCCAGCACCGTCCGGTCCGCCTCCATGGCGTATTCCGCCGTGTGCCGGGCCCCGCTGGTCTCCCGACCCTCCACCACCACGGTGGCGGCGGTGAGCCAGGCGATGATCCGGTTCCGGGGCACGAAGGTCTTCTTCGAGGCGGCCACCCCGGGGGGGTACTCGCTCACCAGTGCCCCCCCGGACTCCAGGATCCTCCGGGCCAGTGCCCGGTTCCGTCCCGGCTGGACCGTGTGGAGCCCGTGGGCCAGCACCCCCACCGTGGTGCCCTCCCCTTCGAGACACCCGCGGTGTGCCGCCGCGTCGATACCGTACGCCAGGCCGGATACCACGGCCATCTCCTGCCGAGCCACGTCCCGCCCCAGGGCGGCAGCGAACCGCTGCCCGAAGGGACTGGGCCGCCGGGTACCCACGATGGCCACGCCGTCCACGGAGAGTGCCCCGGGGTGCCCCTTCACGTAGAGCACCAGGGGGGCGGCCCCGGGGGCTGCCTGTCCCAGCAGGAAGGGATAGCCGGGATGGCCCCGCACCAGGGCGATGATGCCCCGACGCTGCAGGTCCTCCTCGATCCGGTCGACCTCCATTCCCCGTGCCCGGCGGAGCTTCGTCACCGTGACCGGTCCCAGACCTTCGAGGGCGAGCAGCTCCTGCTCCGGACACGCCAGCAGGGCATCCAGGCTCCCCATGGCGACGGCGGTCCGGGCAGCGTCCGGGTTGACGTACTGGAGGGCGTGGGCGATACGCAGCGCATCCTCCCTGGGGAGGATCTTCTCCGTGGGCTCCATGACGGGTCCCATCCGGGGGGACGGGTTCCTCGGGCCGGCTCTTATCCTTCCGTGTTCTCCAGCAGGCCGCCCATGAGCTGGCGCACCTCCGGGAATCCCTCTCCGCTGTGGCTCGAGACGGCCAGAGCGGGCAGTCCCTCCACCTCGACGAAGTCGCTCCCGGGACGGGAAGAGGGGAGGACCCCCTCGGGGAGCCCACGCAGTTCGAGATGGATCGGACGGTCCTCGGGGGGGATGAGATCGAGCTTGGTCAGCAGCAGGCCGGCGGGCCGGCGGGCCAAGGCCTCCGAGTAAGCATCCAGCTCTCCCTGGAGGACGTGCAAATCCTCGATGGGGGTGTCGGAGAACAGGTCCACCAGGTAGAGGAGCGCCGAGGTCCTCTCCACGTGCCGCAGGAACTCGTACCCCAGCCCCTTTCCCCGGCTGGCCCCCTCGATGAGGCCCGGGATGTCCGCAACCACGCAGCCGGAATGACCGCCCAGTTCCACCAGTCCCAGGTTCGGTTCCAGGGTGGTGAAGGGGTAGTCGGCGATCTTCGGTCTCGCAGCGCTGATACGGGAGAGGAGGGTGCTCTTCCCGGCGTTCGGCTGGCCCACCAGTCCCAGGTCGGCGATCAGCTTCAGCTCCAGGCGCAGCGTGCGCTTCTCACCCGCCTCCCCCGGCTCCCAGGTCCGGGGGGCCTGGTTCGTGCTGGAAGCGAAGCGGGCGTTCCCCCTCCCGCCGCGACCACCCCGGGCGGCCACCAGACGGTCCTCGGGGTCGGTGAGGTCACCCAGCACCTCGCCGGTCTCCGCGTCGTGGACCACGGTACCCGGGGGGACCCGGACCACCGCGTCCTCCCCGCTGGCCCCGGTCTTATTGGATCCCTGGCCATGCTGTCCCCGCCCCGCCTTCACGTGGGGACGACGCTTGAAGTCCAGCAGGGTGCGCATGTGGGGATCCACTTCGATGATCACATCACCCCCGTCCCCTCCGTCTCCGCCGTCCGGCCCCCCCTTCGGTATGAACTTCTCCCGCCGGAAGGAGGCGGCCCCGCTGCCGCCGGTACCCGCTTCGATGTGGAGTGTGGCGGTGTCGATCAGCATCTGCTGTCCCGTGGGAGGGCGATGAGGGGGGCAAGATAGGGCACTCTCTCAAGATTACCGGCGACCGGGGCGGGGACCAACTCCTAACAGCGGCTCAGTCCCCTGCCCCCTCCCGGTTCAGGACGTCCGCCAGGGCCTCCGCGGTCGGAGGACGTCCGGGACCGAACACCAGGGTGGTGAAGAACTCCACCAGGTAGTCCCCCCCGGTGAGCGTGGAACAGGCCCGCATGATATCCGCGTTCTGGATGGGGGCGGGTCCCTCCGGGCCCGTCATACGGGAACGGTGGACCTTGCCCAGGAGGTCGGTCAGCCGGCTGCGCCCCCCGCTCAGACGGGCCAGCGTCGCGTCGAGCGCCAGTGCCACCACGCTCCCGCGACTCCGGGCCAGGCTGGAGGGCATGCCGAGTTCTTCCCGGTCCATGCGCGCCTCCTCTTCGACCAGGGACCACCCCTCATGGTGCGGGTGGTCGAGGTAGATCCGTTCTGATGCGAGCAGGCGCCGGCTGAACTCCTCCCCATCCACCAGGTTCTGCCGGAGCAGCACCAGCCATGCCAGGTAGTCCGTCACCCCTTCGGCGTACCAGGCCGGTTCCGAGGGTTCGATGCCTCGCCACATGAAGAGCAGCTCCCGGGTCATCTGGTGGAGCATGCCGGTCCCGGCGGAGGCCCCGGGCCCGTCGTTCCAATCCATACCCAGGCTCCGCCCAAGACGCAGCACCCTCGCTCCTCCGCGCCGGACCTCGGGCAGGACCACCGTCATGCGCGGGGAGGCAGGCGCACCGTATACCTCCTGCCCCGTCCTGAGCACCCTCCGGACCGCCTCCATGACCAAGGTGTCCATGCTGGGTCTTCGTCCCTGGATCCCGATGGTCACCTCGATGCCGGCGATCTCCACGATCCTGCGACGGAGGTCCCCCACCGCCACGATGGCCTCCCACAGCTCCCCGGTGTCACGGGGACGGTAGCGTCGCCCATATCCCTCCCATGGGACCACGATGCGCCATGAGACGGGGATGTCGAAGACCACCTCGATCTCCCCCATCCGCAGGGGGGGACGATCGGGATCGTCGGAGTCCGCGGACGCGGGGATGAGGAAGATCGCCTCCCCGGGTCCGTAGAGGACCTCACTCCCGAACCCCACCCCGTCGGCCCCCCGGGGCAGTTCCTCGCTGCTGGAGAGGGTGTAGCTGACACGCATCCCCTCCCCCGACCCACCGGTGATGATCCACCCCCGGTCCACCGACGCCGCCCGGAGGGGCTGTCCGAAACCGTCCCGGGCCTCGGGGCGGCTGCGCTCCACCTGGGCCTCCATACGCCGACCGGTGTGCCAGAGCACACCTCCGGAGATGTCCCCCCTGAGGACCGCCGTGACCTCCATGCTGCGTCCCTCGAAGGCCGGCCGGAGCACGTAGTCCAGGGTCCAGACCCGTTCCGGCCCGCCCGACTGGGCCGCTGTCCTGCCCGGGATGGAGACCGGCAGGGAGAGGGAGAGCAGGAGGAGGAGGAGGAGGAGGAGGGGGGACCCGAGGGCCGGGATCCGCCCGGATGCGGGACTGGCGGTGGATGGGATCATAGAGGCTATATTAGGGACATGTCCTCCAAAGTCCAACTTGCCCGTTTGTTCGATGAGATGGCCGACCTGCTGGAACTGCAGGAGGCCAACCCCTTCCGCGTCCGTGCCTATCAGCGTGCTTCCCAGGCCCTGGAGGGTCTCGACGGGGAGGTCGAGGACCGCATCGAGGAGGACACCCTCCTGGAGATACCCGGGATCGGCAAGGACCTGGCCGAGAAGATAGGGGAGTTCGTGGAGAGCGGGAGCGTGGCCGAACACCGGGAACTGAAGGAACAGGTACCCCGGGTGCTCCTGGAGATGACCCGGATCCCCGGGGTAGGTCCGAAGAACGCCGTCAGACTCCACAGGGAACTGCAGGTGGAGAGTCTGGACCATCTGGAGGCCGCCTGCCGGAGCGGAGCGGTGGCAGGGCTGGAAGGGTTCGGGCCGAAGAGCCAGGAGAACATCCTGGAGGGGATCGACTTCGTACGCCGGGTCAGCGAACGGCGCCCCCTGGGCCTCGCCCTCCCCGTAGCCGAGGAGTTCGTGGCTCTGCTCCGGGGCGCGACGGGGGTGGAGGAGGTCAGCGTCGCCGGCAGCCTCCGACGCATGCGCGAGACCATCGGGGACGTGGACATCCTGGCGGCCTCCGCCGACCCCGGTCCGGTGATGGAAGTATTCACCGCTGCGCCCGGGGTGGCCCGGGTGCTGGCCAGGGGGGAGACCCGGTCCAGCATACGGACCGACGATGACCTGCAGGTGGACCTCCGGGTGGTGGAGCCGAAGACGTGGGGAGCGGCCCTCCTCTACTTCACCGGGAGCAAGGAACACAACATCCGGCTCCGTGAGATGGCCATGAAGGAGGACCTGAAGGTGAGCGAGTACGGCATCTTCGACCTCTCCGGCGTGGACCCCGCGGAACGTAAGGACCCCGGGAGCGGCGAGCGGGTGCATTCGGAGACCGAGGAGGGCTGTTACGAGTCGCTGGGGCTCCCCTGGATCCCCCCTGAGCTTCGGGAGGACACGGGGGAGATCCAGGCGGCCCGGGAGGGCCGGCTCCCCGAACTGATCACACCGGCCGACATCCGCGGGGACCTCCACGCCCATACCGATGCCAGCGACGGCAAGCAGACACTGGAGGAACTGGTCGAGGCGGCCCGGACCATGGGATACGCCTACATCGCCGTCACCGACCACAGCCGCAGCCTGAAGATAGCCGGCGGGCTGGGCCTGGACCGGATGGAACGGCAGATCGAGCGGGTACGCGAACTCGACGCCGCATTCGACGACATCGATGTGCTCGCCGGCTCCGAGGTGGACATCCTGAAGGATGGTTCCCTCGATTACCCGGACGGATTGTTGGAGCGGCTCGACGTGGTCATAGCCTCGGTCCACACCCACTTCGGCATGAGCGAAGAGGAGCAGACCCGCCGGGTGTGCCGGGCCATGGAGAACCCCTTCGCCTTCGCCCTGGGACACCCCACAGGGCGTCTTCTGGGAGAACGGGACCCCTACGACATCGACATGGACCGGGTCCTGGAGAAAGCCGCGGAGACCGGGACCGCCCTGGAGATCAACGCCAACCCCCGCCGGCTCGACCTCACCGACCGCCGCGCCCGGCAGGCCGCCGACATGCGCATCCCGATCCTCATCAGCACCGACGCCCATCGCCGGGGCCAACTCGACTTCATGGACCTCGGGGTCAAGGTGGCGCGGCGGGCATGGCTGGAGGCCGACATGGTCGTCAATACCCTCCCCCCGGACGCAATGAGGGAAGAGATCCGGAGAAAACGCCCCTGAACCCTCGAGAGCTCGTTTCTTGCTTCACTGGCCCCTGACCCGTACAATCAAGTACCAGTGACCGATGTTCTTCACGCCGGCGTTCCCCGCCAGCCGACCGCCGGCCGCAACCGAGAGAGGATCCGCCTTGAAGCGTTCCGCTGCCAGCCGCCACCGTGGCGCCGCTCTGTTCGCAGTCGTCTTCCTGCTGATGACGGCCGCACCGGCACTCGCCCAGTCCCCCATCCCGATCCGGTACAGCACCCGGTCCCTCTCCATGGGGGGTGCCACACTGCTCTCCGCGAGCCCCATCGAGATGGGCTACTTCAACCCCGGGGGACTCTCCCTCACCGGCGGGTTCCACATCTACATCCCCATGGTACAGGTGGCCACCAACCGCACCCTGCTGGACATGATCGACTACGTGGAGACCCACAGCGACAACTTCGAGGACTGGGGCAACAACCACGCCTCGGACATCGCCTTCGCCACACAGACCGCGAACGAGTTCGGTGACCGGTGGGTGAACCTGGACCTGGATCCCATGATCGGGATCCAGATGGGGAAGTTCAGCCTGAGCGCCTATTCGGTGACGCGGGCGAAGACCGCCCTCCACGTCCCACAGCCCTACGGCGTGGATAAGCCGAAGCTCCAGCTGTACGGCACCAACGACCTGGTCCTCAACGGGGGGCTGGGGATGCAGCTCCTGCCCATCCTCCATGCCGGTGTGGGCGTCCGGTACATGCAGCGTCAGTACACGGGCATCATGTCCTTCGATCCCGAGCAGTTCAACTCGGAGGCGGATCTCATCGGCGAGATCAACGACAACCTGAGCGACCCGGAGTCCGGCTTCAGCGTGGACGCCGGGGCCACGGTCACACTCACGAAGGCATTGGCGGTGGGGGGCGTGGTACGCGGCCTGGTGAGCAGCATGGAAGGCGCGGACTGGGAGCCTGAGGTCGCCGCGGGTGTCCGGCTGAAGCCGCTGGAACTCCTGATGGGGATCCCGACCTTCATCATCCGGGACATCACCGTGGAGGCGGACCTCCTGGACATCACCAACGTGCGGGGCGAGGAGTTCATCGGGGACCTGGACAAGTTCCTGTTGGGTGCGGAGGTGAAGCTCCCACTG
Organism: bacterium; assembly: GCA_046497505.1. Lineage (GTDB taxonomy): Bacteria > Blakebacterota > Blakebacteria > Blakebacterales > JAWOFN01 > JAWOFN01. Next base: position 4,439 of record JAWOFN010000069.1, on the reverse strand, counting down.
GGACTCTCAGCCCGGGCCGGCATGTACCAGGGCAGCTTCAGCTACGGGGCCTCCCTGCACTTCCTGGTCGTGGACGTAGGGGTGGCCTTCACCGACCGTCCCAGCTTCAACCCGAGCACCCACGAGCTGGAAGAAGAGGAGACCTTCGTCGTGAGTGTCGGGATCGGCTGGTAGCCCTGCCCGGCATACGATGGTTCGAAGCCGTGAGAGGAAGGGCGGCCCCGGCGGGGCCGCCCTTCCTCTTTGCCGTCCGATGTCGATCCCTCGGCTTCCCCGGGGAGCGGAGATCTCTCAGGGTACGGTACGGGTGATGCCGTCCATGCTCCCGGTGAGGATCGTGCTCCTCGAGTCCTTCGCGCGCGCCACGATGGTGAAGGAGGTATCGTCCGCGGCGTAGGAGACGAAGACGAAGTTGGAGTTCTCCTCGTTCGGTATCAGGCCGATGTAGTCCCGGACCACCTGGCGCAGCTGCTGATGGTTGGTGATCATGTCCGTCTCAGGGTGGTGGAGGGAGTCGTTCTCGGTCTGGTAGAGCCAGAGCCCCCGCATGGCCTGGTAGAGGTCGGTCTCGGCGGCGGATATCCGCGCCCGGTCCTTGATGGTCGAGTAGCGCGGGATGGCGATGGCCGTGAGGACCGCGACGATCACGAGCACGACGAGGAGCTCGATGAGTGTCATGCCCCCGGCCGGGTCGATTCGCCTTTCCACGGTGGGTCCTCCTGCTGGCGGCGGTCTCACGTCTCCCGACCATCCTCCAGACCGGTCGAGAGGTCTTTCCAGATGTGTTCCCGGAAGGCATCGTACGTCCAGGGCATGGTCTCCCGGAAGACATCACGCAGCGCCAGGGCGTAGACCCGGATCTCGTACTGGGCGTGCTCCTCGGCCCGCAGACGGATGAAGTTCATGAGGCTGCGGGCGTTCACGGTCCAGTAGAACTCGGTGAAGAGAGAGAGGGGGAGCACCTCCCTGGCGATCTCCCTGGCCACCCCCCGCTCCATGAGTTCCCGGTAGAGTCCCCAGGCCGCCTCCTGGTGGTCTTTCATCTTCCGGAGCAGCCTCTCCTCCTCGCTGGAATCGATACCTCCCCTGCTCCCCTGCTTGTTGGCCCGGTCCGGGACACGCAGCATCTCGGGCAGGTGCATCTCCCCCTCGTCGAAGGTGGTGTAGCGTCCCGAGATCTCGTTGTAGCTGGCCCAGCGGTGGCGGAACCACTGGCGGGCGACGAAGATGGGACACTTCACATGGAATTTGAAGACCGCGTGCTCGAAGGGGGTCTCGTGGTGATGCTTGATGAGGTAGTCGATGAGACGCCGGTCCTTCTCCTCTCCCTTGCTCCCGTGACCGAACGAGACCCTGGCGGACTGGACCACCGCGGCGTCCCCCCCCATGTACTCCACCAGTCGGACGAACCCTCGATCCAGGACCTCGCGCTCCCAGACCGCTTCCACCAGGTCGCTCAGACGCTCCTCGGCCGACTCCCTGAGCCCCTCATCCTCCGTCTGGGCCAGTTCCGCTGCGTGGACCTCCTCCTCTTCCGGGGAGGAATACCGCTTCTCGCTCACCCGAATCACTCCTCTTCCCTGGGGTCTGCGCCGTCCTTTCCGTGACGGTATGCGCCGCCCGGCACCCTACCAAGCATAGTGAGGCGGTACGATAAGATCGGGGAACCTCCCGGCAGCCACCGGGGGATCGGTCCCCCGGCCGATCGTAAGGGTGAAGGGCAAAATATGAAGCGGTTCCCGGCCGGACGGCCGGGAACCGCAGAATGCCCCGGAACGGGGCGGGCGTCACTGTCCCGAGGCGCACACCCCGCTCGGCGGGGTCCTGCGCGTGCCGGGGCCAGTTTCAGCCGAAGTAGTCGTAGTTCTTCTGAGTGAAAGCACTCCACTTCTCCGGGACCTCGTCCTCGGGGAAGATGGCCTCCACGGGGCAGACCGGCTCACATGCACCGCAGTCGATGCACTCATCAGGGTCGATGTAGAGCTGGTCGGCCTCTTCGAACTCCGGCTCGTCCTTCGTCGGGTGGATGCAGTCCACCGGACAGACGTCGACACCAAGGACACCGCGTGTGTCGACGCATGGCTCAGCGATGATGTACGTCATGTCTGAGGGTCCTTCCTACGATTGAGCATTTGGCACGCTGCTACCCCGTTACACCTGCACAGTATGAACGGACCGAAGGGGGTGCAACCTCGAATTTCGGACCTCCAGGTCCGGCGTTACTCCGCCCTTCCCCCCCTCTCTATAGGGGGTCCGTTCAGATGCAGTCAGCCAGTTCGAACGCATCACCGGCGGCATAGCCCTCCTCGGTGGCGACGGCCACCGAGCACTCCCTGCCCGCGTCGTGTTCGAAGTAGAGGACCCACTCCTCCTCCACCGCCTGGGGCAGCAGCCTTTTCTTCTCTCCCAGGGTCTCAAGGGGCTGCAGGTCGTATCCCATGATCCATGGGAAGGGGATGTGGCTGGCTGTGGGGAAGAGGTCCCCGCAGTAGAAGAACGTGCGCCGCATGGTGCGTATGAGCGGCAGCTGCTGACCCGGGGTGTGGCCGTTCACCACCACCAGGTGCACGTCGGGGAGCAGCTCGACCTCGCCCTCCACCAGGTGGAGCTGACCATGCTCCTTGAGGGGGAGGAAGTTCTCTCCGAAAAAGGAGGCTCGGTCCCGCTCGCTGGGGTCCATCGCCCACTCCCACTGGGCCCGCTGCACGTGGTATGCGGCGTTAGGAAAGGTGGGGACCGCCCCCGGCCCCTCTCCCTCTTCCATCTCATCCCGGTGCTCGGTCGCGTCCCGGAGCGTGGTTCCCCCGCCGCAGTGATCGAAATGGAGATGGGTGAGGATGACGTCGGTGACCTGGGCGGGGGCCACACCCGCCGCAGCCAGGCTCCCCAGCAGATCGTGCTGACCGTAGTCGATGCGATAGATGGAACACATCTTCGGGGTGAGCTTGTCCCCCGCACCGGTGTCCACCAGGACGATGCGTTCGGTCCCCTCCACCTCGCCCCGGAGGAGGAGGGCACGCATGGTCATATCGATGCGGTTCTCCTCGTCGGCGGGATGTTCCCTGCTCCAGAGGGGCTTGGGCACCACGCCGAACATGGCTCCGCCATCGAGTGCGAAATCCCCGGTCGGTACCGATTCCAGGGACCATCTGCCCACACGGGTGGTCATAGCGCCGCCTTCACGCTCACTGCGAGTCCGTCGCCGGCGGGGAGGGGGTCCATACCGGGGTGGAGTCCCTCCAGGCAGGTGCGGATCTCGGGGCCCGTTATCACCGGCCCCTCGTCCCGGTGGGACATCAGGCTTCCTCCGTCGCGGCGGCTTTGGCGGCTTCCGCTTCTTCAGCTTCCTTCTCCGCCAGCCAACGCTCGGCCTCGATGGCCGCCATGCAGCCCGTCCCGGCCGCGGTGACCGCCTGACGGTAGACCTTGTCCATGACGTCCCCGCTGGCGTAGACCCCTTCGATACCGGTCCGGACCCCGTCGGTTATCAGGTAGCCCGTCTCGTTCATCTCCAGGATGCCCTCGAAGAGCTCGGTGTTCGGCTCATGACCGATGGCGATGAAGAGTCCGCCCACCTCCATGGTCGACTCCTCACCCGTCTCGGTGTTCTCCAGGCGCAGGCCGGTGATTCCCTGGCCGTCCCCCAGGACCTCGGTCACCACCGTGTCCCAGATGAACTCGATCTTCTCCTCCGCCAGGGCCCGGTCCGCCATGATCTGGCTTGCCCGGAGTTCGCCCCGTCGGTGGACCACATACACCTTCGACCCGAACTTGGTGAGGAAGAGTGCCTCTTCCATGGCCGTGTCCCCTCCGCCCACCACCGCGATGACCTTGTCCTTGAAGAAGAACCCGTCGCAGGTGGCGCAGGCGGATACCCCCCGGCCCCGGTATTCCTGTTCGGAAGGCAGGTCCAGCCACCTGGCACTGGCTCCGGTCGAGATGATGACCGACTTGCCCCGATAGTCCCCCTTCTCGGTGGTCACCCTGAAGGGGCGCTTCGAGAAGTCGACGGATTCCACCGTCTCGAAGCGGCAATCAGCTCCGAAGCGTTCTGCCTGCTTGCGGAAGAGCTGCATCATCTCCGGTCCCTCGATCCCCTCGGGGAATCCGGGGAAGTTCTCCACCTCGGTGGTGATGGTGAGCTGCCCCCCCGGCTGGGGTCCCTCGAAAACGACGGGCTCCAGGTCCGCCCGGGCATTGTAGAGAGCAGCCGTGAGACCGGCGGGCCCCGACCCGATGATGATGACGTTGTGTACCTTCTGCTCACTCATACTGCTGTCTCTCCTGGGATGAGGTGCCCCTTCCGAAGCTCAGTCCGAGGATCGGATCACGAGTACGGGGCACGGGGTGTTCCGGATCACACGATCGGTGGTGCTGCCCAGCAGGGCCTGCTGGAGGCCCGAATACCCGTGCGTGGCCATCACGATGAGGTCGGTGGC
>JAWOFN010000058.1:0-21612 GCA_046497505.1 bacterium | reverse complement strand
CCAGCTCGGAGCGGTAGAAGGCGTCCCCCCGGCCCCGGACCTGGAAGAAGACGTCCGTCATCCCCCGGCGGGCCGCCCGGGACATGATCCGCCCGATGGAGGCGGCATCCTCGTACTCCCACCGGGTGATCCACACTCCCCGGACCACCCCCGCGTCACGGACCTGCCGCCACCGGAGCCACGGCCTCCCCTCCTCCTCCCCCCCCACCAGGTCCTGGGCCCCCGCGCCCGCCGGGAGGGCCAGGATCAGGGACACGGCGGCACCCTGCAGGAGGACACCGAGCGGCCCGGGTCGTGCCCTCCGGCTCATGAGGGGGACTCCACCATGAGGGTGACCGGTCCGTCGTTCACCAGCTCCACCTCCATGCGGGCACCGAAGCGGCCGCCGGCCACCTCGACATCCTCCGCGGAGAGCAGGCGGACGAACACCTCCACCAGCCGTTCCGCCTCCTCCCCCGACATGGCCTTCGACCAGGAGGGGCGGCGCCCCTTCCGCGCGTCGCCGTAGAGGGTGAACTGGGATACCACCAGGGCCTTTCCCCCGACCTCCAGCACCGACCGCTCCAGTCTCCCCTCCTCGTCGTCGAAGATCCTGAGACCGGCGCACTTCCGGGCCAGCCACGCCGCGTCCTCCTCGTCATCCCCTTCCGCCACGCCCACCAGGATGAGCAGTCCCGGACCGATCCGCCCCGTCCGCTCTCCCTCCACGCGCACCTCCGCCCTCTTCACCCGCTGGATGAGTGCCCTCACGGCCCCTCCTCCCGGGCGGCGGGGAGGGTCAGTTCGAAGAGGCTCCCCTCTCCCGGACGGCTCCGTACCAGCTGCAGACGCCCGCCGTGGGCCTCGGTGAGCCGGCGGGAGAGACTCAGTCCCAACCCCCACCCCCGGCGCTTGGTGCTGAAGCCGGGGTCGAAGATGCGCCGCTGGTCCCCCGGGGCGATCCCCCTGCCGTCGTCCTCCACCTCGATCCGCACGCTGCGGCCCTCCCCGCTGCTCACACGTAAACGGATGGTCCCCGGCTCCCCCCCCAGCGCGTCCAGGGCGTTCTTCATCAGGTTCTCCACCACCCACTCCAGCAGTTCCTCCTGGCCGCGGACGGGGGGAACGGCCTCGATCTCCTCGACGATCTCCACCCTCGCCCCCCGCTGGGGGGCGCGCCGGCGCACGTAGTCGACGCTGCGCCCCACCAGGCCGGCCACGTCCACGGGATCGCCGTCGGGGGGACCGCCGATCTTCGCGAACCGGCTGGTGATCCTGCTGAGCCGCTCCACGTCCTCCTCCATCGCCTCCAGGATCTCCCCGGTGGCGGGACCCCGTGAGGGCCCGGACCGATCCTCATGGGCGGGCTCCCTCTCCGAGAGGAGGCGCATCCAGCCCTGCAGGCTGGAGAGGGGGGTGCCGAACTGGTGGGCGCTCTCGCGGGCCAGCCCCACCCAGAGCAGACTCCGCTGCCTCTGGAGCCCGGCCCGGAGCGACCACCACACCAGGGCCAGCACCAGACCCAGCAGCCCCACCTGGATCCACGGAAGGGTCCGGAGACTGCGCACCTCCGGGGGGTCCCCGTAGTGGAAGACCTGGTCGGAACCGGGTACCTCCAGGGGTATCGGCTGGTAGCGCTGGTCGAAAGCGCGGGCCCTGACGGCCGCCTCCTCCCGGGCCTCTTCCCCGGTCAGGCCGGGTTCCAGGCCCAGGCCGCGCCAGGCCAGGGGACGTCCATCGGTGTCGGTGACCACGTAGGGGAAATCGTACCCGGTGAGGAACCGGCTCACCGCCAGGTCGAGGGGGCTGCTCACCCCGGTGGTATCGGTGGCGACGTGCCCGATGAGTTCGGCGAAGGAGCGGGTGATGTTGCGCGTCTCGTCCCTCAGGGCCTCGATCTGCCGGTGGCTGTAGAGGAGGCTGCCCGCGGCCAGGAGGAACGCCGCGACCAGGGCGGAGGCCTGTCCCCACCAGGGCGCGCCCCGGCCCCTCATGCCCCTTCCCCCCCGCCCGGTCCCCGGAGCGCTTCCCGCTCGGCGCGTGTGAGGCCCGCGCCCGGGTCGATCTGACGGGCCAGGAAGGTGATGCGGGCACACGATTCCAGGGTCTCCATCCGGACCATCGCCTCCTCCACGTCCCTCCCCACCGAGACGGCGCCGTGCTTCTCCAGCAGGAAGGCCCGGCACTCCGCCGGCAGCCGCTGGAGGCCCCGCGCCACCTCGCCGGTGGAGGGGAGCGCGAAGGGGAGGAGGGGGACCGGTCCCAGGAGTACCGGCTGCTCCGCGACCGCGGGAGGGTCGAGACCCCGGCCGGCGGCCGCGAACGCGGTGGCGTGGGGAGGGTGGGCGTGGACCACCGCACCCACCTCCTCCCGAAGGTGGAGGGCGGCGTGCATCCGCCATTCCGAGGAGGGTCCGAGCCCCCGGGGCCCGGGGTGCGCCGCCCTCATCCCCCCCTCTCCGTCCGACTCGAGGACCACCAGGTCGGCGGGGTCCATCCGGCCCTTCGGCACGCCGGAGGGGGTGATGAGGATGCGCTGGGGGCCGAGACGGACGCTCAGGTTCCCCTCGGTGCCCGCCACCAGGCCGAGACGGTCCAGCCTGCGGCCCGCCTCCACGAGGTCCTGCCGGAGCGCCTCCTCCACGGCTATCCCCGCCGGGCGGGCTTGAGCACGGAGAGGCCGCCCACGTAGGGCTGCAGGACCTCCGGCACCCGCACCGTCCCCTCGTCGGTCTGGAAGGTCTCCAGCAGGGTCACGATGAGACGGGGCAGCGCCACTCCACTGGCATTGAGGGTGTGGAGGTGGTCCACCTTCTCGTCCCCGCTCCGCCGGTAACGGATACCCGCCCGGCGGGCCTGGAAGTCGCCGAAGTCGCTGCAGGAGGAGACCTCCAGCCACCGCTCGGAGGCGGGGGCCCAGAGCTCCAGGTCGTAGCAGCGCCGGGCGGCGAAGCTCAGGTCGCCGGTGCACAGCTCCAGCACCCGGTACGTGAGGCCGAGACGCTCGAGCACCGTGCGGGCATGCCCCAGCAACAGCTGGTGCTGGTCGGGACTCTCCTCCGGACGGCAGAAGCGGACCATCTCCACCTTGTCGAACTGGTGCATCCGGACCAGCCCCCGGGTCTCCGCCCCGTGGGCCCCCGCCTCCCGGCGGAAGCAGGGGGTGTAGGCCACGTAGGAGATGGGCAGGTCCTCCTCGTCGAGGATCTGCTCCCGGTGGATGTTGGTGACCGGCACCTCGGCGGTGGGGATCAGGTAGAGCCCCTCCCCCTCCACCCGGTACATGTCCTCCTCCATCTTCGGCAGCTGTCCCGTCCCCATCATGCATTCCGGCCGCACCAGGGCGGGGGGCCAGACCTCGGTGTAGCCGTGTTCGGCGACGTGCAGGTCGATCATGAAGGCGATGAGTCCCCTCACCAGCCGTGCCCCGTCGCCGATGAAGAGGGCGAAGCCGCTGCCGGAGAGGCGCGCCGCGGCCTCCAGGTCGATGAGACCCAGCGACTCGCCCAGCTCCACGTGCTCCTTCGGTTCGAAATCGAACTCCGGGGCCTCGCCCCAGCTCTCCCGGACCACGTTCTCCTCCTCGGAGGACCCCACCGGGGCCTGGGGGTCGGGGAGGTTGGGGAGGGAGACCAAAAACGCGCGGAAGCGTTCCTCGACCGCGTCCAGCTCCGCGTCCAGTCCCTTGATCGCCTCGGCCACCGCCCGCGTCTTCTCGATCGCCTCCGCGGCGTCCTCTCCCCGCTTCTTCCGTTCGGCGATGCGCCGGCTCGCCTCGTTGCGCTCCCGCTTCAGTCGGTCCGACTCGGCGATGAGCTCCCGCCGCTCGGCTTCCAGGCGGGTGAGGGTCTCCATGTCCACCTCCACCCCCCTGGCGGCGAGGCCCTCACGTACGGTCTCGGGTTCGTGCCTGACGAGTCTGGGATCCAGCATGGGTCGGCTTCATCCTGTCCAGTTGCTGGGGTTCACCGGTCCCGCGGGAGGACCGGACGGTCACTCACTCCCGGTAGAGGCCGTGCTCCTGAATGTAGCGGGCGACGGGCTCGGGGACCAGGTGCCGGATGGTCCGTCCCGCGGCCACCCGCTCCCGGATGTCGGTGGAGGAGATGAGGAGCAGGGGGAGCTGCACCTGGATGATGCGGGAACCCATCTCCGGGTCGAGCTCGGAGAGGGGGTGGCCGGGACGCTCCACCACGGCCACGCGGGCCAGTTCAAGGATCGTGCCGGCCTCCTTCCACTCGTCGAAGACCAGCATCTGGTCCGACCCGACGATGAGGGTGAGTTCCTCCCCCCCTCCCTCGTCCGCCAGGGAACGCAGGGTGTCCACCGTGTAGGAGCGGTCGCCGCGCCGCAGCTCCCGGTCGTCCGCCGTCAGGCAGGGTTCGGAGGCCAGGGCGGCCTCCAGCATGGCCAGCCGGTGTCCGCTGCCGGCGCGGGGGCCGGAGGGCCGGTGGGGTCCTTCCGAGTAGGGGATGAAGAGGACCCGGTCGAGGGCGAGGGCGTCCCGGGTGCCCTCGGCCACGATGAGATGTCCCGTGTGGGGCGGGTCGAAGGCGCCGCCCAGGACCCCGGTCCTCATGGAGCGGGCGGTCCGATCCGCCGGAGCCACTCCCGGGCCTTCTCGGCGGTCTCGCTCTCGGGGAAATCCGACACCAGGGCGGCGAAGGCCTGCCGGGCCTGGTCGGTCCGGTCCAGCTCGAAGTAGCACTTCCCCAGCTCCAGGACCGCCTCGTCCACCCACCCCGACTCCTGGTACCGGCGGATCAGCTGGCTGAGGATGAGGACCGCGGCCTCGTAGTCCCGCTCCGTCCCCAGCCGCATGTAGGTACGGGCCTGGTAGAGTTCCTTCCGGGCCAGCTTGTCGCGGGCCCTCCGGACGTAGCGGCTCGCCTCCTCGGCCAGTTCGGAGGCGGGGTAGTCGAGCAGGAAGGACTGGAAGGCCTGGAGTGCCTGCCGCGTCTCCTGCTGGTCCAGCTTGTAGCTCAGGGACTGCTCCCAGTAGCAGAGGGCGGCATTGAAGGCCGCCTGGTCCACGAGGGACGAACGGGGGAAGGAGGAGGTGACGGTCTCGTACTCGGAGCGGGCCTGGTAGTAGTTCCCCTCCTTGAAGTGCGCCTCGGCCAGCCCGAAGTGGACCGAGTCGATGACCGCGCTCCCCGGGGCGGTGAAGAGGAGTTCCTCGAAGACCTGGCGGGCGTTGTAGGTGCTGCCGCGCTCCAGCAGCTCCCACGCGTATCGGTTCATCACCTCGGGGGGGGAGCCCTCGGGGGGCTTCGGCACACCGGCGCACGCCCCCGCCAGGATCAGCAGCGCCGGCACCGCGAGGTGCCGCAGGTCGAACGATCTTCTCATGCGCTCCATCCGCTTCCCTTCACCGCACGGCCCGGGGATGCCTTCAGCCGCCCAGCTCGTTCAGGTTCTTCCGGGCCACCCCTGCGTACTCGCTGTCGGGGTAGCGTTCCAGGAACGTGCGGAACGCCTCGATGGCCTCCTCACGCTGACCCATGCGACGGTAGGTGATCCCGATCTTGAGCTGGGCGTCGTCGTACTTGTCCGTGTGCTGGTGGTCGAAGACCTTCCGGAACGCCTCGAGGGCCCGGTCGAACTCCTCCAGCCAGTAATAGCATTCTCCGACCCAGTACTGGGCGTTGTCCGCCAGGTCGCTCCCCGGTGAGGTGCTCAGCACCGTGCCGAACTCCTCGATGGCCTGCCTCGCCCGGGCGGGGTCCCGGCTGGAGACCGCCGTGTAGTAGAGGGCCAGGGCGTCGTCGTAGGCGGCCTGGACCCGCCCCGCCGGGGGGGGGGAGTCGGGCTGTTCGGTGAAGGTCACACGGCCTCCCGAACCGGCCGTCCCGCCCTCCTTGAGACGGGAGACGTCGTCGGTGAGCAGGGAGATCCGGGTGCTCAGGTTCTCCAGACGGCTGCTCATCTCCGCCGTCTGCTCCTCGGTCATGGTGACCTTCGACCCCATCTGTTCCATGTCCCTGCGCAGGGCCTGCAGTTCCTGGGACTGCTCCTGGTCGGTCCGTGCCATCTCCTCCAGCTGGGCCTGCATCGCCTGCAGCTGCGCACCCTGGTCGTCCAGCCGCTGCTGCAGGCCGGAGGCACACCCGGTCAGGGCGGCAGGCACCATCACGAGGAGTGCGATGAACGGTATGCGTCGAACCATCTCTTCCCTCCAAGCTGGGCCGGCCCGTGACCGGCCTGCGATCGAACTCAGCGCTGCGGCGGCTGGAACCACTCCTCGAACCCCGAGAAACCCAGCTCCAGGCGCCAGAAACCCTCGGTGGTCCCGGAGGGACCGGACCGGCCGCCGTACTGGAAGGCCAGGTCCACCAGGGCGCCCGTCTCGGACCCGATGTGCAGAGCGGTCCCCAGGGTAAGATACCACCGGGATACGCTGCCGCCATCCGGGTCCGCTCCATCCGGCACGTACATCTCGCCCCACCGGACCCCCCCCCTCAGGGGGAGGCTGTCCGCCCAGATCCTCTGCTGGCCGGCGGGCAGGCCGCTCCGTTCCACGCCCACCCCCATGTCCCACTCGGCGGAGAGGGGACTCAGGTCGAGGGGACCCGCGGCCGTGCCGATGCTCCCCCCCCCCGGTGCGGGGTCCCAGGCGGCCCGGTCCCACGCCGAGCTGCGGTAGTCCGCGTAGACGGCCCACTGGGGGCCGAACCGCCATCCGGCTCCCGCCATGAGGGCGGACCCCAGGGCCAGCTCACCCCGGGTGGTGTCCCCCTGCGCCCCGGTGGAGCGGTAGATGTGCTTCACGTCCAGGACCGCCCCGCTGTTCCACGCCGCCCCCAGCCGCAGGGAGGAGAGCGGTTCCACCTGCAGGCCCAGCGACCAGGAACTGCCCCGGTGCTGCCTCTGCAGCTCGTCCGATGTGTCGATGTAGTCGGGGTCCTGGAACTGGACGGCCCACTCCTGGTCGAGGGCGCCGAAGACCATGTTCCAGCTCCCCCCCGCCAGCAGCCGGCCGGAATCGGTCCTCCAGGCCAGGCTGACCCGTCCCTCGTTCAGGCCCCCGGTGCTCCGGTAGTCGAAGCGGGCCTCGGCCTCCGCTAGGGAGGTCTCCGGGGTGTGGATCTCGAACTCGCTGTCGGTGATGCCGTCCAGGACCACGCCCGCAACCACCCCCCTGCCCAGGTAGGCCATCATCCCCGCCGTGCGGGGGCTGATCTGCCAGAGGGAGCCCTCTCCGTCGGGGTAGTCCCCCGAGAGGCGGCCCACCTCCCAGTTCAGCCCGAAACGGACCCGGTCCGCCAGGGCGTTCACCGCCGGGTTGGGGGAACCGATGGCGGCGGGGCGACCGCCCCAGGGAGCCACCGCACTCAGGCCCCCCAGCGCCAGGGTCCGCGGGGGGGCGGGACTGCGCATCTCCCCGAACCAGGCGTTGGTGAAGGCGGACTGCGCCCCGGCCGTGCCGGAGAGAGGCAGGAGGAGCAGGAGCAGGGACGCCGGCATCAGGGCGGAGACGTTCTTCATCGCCCACCTCCCGGGGGTACGCTGTAGAAGACGCGGAGCTGGTGCTCCCGGACGGGGGCCGCCGAGGTGTTGGGCAGCACCACCCGTCCCGCCCCGGTGGCCTCACCGGAGGCGGCGACCAGGAGCTGGAGGGTGTCCCGTCCCAGCCGGGTGTGCGTCTCCACGGCCCGGGTCACCCCCATGGTCACCGTGCTGTCCCCCTCCGAGACCGTGTAGGCGATGGTGCCGGTGCCCGGGGCCAGCATCTCCGAGGTGGGGAGGGCCCACGGCATGAGGTCGTCGGTGAGACCGGAGAAGATGCCCATCGGGAGTCCCACCGAGGCCCCGGTGTCCACCTGGACGGTCAGCTCCGCCCGGTTGACGGTGGCGCTGGCGGGGATGGCGGAGATGTCGAAGGTCAGCACGCTGCGCCAGGAGGCCCCCCGGCTGGCCCACAGCTCGTCGGCGGGGGGGACCCCGTCGGTGGTGAAGAGGGTCAGGTCCCGGGAAGCGTCCAGCGAGAGGGTCTCGTTCTCCGCGCCGCCTGCGGGGACATACGTGAGCCGCAGCTCCGGCTTGAAGCCGGCCCGTCCTCCCACCGCGTCGTTGGAATCGAAGAACTGGATGAAGGGTCCGTCGTCCGGGGCCGTGAGGGCGAGGCCCCTCCGGGCCGCGGCCTCATCATCCACCCATCCCTGCACCAGGGAGGAGGGGAGTGTGAAGCCCACCGTGTCCGTCTCGGAGACGATCGGCACGCCCACCTGGGAGAGCGAACTCCCCACGGTCAGCCTCGACGCGTCGTCTCCCCACCAGGTGGAGTCCCAGTCGGTGGAGACCGGACGGACGGAGAGGGTCAGCAGGCGGGTGGAGTCGGTACTGGCGGTGGTGGTCCGCCTGCGCAGGATGAGCCGGGCCCCCTGTACCGCCGCACCTTCGGGCAGGCCGGTGAACCGGATCAGGGAGAGGGCGTGGTAGCCGTGGAAGGACCCGGCGGCGATGAGCTCCACGTCGTCCCAGCGGAACTCGGCGGCCCAGGTGGTGTCCTCCCCGGTCACGGTGAAGGAGTCCACCTCCACCACGCTGGGCCCGCGCCCGGCGTACTCGAAGCCGGCGGGGTTGTCGGCGTTGATGCTGCAGCCCCCCCCGACCACCAGGAGGGCGACCAGGACCCCCGCCATCCGGCCGCGCCGGGAGGCGGGGCCCCCGGGACCTCCCGGACCGCGCGTGCTGTGTCCCCTTCTTCGCTTCCTCATCAGCAGTTTTCCCTTGCTCCGCGAGGTCCTTTCCAGCAGACTCCCATGCCCAGGGATTGGCCGGATTAGAAAGGCCGTTTACAGTCGTTGATCTGAGGGTCGGCTTCGGCTCCTGAACGCATCGCCGTGACCCGTAGACGGCCGGCACCGAGAGGTGTTCCGGACAATACGGCAGCGATGGTGAAACGGGGCAGGCGCCTGTAAAAGCCCTTAATTATGTCGAAGAGAGGCGTCGCCTTTCTACGAAGCCCGATCCCTGGAACCTCTTACGAAAATGCCCTCTGCCGGGTCCCCGGTGGAGGGCATCCTTCCTTCGGGGGTACCCCTGACCCTCACAGCGGGGGCAGTCCCCCGCCGGTGTCCCGCAGAGCCTCCCCGGGGGGCGAGACTTCCCGCTGCAGCTCCGGCAGCAGCTCGGACGGGTCCTTCTCCATGTTCTCGATCATCCAGCGGGCGTCGGGGGCCCACCTGCTGTCGGGATGCTCCTCGACCAGCTCGGTGAACGAGCGCCGCGCCTCGTCGTACTGGTGCAGGGTCTCGGCATAGATCCATCCCACGGTGAAGCGGGCCTCGCTGGCCAGTTCCGGGGGAGGGTCCTTCTCCAGGAACGCCTCCAGCTGCTGGATCTTCTGTTCCGGACCCATGTCGGTCTCGGAGAGGATCCGGGTGAGTTCGGCGTCCAGGTCCTCCGCTCCTCCCCCGCACGCGCCGGCGAGGGCCGCGAAGAGGATGAGCAGTATGGGCAGGGTCCAGCGGTTCCTTCGGTTCATCCCTCTCCCCCGGCGGCCGGTCCGGCCCCGCTCTTCTTCGGGGAGGACTCCTTCTCCTTCCTGCCGGAGGACTCCCCCTCCTTCTCGGCCCTGGCCGCCTTCTGGTACGAAGGGCTTCGATAGTCGGTCTGGTAGAACCCCTGACCCTTGAAGAGGATCCCCGCCCCGGCGCTGATGAGCCGACGGACCTCCCCGCCGCACACGGGACAGGTCTCGATCGGGTCCTCGGTCATGGACTGGAACTCCTCGAAACGGTGCCCGTTCACCAGGCATTCGTATTCGTAGGTGGGCATGGGGGAACGGCCTTCCTGTTGAACGGCCCCGGGGCCTATTCGCGACCGCCGCGGCTCCGGCGCTCCTCGTCGGCCCTCCGGGACTGCTCGTCCCGGTAGCTCTCCCACGCTGCCCGGAACTCGTACCACCGGTCCTCGGTGGTGATCTCGATCGGCCTCGCCCCGCTGGTGGAGATGGTGTACGCCTGCCCCTCCTCCGACAATTCGACCCGCAGGCTGTCGCCGCTGACCGGGTCGAGGAAGTCGAAGGTCTCGGGGAGCTGTGTGGCCAGCGAGTCGCAGCTGTCCGTGAACCGCCCGTGGTCCTCGTACCAGCTCTCCTGGGCCTGGGCCACCTGGATGACCTTCTGGCGGGCCTCCTCGCGGATCGCTTCCTGCTTCTGGTTCGTGTAGTAGGGCACCGCCAGGGCGCCGACGATGCCGGCCATGACGATGATCATCAGCAGCTGGATGTAGGTCATACCCGCGCTGGATCGCAAACGACGCATGGGTGACTCCTTGATGCGTGCCGGGGGCCGCCCCTCGCCGGCGGTCCCTCCATCTTGAAAGCACAGGAATATAGGGCGAGGGAGCGGTCCTCTGCCAGTATGTTTCCCCTCCCCCCCGGAGCGACGCGGCCGCCGGTCCCCCGACGGCCGCATCCCGGGCCGCTCCGGATCCGGGGTCATCCCCTCAGCCGATCTCCACCGCCACACTGCTGTACTGCCCCCCTGCCTGTGAGGGGACCCAGACACGGACCATGATCGCGGTCCCCTCCTCGAGCTCCTTCACCACGTCCCGGTAGGCATCCATGTCGGGGGTCTCCTGCCCGTCCACCGAGACGATGACGAAGCCGCCCCGGAGGAAGCCGGCATCGGCCATCGGGCCGCGCGGGTCCAGACCGGTGACCAGCACGCCCTCGCCGTCGAAGCCCATCCTCCGGGCCTCGGAGCGGGTGGGGTCCCTGGCCTCCACCCCCAGGGGGTCGGCCTCGGTCGGGCCGGGCCGGGCCCTCTCCTCCTGCTCCAGGGGCGGGCGTTCCTCCAGCTCCACGGTGAGGTGCTTGCGCTCCCCCTCCTGACGGCTGCTCCCGCCCCGGTAGACGGTGACATCGATCCCGGTGCCCGGGTCGCGGGTGCTCACCAGGGTCTGGAGCTGGCCGGAGTTCGTGATGGCCTCCCCCTCGATCTCCAGCAGGATGTCCCCCTGCCGGATGCCCGCCTCCTCGGCGGGGCCGCCTTCGACGACCCTCTCGATGAGCACCCCCACCGGGGGGCTGACGGGGAGGCTGTTCGCCCGGGCGATCTGGGCGTCCACCTCACGGAAGGTGATGCCGAGCCAGGCCCGCTTCACCTCGCCGTACTCGATGAGGTCGCCGGCCACCTCCCGAACCAGGTTGATGGGGATGGCGAAGCCGTATCCCTGGTACATGCCCGTGGTGCTGGCGATGGCGGAGTTGATGCCGATGACCCGCCCGTTCATGTCCACCAGCGGACCCCCGGAGTTGCCCTGGTTGATGGCCGCGTCGGTCTGGATGAAGTCCTGGATCATCTGGCTCGTCCCCGCCTGGTCGGTGGGTCCGATCCGCAGGCTCCGCCCCCGGGCGCTGATGATCCCGGCGGTGACGGTGAAATTGAATTCCAGGGGGTTCCCGATGGCCAGCACCCAGTCGCCGATCCGGGCCGCGTCCGAGTCGCCCAGTTCCACGGTGGGGAGCTGCTCGTCGGTGTCGATCTTCACCACCGCCACGTCGGTGATGGGGTCGGAACCGGTCACCTCGGCCTTGAAGCGCCGCTTGTCGGGCAGCACCACCTCCACCTCGGCGGCGTCCTCCACCACGTGGTTGTTGGTGAGGATGTAGCCGTCCCGGGTGAAGATGAACCCCGACCCGTGTCCGGTCACCGGGCGCGGCTCCTGCTGGGGCACCTGGAGGTTGGGGAACATGTCCCGCAGCTCCTCGGGGATGTTCAGATCGGAGTGGGGGTCCCGCCCCTCGACCCAGCGCCTCACCTCCACGAACACCACCGCCGGCCGCAGCTTCTTCGCCGCCCCGCTCAGGCTCGGCATCTGCTGCACCCGCTGCACCGCGGAGGCCGGCGGGTCGTCCAGTTCCGCCGGGACCTCCCGCAGGACCTCCGCCGCGGAGAACCCCGTCGGGGGACCCTCCACCGCCGTGACCGGATCCCGGTCGCCGGCCAGCCCTTCGGGGGTCACGTTCCACGACCCCGCCAGGACCAGGCCCACCAGCATGCCCAGGCCCAGGGTCCCGGAGAAGACCGCCCACCGCTTCAAATCGCGTCCCTTCATCGCTGCCATCAACTCCTCCTCCTGACGGCCCCTCCCTGCTGACGAGCCGTCGATACGTGTCGCTGCCCGCTGCGGGCATTCCTCGTCCTCCCCTGCACGTAACTTGCGGGGGTGTGACCTTCATCCAACAACATTAACTCGGTCCGGGGTCCTCCTGTTCCCGGGAAGTTTCCCGCTCCTCGAGTTTGTTGAGCCGGCGGTAGAGGGTCCGCAGCCCCATACCCAGTGTCTCGGCGGTACGGCGCTTGTCCCCGTCCAGGCGGCGGAGGGTCTCCTGGATGAGCTGCAGCTCCACCTCCTCCAGCGGCGTGCCCAGGGGGACCGCCACCGTACCCTCCAGCGGCTCGCCGCTCCCGCCGGGACGGCGGGGGCCCCCTCCCGCGGCTCCCGACGGCTCCTCCCCGGAGGCGAGGCGCTCCACCCCCTCCCTCAGGCCGGCCACCTCCTCCCGGAGGGCCTGCAGGGAGCGGAGGATCATCTCCCGCTCCGCCTGGTCGGGGGAGCGCCCGGTGGGGGCGGGGAGGTTGGCACCGGGGCGGCTGCGCTCCTCGAAGATCCGGGCCAGGCGGGAGGCGGTGATCCTCTCGCTGGAATGGAGGAGCACCACCTGCTCGATGAGGTTGCGGAGTTCCCGGACGTTCCCCGGCCACGGGTACTGCACGAGCTGGGCCACGGCGTCCTCGGTGAACCCCATGAAGGTGGTGTCGTGGGCGCGGCAGACGGTGCTCACGAAGTGACGCATCAGGGGGAGGATGTCCTCGGGCCGCTCCCTCAGGGGGGGTATGTCGATGGTCACCACCTTGAGGCGGTAGTAGAGGTCCTCCCGGAAGCTCCCCTCCTCGACCGCCCGCTCCAGGTCCACGTTGGTGGCAGCCAGCACGCGGGCACGGACCCGCTGGGATTCGGTGCCCCCCACCCGCACGAACTCCCCCTCCTCCAGCACCCTCAGGAGCTTGGCCTGGAGGGTCCGGGAGAGGTCGCCGATCTCGTCCAAAAAGATCGTCCCCTGTGCCGCGGCTTCGAATACCCCCGCCTTGCGGGCGGTGGCCCCGGTGAAGGCACCCTTCTCATGACCGAAGAGTTCCGACTCGATGAGGGACTCGGAGAGACCGGGGGTGTTGACGGCCATGAAGGGATGCCCGTGCCGCCGGCTCACCCGGTGGATGCCCCGGGCCACGAGTTCCTTGCCGGTCCCGGAGGGTCCCTCGATGAGGACCGGCACGTCGGCGGGGGCCACCCGCACGATGGTCCGCACCACACTGGCGATGGTCTCGCTCCCGCCGACCAATCCGGAGAGGCGTCCCGCACGGGCATAGTCCGCCAGGTCCTCCACGATATCCTCCAGGTCCCCGGCAGGGGGAGGCGGGGGCGCGTCCGCTCCCCGCCAGGGATCCTGGTCCGCCAGGCCGACCGCCCGGCCGCTCCCGTCCACCCTCAGGACCTGCCCCTGGGGGGAGGTGCGGCGGAGCAGGCTCTTCAGCTCCTCCGCTCGATCCTCCCCGACCCGGGCGGGGAGCAGCACCACGTCGGCCGGACGCGCCGCGATGTAGGTCTCCACCTTCTCCACCCCGTCCAGGCTGACCACCCGGGCATCCAGCTCCATCTGTGCCAGCGTCCCGCTGATCCCCTCGGCCTCGACGGCCAGCACCACCGGTTCCCGGCCTGCTCCGCTCACGGCGTCTCCACCCCCTCGCACCCCCGGTAGAAGCACACATCCACGATCGAGCCCCTCTCCAGCTCGCGGTCCCCTCCGGGCAGGGAGACCAGGGCGTTCCCGCGGGCCAGCCCGGCGATGTCGGAGGAGCCGCGGTAGTCGACCGGGGAGACCTGCAGTCCCTCCCGGCCGCCGGAACAGCGAACGGGGCGGAACTCCGGCCGGGGACCGCGGGTCCGCAGGGTCCCGGCCAGACGGGCGGGGAGGAAGCGGGGGAGGGGACGGGCCGCGCCGGCGAAGGCCCGCAGGGCGGGGAGGACCACCTGGTGCGCGGTGACGAAAGAGGAGACCGGGTTGCCGGGGAGCCCGAAGACCAGGCTCCGGTCCAGCCGCGCCGCCACCATCGGCTTGCCCGGCTTGATCTTCACGCTGCGGAAGAGCACCTCCGCGCCCAGCTCCTCCAGGACCCCTTCCACGTAGTCCTTCTCCCCCATGCTCACCCCGCCGGTGAGGCAGAGCACGTCCGCCCCGGCCGCGCCGTCCCGTATCCCCTTCCGCACGGCCTCCACCTCGTCGGCGATGCGGGGGACCCGGCGCGCCGTGAAGCCCCGGGAAGCGAAGAGAGCTCCGAGCATGAAGGTACTGGTTTCCCGGATCCTCCCCGGTCCCGGCACCCGGTCCGGGCTCACCAGCTCGTCGCCGGTGGCCGCCACGACCAGCCGGGGCATCCTCCCGACCCGCACCGGTACCGCTCCCACCGAGGCGAGGAGCGCGCTCCGGGAGGGGTCCACGCACACCCCGGCGGGGAGGAGCCGTTCCCCCTCCCGGACCTGGGTGCCCCGGCGTCCGATATGGTCGCCGGCATCCACCGGACCCAGCAGGAGGACCTCATCCCCCTCCCTCCGGGTCCGTTCCACCGGGACCACCGTGTCCGCCCCGGGGGGCACGGGCGCCCCGGTGAAGATCTGCAGGGCGGTGCCCTCCTCCAGGCGGAGACTCCCCGGGGTACCCGCCGCCGCCCTCCCCCGCACCGGCAGTCGGACGGGCTCCTCCTGTGAGGCCCCCGCCGCGTCCCCGGAGCGGAGGGCGTATCCGTCCATCATGGCCCGGTCGAAGGGGGGCTGGTCCGCGTCGGCCGCCGCCGGATCCGCCAGCCACCTGTGCAGCACCTCCTCCAGACCCACCTCCTCGACACCCCGGCCGGGCAGCTCCTCCGCGGCACGGACCGCCCGATGCTGGGCCTCTTCCAGCTCCACCCACGTGGCCGAGGCGGGTATCCGCTCCCCTCCCCTCATGTGACCTCCATCCCGAACCGCTCCGCGGCCATCCGCCCCGTCTCCTCCGCTTCCTCCGGGGTGGGCGCCTCGGCGATGAGGCGAGCGATGGGCTCGGTGTTGCTGGGGCGCACGTGGACCCACCGGTCCTCCCAGTCGACCCGCAGGCCGTCGCGGGTGTCGACGCGGGCGTCCTCGAAGTCGGCGGCCGCCTCCCGGAGCCGCTCCCCGAAGCTCTCCGCCCCCTCGCCGGGGAGGGGGAGCTTCCGCTTGATCATGGCGTAGACGGGGATCCCGGAGCGCAGGGTCTCCAGGTCGCCCCCGGCGCGGGCGAGGGCACTCAGGACGAGGGCGGAGGCGGTGAGGGCGTCCCGCCCCAGGACCACGTCGGGGTGGATCACCCCGCCGTTCCCCTCCCCCCCGATGACCGCCGAGGCCTCCAGCATCCCCTCCACCACGTTGATCTCCCCTACCGGGGTGCGGACGAGCTCGACCCCCGCCTCCCCGCACACGTCGTCCAGCATCCGGCTGGTGGAGAGGTTGGCGGCCACCGGACCGGGACGGACGCCGAGGACCTGCCGGGCCGCCAGCGCCAGGGTCAGCTCCTCTCCCAGGGGGAGCCCGTCCGGACCCACCAGGGCGAGACGGTCCGCGTCCGGGTCCAGCGCCAGCCCCAGATGGGCCCCCCGGTCCCGCACCTCCGCCCCCAGGTCGCCCAGCGCGTCGGCCGAGGGTTCCGGGGGGCGGGGGAAGGTGCCGTCCATCCCGCAGTGGATCCGGTGCACCTCCACCCCGTTCTCCTCCAGGAAGTCGGGGAGGATCTCCGAGCCGGCACCGCCGCATCCGTCCACCGCCGCGACCAGCCCCGCTCCCGCGACCGCCTCCAGGTCCACCCCGGGGGCGGCGGCCGCGCGGCCGGTGTGACGGAGCCCCCCCTCCCAGTCCACTTCCAGCTCACCCAGCTCGTCCCACCGCACCCAGGAACGCACCCCGGAAGAGGCGTCTCCGATGAGGAGGTGGGAGTCCTCGGGAGCCAGGTAGCGGCCGGCGGGGTCGGCGAACTTCAGACCGTTCCACTCCACCGGGTTGTGCGAGGCGGTGATCATGATCCCCCCCGCCGCCTCCAGCGCCGGGGTGTTGAGGAGCAGGGTGGGGGTGGGGACGATGCCCAGGTCGATGACCCGGCGCCCGGAGGCAAGCAGCCCGGAGAGCACCGCCTGCCGGATCATGGTCCCCGATCGCCGGGGGTCCCGGGCCAGGAGGATCGGCCCGGGGGCGCAGAGGCGGGCGTAGGCGGCGGCATAGTCCGCTGCCACCACCGGGTCGAGCCCGGCTCCCACGATGCCCCGCACCCCGGAGACCCCGGCCATGAGGGTCTTCCCTGCAGGAGATGTCTCTGCCAAGGAGGGACTCCTTTCACCGAACACAGGAGCGGCGGACGTGGTGGACGTCCGCCGCTTCCTGCCCTCCCCGGGGACGACCCCGGGGAGGGGGACCTGGAGCCACAGAGCGGACTCGAACCGCTGACCTGCTCATTACGAGTGAGCTGCTCTACCAGCTGAGCTACTGTGGCTTGTCAAAAAGGCACGGACGCCCTGCGGGAACAGGGTAATCCGCGCCTTTTCCTGTGTCAAAGCGGCGCGGAGCGCCGCCCGGGAAGATGGTGGCTGGGCCCAGAGTCGAACTGGGGACACCGGCATTTTCAGTGCCGTGCTCTACCAACTGAGCTACCCAGCCGGAAGGACGCGTCCCGCACCGATGCCGCACGGTCCGGGACAGATGCTCAAAGGAAAGGGGAGCGGGCCCGGATGGCAAGTCCGAACAGACCCCGCTCAGGCCCCCAGGGAACGATAAAGATCCTCGTAGCGGGGAAGGAGCACATCGGAGCTGAACTGTGAGAGGACCCGCTGGCGTCCCCCTCGGGCCAGCCGCTGCCGAAGGTCCGGGTCCCCCAGGATCTGGGCGGCGGCACCGGCCAGCGCCAGGGCGTCCCCCGGCTGTACCAGCAGTCCGGAACGGTCGTTCTCGATGATGAAGGAGGTAGCCGGGCCCTCCACCGCCACCACCGGGACCCCGGAGGCCATGGCCTGGAGGAGGGAGCGGGCGTACCCCTCCCGCTCCACGGGGAAGACGAAGATGTCCAGGGCGTGGAAGAGGGCGGCGGTGACCTCCTCCGGCTCCGCCAGTTCCAGGTTCTCCAGGGTCCGGGCCTCCCCGGCCAGCTCCTCGGCATAGGCACCCGTGGAGGTGCCCGGCCACGGCACGATCCGCCAGCGGGCACGGGGCAGGTGGGGGGCGCCCAGCCGCACCGCCTCGAGGAAGGTCTCCAGACCGCAGCCCGGACGGAGGGGAGCCAGGGTGCCGATGACCGGGACCTGGGCCTCGATCCCCCATCCCCGGCGGATCTCCCCCGCTCGGCCCCGGATGTCCTCGGCACCGTAGAGGGAGGGGTCCACGAAGTGGGGGACCAGTTCGATCTCCTCCTCCACCCCCCCGATGGCCCCGGCGGCCAGACGGCGCAGGAGGGGGGTCGGTGCGGTATATCGGTCCACCCTGCGGCGGAGCCAGCGGTACCAGGAGCGGGAGAGGGCCGCCTGCGGCCGCTGGTATACGGTGAGGAGGGCGGGGATGTCGGGACCGCGGCCCCCCGGCGGGGGGGAGAGGGTCCAGAGGTCTTCGAAGCGGCAGAGATGCACCACCTCCGCCTCCCGGTCCGCCAGCACCCGCCGCATGGTGCGGGGAGCCATGATCGAGGGTCGGCGCGGGAAGGGGAGTTCCACCACCTCGACGCCCATCGCCCCGGCATAGCCCGCCACCCCGTTCCCCTCCAAAGCCGCCACGAACACCTCGTGGTCCCTTCCGGAGAGGGCCTCCGCCAGGATCAGGTGGAGATGGCCGCCCACGTCCCACGTCCGCCCTCCGTGTACGAGGGCGATACGCATGGAGTGGACGCTACAGCAAGGGCGACGGGACGGGCAAGCGCACGTTGACGCCGCCTCGGGCGCTTGGATACACTCCACGCTCCAGCCGCCAGCGGAGGGACCCCATGCGTCGCGTCCACCCCGGACACAGCTCTGCCGTCGCCGTACGCCCGGTCCTCCTGGCCCTCCTGCTCACCGCGGCCTCCTGCGGCGGCGGTGAGGGGACCTGGGTGGGACGGGTGGACCCACCCGGAGGAGGGGCCGCTCCGGCGGGTGGCCGCCGACAGCGACCCCGCCGGTCTCGATCCCACACGTCACGCCTCCCAGTCCTCCTGGCGCATCGCACGCATGCTCTTCGAGGGTCTCACCGCGCTGGACGCCTCGGGAGGGGTCCGTCCCGCGGCGGCGAAGCGCTGGGAGCACGGGGGAGGGGCGGTACGCTGGACCTTCCATCTCCGGCCGGGACTGAGGTGGAGCGACGGGACCCCCCTCACGGCATCCGACTTCGTCTACGCCTGGCGCCGCGCCCTCGACCCCGACACCGGTGCGGAGACCGCCGGCAGCCTCTACGGCATCCGGGGGGCCCGGGCGGTGAACGGGGGGGACCTCCCCCCCGCCGCCCTGGGGGTGGAGGCCCTCTCCGACTCCACCCTGGCGGTGGAGCTGGAGGGCCCCGACCCGGAACTCCCCTTCCGCACCGCCCTCCCCCCCTTCTACCCCCTGCCCGCCCACACGGTCCGCTCCTCGGGACCCGCCTGGCCCGGCGGGCGGTCACCGGTCTGCAACGGTCCCTTCCTCCTGGAGAGCTGGCACACCGGCGAGCGTCTCACGCTCCGCCCCAACCCCGCCTACTGGAACCGTCCGGCCGTCTCCCTGGAGCGGGTGGTCGTCTACCCGCTGGAATCGGAGGAGTCCGCCTGGAACCTCTACCGCGCCGGGGATGTGGACTGGACGACCGCGAACCGGATCGGCACCGACCTGGCCCGCTCCCTCATCGCGGGGGGGTACGCCGAGGTCCGCACCACCCCGGTCCTCCAGGTCTACTACCTCGAACTCAACACCCGGCGCCCTCCCCTGGACGATCGGCGGGTCCGCAGGGCCCTGGAGATGACCGCACCTCGTGATGAGATCGCCCGGCGGATCTTCGGCGCCGGGCAGACCCCCACCCGCCGCTTCGTGAACACCGACCTCCCGGGGTGGGACCCGCCCCCCGCACCCGAGGGGGGACCGGAGCAGGCGCGGCTCCTGCTGGAGGCGGCCGCCCATCCCGGGGGGGAGGCAGCAGGCCCCATGACCTTCCTCTACAACGACCGGGCCGTCCACGCGGCGGTGGCCCAGTATCTCCAGGGGGTCTGGCACCGGGAACTGGGGGTGGAGATCGAGCTGGTCCAGATGGACTTCAACAGCATGGACGACCGGGCCCGCCGCGGGGATTTCCACATCCTGCGGAGCGGCTGGCTCGCCGACCTCCCCTTCCCCGAGGAGTACCTGAAGGTCTTCCGGGCGGGGGACCCCAACAACGCCACCGGCTGGTCCGATCCGGAGTACGACCGGCTCCTGGACACCGCGGCCCGGGAGGCCGACCCGGCGAGGAAGCGGGAACTCCTCCGTGAGGCGGAGGCGATCCTGCTGGAGGCGGCCGTCATCATCCCCATCCTCCAGAACAGCTCGGTCCAGCTCATCAAGCCGTACGTGGAGGGGCTGCGCCCCAACCTGCTCGACGTGGTGGACTGGACCGGGGTACGGGTCCGTACCGACTGGAGGCCCCCGCGGTGAACCGTCCCGCCTGGCTGGAGCTGCCCCCCCTCTCCCCCCTGCTCCGGCGCAGGATCCTCACCGCCCTGCCCACCCTCTTCGTCGTGGTGACCCTCACGTTCCTGCTGGTCCGGGCGGCCCCCGGCGGACCCTTCCGCAGCGAGCGCGCGGTCCCCGAGGCGGTTCGGGAGAACATGGAGGCCCGCTACGGCCTGGACCGTCCGCTGCCCCTCCAGTACATGCGGTTCTGGGGGAACGTCCTCACCGGCCGTCTCGGCCCCTCCTTCCAGCACCCCGAGCGTACCGCCGCAGGGGTGCTGTGGGACGGCGCCGGTCCGAGCCTGGTACTGGGCGTCTCGGCCCTCCTCATCGCCCTGCTGCTGGGCATGGGGGGAGGGACCGCGGCAGCCGTCTGGCCCCGGGGGCAGCCCTGGATCTCCGCCGCCGCCCTGGCGGCCCTGGCCGTGCCGGTCTTCGTGCTGGGCCCCCTCTTCATCCGCGTCTTCGCGGTGGGGCTGGGCTGGCTCCCCGCCGGTCTCTGGGGCCGGCCCGAGCACCTGGTGCTCCCCGCCCTCACCCTGGGCATCCCCGTGGGGGGCGCCGCCGCCCGCTTCTGGCGGGCGGCCCTGGAGGAGGAGCTGGACACCCCGGCCTGCCTGGCCGCCCGGGCCCGGGGGCTCGGTTCCCTGAAGACGGTCTGGAAGCACGCGGCCCCCCGGAGCCTCCCGCTCCTGCTCAACTACCTGGGCCCCCTGGCGGCGGGTTTGGTCACCGGGAGCGTGGTGGTGGAGAAGGTCTTCGGGATCCCCGGCATGGGGCGCTACTTCGTGGACTCCGCCCTTGCACGGGACTACCCGGTGGTCATCGGGGCGACCCTGGCCTACGCGGTGATGCTGCTGGCGGTCCACACAGCCGCCGACCTGGCCCACCTGAGACTGGACCCCCGGCTGCGCAAGGAACACGCCGACTGGATGGGGATGCAGGAGGAACGGCGGGGGGACCCCGACCTGTGAGGCCGCGTCAGAACCGCACCGCGGACACCCTGCTGCTGACCATCCTGCTGGTCTGGGCCGTGGCCGTCCTCCTGGGGGCCGAGCTCTTCCCCGCCGAGCTGGCGGGGGCCGCCGACCCGGTGGCCCGCCCCCCCTCCCCGCAGCACCCCCTGGGCACCGACGGTCTGGGACGGGACCTGCTGGCACGCCTGCTGGAGGGTATGCGCACCACCATGGGGGTGGGGATCGGTGCCACGCTGCTGGCCCTGCTGCTGGGCACCGCCTACGGGGCGGCAGCCGGTCTGGTCGGGCCCCGCACCGACGAGGCCATGATGCGGGCGGTGGACGTGGGCTTCTCCCTCCCCTACATGTTCCTGGTCATCCTGCTGGTCACCGTCTTCGGCCGGAGCATGGCCCTGCTCTTCATCGCCCTGGGGCTGGTGGAGTGGCTGCCGGCGGCCCGGGTGGTCCGGGCAGGGGTGCGCAGCCTGCGGGACGAACCTTTCCTGGAGGCGGCCCGCATGCAGGGGGGGAGCCGGACCTACGTGCTCTCCTCCCACCTGCTGCCCCAGCTGGGCGCCCCCCTCGTCGTATACGCCACCCTCATGGTCCCGGCGGTCATGATGCAGGAGGCCTTCCTCTCCTTCCTGGGACTCGGGGTCCCGCCCCCCATGGCCTCCTGGGGCACCCTCATCGCCGAGGGGCTGGAGCGGGTGGACACCGCTCCCTGGATCCTGCTGGCCTCGGGGGGCTCACTGGCCCTCTGGCTGGTCTGCATGTACGCCGGCGGCGACCGCCTGGCCCGGCGTCTCAACGTCCGCGAGGCCGCCGGACGGCCGGAGACCGTCCTCCACGCCTCCTCACGCACCGAGCCGGCGCTCCCCCGCCGTCCGGGGACCTTCCCCGCCGGGGGGGCGGCGGGGGGGAGGGGGGAGGAGGGGGGCGGATGAGCGGGACGATCCGCATCG
>JAWOFN010000141.1:0-30143 GCA_046497505.1 bacterium | reverse complement strand
GCGCCCCGGTATTTCTGGGGGGCACCCGTATCCCGGCCCTCCCCTGGAGGATGAAGTCGGGCCCCGGGCCGGCGAAGGCCACCGTCGGCAGGCCGGGGCCCGACTTCATCCTCCAGGGGAGGGCCGGGATACGGGTGCCCCCCAGAAATACCGGGGCGCTGGCGGAGGAACTGACCCGGCTCCTCGCGGATCCCGTCCTGCGGGCGGGTATCGCCCGGAGGGGGAAGAAGCGGGCGGAGGACGCGTTCAGCGACGAGGCGGTCCTCCCCCGCTACGAGGACCTCTTCCGGGGACTGGTCTCAACTCCCTGAACCGGCGTCCTCCCCGGCCGGCGGGAGCGGAGGGGGCTGGTCGGCCGGGATGGGGCTCTCGTACGGTTCGCCCTCCGTCTTCTCCCTGAACTCCTCCCACGCCGCCTCGATGACCTCCGGGGAGACGGCCAGTTCCAGGGCCGCTGCGGAGAGGGTGCGGGCCGCGGTGATCACCGCCTTGTGGCCGATGCTCATCCCCCCGCACGAGACCACCGCCCACGAGTGACCGGGCGCCTCCCGGGGCATCGACGCCACCCGGAACTTGGCGGTGGGGACGATCCGGCTCACCTCCGCCACGTCGGTGGACCCGCCGCCGGCGGGCTTCTCCTCGGCCGGCATCTCACCGATCTCCTCATCGAGCCCCGCCGTCGGCCTGCCCAGCTCCTCCTGGATCCGGCGGGCGAAGGCCTGCTCCTCCTCCGTCCACTCCGGCGGTCCGGCGGCCCTCAGGTTCCGGTCCACCAGTTCGGTGAGGGGCCGGTTCAGCAGGTAGCTGTGCACCCCGGTGGTGAGGAAGACCTCGTGCTCGGTCCGGGTGGCGATGGCCGCCCCCCGAGCCGCCTCCAGCACCCACTCGTAGGTGCTCTCCACCCCGTCCCGCTCCAGGTCGCGCACGTAGTACCACACCTTCGCGTAGGCGGGGACCACATTGGGTGCCCCGCCGCCGTCGGAGATCACGTAGTGGATCCGGGTCGAGGGCTTCACGTGTTCCCTGAGCATGTTCACCGCGTGGTTCATCAGCTCCACCGCGTCCAGCGAACTCCGCCCGTTCCAAGGGTCCCCCGCTCCGTGGGCGGTCTGACCGAAGAACT
Organism: bacterium; assembly: GCA_046497505.1. Taxonomy (GTDB): domain Bacteria; phylum Blakebacterota; class Blakebacteria; order Blakebacterales; family JAWOFN01; genus JAWOFN01. The sequence continues at coordinate 29,020 of JAWOFN010000141.1, read as the reverse complement.
CCACGGTGAAGTTGTTCATGGCCCGCGTCCGGGAGAAATCCACCCGCGTGCGGCTGCTCGGGTGCCAGTCCAGGCAGGCGTCCAGCCCGTCGAAAACCCCCTCCCGAGCCATGTAGACCTTCCCCACCACCGTCTCCTCCGCGGGGCAGCCGAAGAGGCGGATCGTACCCTCCAGCCCCTCCTCCTCCAGGACCTGGGCGGCGGTCACCGCCGCTCCGGTGCTGGCGGCACCGAAGAGGTTGTGCCCGCAGCCGTGGCCGGGGGCGCCCTGCTCCACGGCTTCCTTCCGGGGGTCGGTCGTGTTGCTGAGACCGGGGAGGGCGTCGAACTCGGCCAGGATCCCGATGACCGGCTTCCCCCTGCCCTTCTCCGCCACGAAGGCGGTGGGCATGCCCGCCACACCCTGGGTCACCCTGAACCCGTTCACCTCCAGGTAGTCCGCCAGCTCGGCCGCCGAGCGGTGTTCCCGCAGGGCGAGCTCCGCATACGACCAGATGGCGTCGCTGAGGCGGACGAGCTCCTCCGACCGCTCCTCCACCACCTGGAACGCCCGGCTTCGAAGCTCCTCCGGACCCTGTGCCCATGCGGGCGGGACGTGGAGGGAGGCGGCCAGGAGGGTCAGCAGGAAGGGGATGACGGGGGCGGCGGGGGGCCGATGGGGGCTGCGTCTGGACATGGAAGGTCCTCCGGTCGGGGTCGCGGGCAACGGGACGGCGGTCCGAGAATACCCCCGCCGCGGCGTCCGGGTCAAAAGGCGCCCCACCCCCGCTTTCGGTTCATATCCGGACCCGTTTCTCCTATATTGCCGCACGAGGCTGGATCCCCGGTCGGGACAGGGCCGGGCCACGAAGAGGGACGGGTGCGGGATGCACGAACTGCCCATCGCCGAGAGCGTCCTTGAGCTGGCGCTGGAGCACGCCGAGCGCGCCGGGGGGGGCCGGATCACCGGCCTCCACCTGCGCATCGGACGGCTCTCCAGCGTGGTGGACGAATCCCTCCAGTTCTACTGGGACCTCATCAGCGAGGACACCCCCGCCGAGGGGGCCCGCCTCCACTTCCATCGCGTGCCGCTGAAGTTCCGTTGCGGGGCGTGCGGCCGCACCTTCGAGCCGGACGACGAGGACTTCTCCTGCACCCGCTGCGGGAGCCCCGAGGTCCGGGTCGTCCAGGGGAAGGAGTTCCACCTGGAAGCCATCGATCTGGAACAGGAACCCGCCCGCCAGGGGCGGACCACCTGAGAGGAAGCACGATATGGCCACCATCCCCGTCGTTGAGAAGATCACGAAGGCGAACGACCAGCTCGCGCTGCTCAACCGCCGGTGTCTGGACGAGCACGGAGTCTACGCCATGAACATCATGGCCTCTCCCGGTGCCGGGAAGACCTCCCTGCTGGAACTCACCATCCCCGCCCTGGCCGACCGGTTCGACGTGGCGGTGGTGGAGGGAGACCTGGCCACCAACCTCGACGCCGACCGCATCGACGCGGTCGGGGGTATGACCGTCCAGGTCAACACCGGCGGCGGTTGCCACCTGGACGCCTCCATGATCGCCGACGCCCTCGATCAGCTCCCCCTGGAGGAACTGGACATGGTCATCGTCGAGAACGTGGGGAACCTGATCTGTCCCGCCAGCTTCAAGCTGGGCACGCACACCAGCGTGCTGGTGGCCTCGGTCCCCGAGGGGGACGACAAACCATACAAGTATCCCGGCATGTACCGTGGGGTGGAGGCCCTGGTGATCAACAAGATCGATCTCCTCCCCCATGTGGATTTCGATATGGAACGCTTCCGCAGGGGCGTGGAGAGCCTGAACGAGGGGGTCGTGAGCTTCCCTCTCTCCTGCAGGACCCGTGAGGGTGTTGACGCGTGGGTGAACTGGCTGGCCGTACTGGCGGAACAGCAGATCGGCGTCTGACCCCGCTCCCTGATGCCCGGTGCCTCATCGTGCGCGGGCTGGTACAGGGTGTGGGGTTCCGGCCCTTCGTGGCCCGGCTCGCTGACCGCATCGGGCTGGCCGGACGGGTACGCAACACCGGGGGGGGCGTGGAGATCCGGCTGGAGGGCACCGCCGCCGAACTCGACCGCTTCGAGTCCCTTCTCCTCTCCGAGGCCCCTCCCCTGGCCCGGATACACGACATCATCTCCACGGGGGGCGATGCGGAAGGGCTGGAGGACTTCCGGATCCTCCATTCCGGGGGGGAGGAAGGTGCCTCGCAGCCCGTCACCCCCGACATCGCCACCTGTGAGGACTGCCTGAGGGAGATGGCGGACCCCTCCGACCGCAGGTACCGCTACCCCTTCACCAACTGCACCAACTGCGGCCCCCGCTTCACCATCGTCCGGGACGTCCCCTACGACCGCCCCCGCACGACCATGTCCGGCTTCCCCCTCTGCGAGGCGTGCGCCGCCGAGTACACCGATCCCCTCGACCGCCGCTATCATGCCCAGCCTGTGGCCTGCCCCCTCTGCGGACCCTCCCTCACCCTGGAGGCCCCCGAGGGGCGCGTGCTCTCCAGCGGGGACGAGGCCCTCCGGGAGGTCCGGGAGGCCCTGGCGGCCGGACGCATCGCCGCGGTGAAGGGACTGGGCGGATACCATCTGGTGTGCGATGCCTCCGATGAGGAGGCAGTGCGGACCCTCCGGACACGGAAGGGTCGGGAGGGACGCCCCTTCGCCCTCATGGCTCCGGACGTCCCTGCCGTGGCGTCCCACTGTCGTCTGGGCCCCCGGGAGCGCGACCTGCTCACCTCCCCGGAGCGTCCCATCGTGCTCCTGGCCCGGCGGGAGGAGGACACCCTCCCCCGCAGCCTGGCACCCGGCCTGCACCGCCTCGGCTTCATGCTCCCCTACACCCCCCTGCACCACCTGCTCCTGGAGCCGGCGGAAGGGATGCCCCGGGTGCTGGTCATGACCAGCGGGAACCTGAGCGAGGAACCGATCGCCTACCGCGACGAGGAGGCCCGGGAACGTCTGGCCCCCCTGGCCGACCTCATCCTCACTCACGACCGCCCCATCCACATGCGCTGCGACGACTCGGTGGCGGCCCTTGCCGCCGGCGGGACCCTCCTCCATCGTCGGGCCCGGGGATGGGCACCCATGCCCCTCTCCCTTTCCTTCGATGCCCCGCACCTGCTGGCCGCCGGAGCGGACCTGAAGAACACCTTCTGCCTGGCCCGGGAGGACCGGGCCTACCTCAGCCACCACATCGGCGACCTGGACGATGTTGCCACCCTCCGCGCCTGGGAGGAGGGGGTCGAGCATTACGCTCGGCTCTTCCGCGTGGAACCGGAGGTCGTGGTGTGCGACCTCCACCCCGACTACCGCTCCACCCTGGCGGCCCGCCGGCTGGCCGAGGAGCGGGACCTCCCCCTGACGGCGGTACAGCACCACCATGCCCACGCGGCAGCCTGCATGGCAGAACACGGCCTGCGACTCGGGGAGGAGGTCATCGCAGTGAGCTTCGACGGCACCGGTTACGGAACGGACGGGGCGATCTGGGGCGGGGAGTTCCTCATCGCCTCCTACACGGGGTCCCGGCGCTTCGCCCATCTCCCCTATGTCCCCCTCCCCGGCGGGGAGGCCGCGATGCGTCGACCCTACCGGATGGCCATGGCATGGCTCCGCCACGCGGAGGTGCTCTGGTACGAGAGCCTCCCCCCGCTGCGGACCGCGGGGGATGAAGAACGCACCGTGCTGGACGCCGTGATGCGCCGGGGCCTCAACTCTCCCCCCACATCCAGCGCGGGTCGCCTCTTCGACGCGGTCTCCTCCCTGGCAGGCATCTGCCAGGAGGCGACGTGGGAGGCTCAGGCCGCCTGCGAGCTGGAGGCCGCCGCGGACCCCGCCGAAGAGGGGGGCTACCCCTTCACCTTCTCCGAAGGGATCCTGGACCCCTCCCCCATGATCCGGGAGGCGGCCGGAGACGTCCGGGCGGGGCTCGACCCGGGGCGGGTCTCCATGCGCTTCCACCGGGGTCTGGCCCGCGGCATCACCACGGCGTGCCGGGCGGCCCGGGAGGCATCCGGCCGGGGGCGGGTGGTCCTGAGCGGCGGGGTCTGGCAGAACACCCTGCTGCTGGAACTCACCCTCCCCCTCCTGGAGGCGGAAGGGATGGAGGTGCTCGTCCATCGCCAGCTCCCCCCCGGCGACGGGGGGATCGCCCTGGGCCAGGCGGCGGTGGCTGCGGCGCGGGCGGCGACAGGAGAAGTGACGGACACCACGAGCACGAGGGAGTGACCTATGTGCCTGGGCATACCGGGTAAGATCCAAGAGACGTTCGATCGGGACGGGCTGAAGATGGGGAAGGTGGATTTCGGCGGGGTGCGCCGTGAGGTGTGCCTCGCCTACGTCCCCGAGGTGGAGGTGGGCACCTACGTGCTGGTCCACGTCGGCTTCGCCATCAGCGTGCTGGACGAGGAGGAGGCCCTGGCCACCCTGGAGACCCTCCGCGAGCTGGCCGACATCGAAGAAGAGCTGGGGGAGACCTCGTGAAGTACCTCAGCGAATACCGTGACGCCCGTCTGGTGCACCGGGCCCTGACGTCCATCCGGGAGGTGGTCAACCGCCCATGGACCCTCATGGAGGTCTGCGGAGGGCAGACCCACTCCATCGTCCGCAGCGGTCTCGACCGCCTGCTCCCCGAGGAGATCACCCTGGTCCACGGTCCCGGCTGCCCGGTGTGCGTGACCCCGCTGGAGGTCATCGACCGGGCCCTGGCCATCGCCTCCCTCCCCGGTGTCATCTTCACCTCCTACGGCGACATGCTCCGCGTACCGGGCTCGGAGGACGACCTCTTCAGCGTCCGGGCCCGGGGAGGGGACGTACGCACGGTCTACAGCCCCCTGGACGCGGTGGAGCTGGCGCGTGAGAACCCTCGGGACGAGGTGGTCTTCTTCGCCATCGGCTTCGAGACCACCGCTCCCGCCAATGCCATGAGCGTCCTGCAGGCCCGAAAGGAGGGGCTGGAGAACTTCTCCGTCCTGGTCTCCCATGCCTGTGTGCCCGGGGCCATGCGAGCCATACTGAGCGACCCCGAGAACAGGGTGCAGGCCTTCCTGGCCGCCGGCCATGTCTGCGCGGTCATGGGGTACTGGGAGTATCCTCCCATCGCCTCGGAGTTCGGGGTTCCCATCGTCATCACCGGCTTCGAGCCGGTGGACCTGGCCCGGGGGATCCTCGCCGCGGTGACCCAGCTGGAGGAGGGCCGTGCGGAGGTGGAGAACGCCTACCCGCGGGCCGTGACCGAGGGGGGGAACCGACCGGCCCAGAAGGTGGTGGAGCAGGTCTTCGAGCTGGGGGACCGGGGGTGGCGGGGGATCGGGACCATCCCCTCCAGCGGGCTGAGGCTCAGGGAGGGCTTCGCCTCCTTCGACGCCGAGCGCAGGTTCGACGTGGGGCACGTCCGGACCGAGGAATCCCCCCTCTGCATCGCCGGGGATGTCCTGAAGGGACGGAAGAAACCCACCGAGTGCGCCGCCTACGGGACCGAATGCACGCCGGAGCACCCGCTGGGAGCCACCATGGTCTCCTCGGAAGGGGCATGTGCGGCCTACTGGCGCTACGGAAGGGGGGTGCAGGCATGAGAGACGCCTGTCCCGCACCCCTCCCCCACACCGAGCACATCGTCCTGGGCCACGGCAGCGGGGGGAGGCTGACCCAGCAGCTCATCGAGGGCGTCTTCTATCCCCTCCTGGACAATCCTGTCCTGGCCGTGGGGGACGACGCCGCCCTCCCCGGTCTCGATGCGGAGGACCTGGAGGGAAGCCTGGGCCCGGGGCGGCTCGCCCTCACCACCGACGCCCACATGGTGAGCCCCCTGGAGTTCCCCGGCGGCGACATCGGACGTCTGGCCGTCTGCGGCACAGTGAACGACCTGGTCGTGGTGGGCGCCCGCCCCCTCTGGATCACCGCGGCCTTCATGCTGGAGGAGGGACTGGAGACAGCCCTCCTCACACGTATCGTAGCATCGATGCGGCAGGCCGCCGACGAAGCGGGGGTCATCGTGGTGGCCGGTGACACGAAGGTGGCGGAGCGGGGGAAGGTGGACGGGCTCTATATCAGCACGGCCGGAGCCGGTTGGGTACCCGCCGGGCGCGACGCCAGCGGCCGGGGCGCCCGGCCCGGGGACGCGGTCCTCCTCTCCGGCACCCTCGGAGACCACGGTATCGCCGTGTTGGCTGCGCGGGGGGAGCTCGCCTTCGAGACCGACCTGACCAGCGACGTGGCCAGCCTGCACACCCTCGTGGAGGGCCTCTACGGATCGGGGGCCCGCATCCATGCCATGCGCGACCCCACCCGAGGGGGGCTGGCCGCCACCCTCAACGAGATCGCCTGCCAGAGCACCGTGCGGATCGTCCTGGAGGAGGAGTCCCTCCCCGTGCGGCCCGAGGTGGAGGGAGCCTGCGAGATGCTGGGATTCGACTCGCTGCTGGTGGCCAACGAGGGGAAGCTGGTGGCCTTCGTCCCGGCGGAGGACGCCGACAGGGCCCTCGAGGCCATGAAGGACCACCCCCTGGGTACCGATGCCGCCCTCATAGGGCACGTGGAGTCCGCCGACCGTCCCGAGGTGCATCTCCACACCGCCATCGGAGGCACCCGGATCGTGGAACGGCCCGCCGGGGAGCTCCTGCCCAGGATCTGCTGACATGACCCCCGTGGAGGACCCGTGATGCAGACCGTCCCGCCCGACTGCGCCCGCTGCGAGACCTACGTGTGTCGAAAGGGGCGCGCCGACCTGGCACCCTCCTGCTGCCCCATGCAGGGTCCCTTCCCCGCGTTCGAGGAGCTGTACGGGGACGCGTCCGTGCGGCGCCTGGTCTCCGAGGCGGCACGGGTCGAGGCAGAAGGGTACTGCCGCTGGTCCCGGGTCCACGAGATCGGGGTCCTGGCCGGCCGCCTCGGCTGGCGGAGGCTGGGGATCGCCTGCGGACCGGACACCCGCCGGGAGGCCGCCCTCGCCGAGCGAATGTTCCTGGATTCCGGGCTCGAGGTGGTCATGCTCCCGGCCCACGGACCGATGGAGGCCTCGGACCAGGCGGACCACCTGGCCGACGCGGGCACGCAGCTCACCGTCATCGCCGGCCTCTCGGTCGCCGCCGAGGCGGTCTTCCTGAGGAAGATCCGGACCCCTGTCACCTCCCTGGTCGCCCGGGACACCGTCCTGCAGCACAACCCTGCGGCAGCCCTCTACACCCGCAGGAGCTACTATCGGAAGAAGCTCCGGATCGAGGATCCCCCGCACCCCGGAGAGGAGGCCCGCACCGACCTCCTCGCCCTGCGTTCCGCCGAAGCCGCCTGGACGGACCGTCCCCCCCGATGCCGCGTCACCGAGGCCATGGAGTGGGCGGCCTCCCTCGGGATGCGGCGGCTGGGCGTCTCCTTCTGCGTCGGACTGCGGAGGGAGGCGCGGACCCTGGTCTCCATCCTTGAGGAGAACGGTTTCGAGACCGTCTCGATCTGCTGCAAGTCGGGTGCGGTGCCGAAGGAGGAGATGGGACTGGAGGACGCGGAGAAGGTCAGGCCCGGCGGCCCGGAGATGATCTGCAACTCGGCGGCCCAGGGGCGGATACTCAGCGGGGCGGGCGTGGACGCCGCCTTCATCGTGGGCCAATGCGCGGGACATGACGCCGCCACCCTCTCCGCCCTCGATCCACCGGCGGTGGTCCTCGTGGCTAAGGACCGTGTCTACGCACACAACACCGTGGCGCCCCTCTATGCCGCCGGAGGAGGCTGAACCCCTATCCCGCGGGACATCCCCTCGGCGGCCTGCTCACGCCTCCTTCTGGTGAGCCGCCAGCTGGACGTGGGAACCGTGGAGACGGTGGGCCAGGCTGCGGACCGCCTCGGTGAGGAGGTAGAAGCCCATGGAACAGTCCCGGGCGAAGAGCTTCTTCATGTCGTCCGCCTCGACGGCGATGAGCCGGCAGGCGGTCCGAGCCCGGGCACCGGCTGTGGCGTTGGCCGGAGGCTCCAGGAGGGCGGACCAGCAGCACATGTCACCCGGCATGCAGCTGTCCACGACCAGGTGCTCCCCCTCCACCTCCATGTAGATCTCCACCTCCCCCTCCACGAGCAGGTACAGGTGGTCGGCCTCTTCCCCTTCCTCGAAGAGGACCTCTCCCTCCTCCAGGTGCTTCTCACTGCTCACCACGGCCACCGACCGCAGGCTGCTCTCCAGGGTCTGCCTGAAGCCGGGGAAACGTCTCAGGATCTGAGGCGATACCATGTACTGCTTCCTTTCAGACAGGTGCTGTGTCCCGTCGGGGGAGCATCTCCAGGACACGCTCGGCGGCCCGGGGGATGGCGGCCTCCACCGCGGGGGTGCAGCGTTCGCTGAAGGTATGGACGTCCTCCGCCTCCACGACCACGCAGAGGAGCTCTCCGGGTCCCGGAAGGCACATGCCCGCCCTCCGGCCCAGCTCGAGGGCCTCCTTCAGGCTCGTGTCGTGGGAGCAGCTGCTGTGGAAGGTGGGGAGGTGAGAGGGATCGACGGCCCGGATCGTCCCGGGCTCGGCCCCGCTCACCATGGCGTCGACGAGGATCACCCGGTCCCATCCCGTCATGCGCTCCATGAGACGCAGGCCTCCGACGCAGGCCGTATCGACCTCCAGGTCGGTCCGGCCCGAAGCATACTCCCTCACACGCTCGACCACCCGCACCCCCACTCCGTCGTCGGAGAGGATGGGGTTGCCGAGACCCAGCACGAGCGTCCGCATCGGACGTCACTCCCTTCGGGGAGGCCCTCCCGGCGGGGGGCCCCCCCGGCTGCTCACTTACACGTTGCGTTCCAGCTGATCGAGGATCTCACCTCTCCCGTCACGCAGCCTCACCTCCAGGGGCATCTGTCCCGGCAGCGTATGGGTGGCGCAGCCGAAACAGGGGTCGTAGGCCCGGAAGGCCATCTCCACCATGTTCAGCAGTCCCTCGGTGACCTGCTCGCCCGGTTCGATGACCGCCCGGGCGGCATCCGCGATGCTCATGTTGATGGCCGCGTAGTTGTTCGTGGTCCCCACGATGAGGTTCACCGCGGTCAGGATCCCCCGCTCGTCCGTCCAGTAGTGGTGGGTGAGGGTCCCCCGGGGCGCCTCCACAGAACCGATCCCCTCGGTGGGGGTCTCGGTGGGGAGCACCCGGAACTCGTCGGAGGTGATCTCATCGTCGGTAGCCAGCTCCACCCACCGCTCGGCGGAGTAGAGCAGCTCGACGAGCCGTGCCCAGTGAGTGGCCAGCGTGTGGTCCACCGGTTTCCCTCCCAGGGTCTCGTACATCTTCTCGTACGCCTCCTGGGCCTTCGGGGTGGCCATCCCTTCCGCCGCGTTGAGACGGGAGAGGGGCGTGGCTTTGTAGACCCCCGAGTCCATGCCGTCGGTGAAGCCCTCCCATCCCACCTTCTTCAGGTAGGGGAACTTCAGATACGACCAGGGTTCGACGTGCTCGGCGATGTACTCCCGATAGTCCGTGGGGTCGTATTTCGCGTGCTCGGTCCCGTCCGGGGCGGTGATTCGGATCTTGCCGTCGTAGAAGTTGACCCGGTCCTGCTCGTCCACCGTCCCCATGTTATAGGTCCGGTGGGTGTAGCCCTCCGAGAGGATGAGGTCCACATAGCCGCTGTTCTCCAGGACGAGGTCGCTGAAGAGCTGCAGGCCGAAGAGCCCGAACTCCACCGCTTCGCGGCCCCGGGCCTCGATCTCGGCCCGCTGCTCCTCGGTGATCCCCCGGCTCACCCCGCCCGGGAGGCCCCAGTTGGGATGCACCGCCCGACCGCCCATCATCCTGATGAGGTCGTGGCCGTCCTTGCGCATCTTCAGGACCTTGCCGGCGATCTCCATCCCCACCTTCTGGATCACACCCAGGATGTTCCGTTCCTCCTTCGGCGCGTCCGGACCCATGACGAAGTCCGGCCCGCCCAAAGCGTAGAAATGGGTGGTGTGGTCGGTGGTGAAGAAGATGCTGTAGAAGAGCTCCCTCAGCTTCTTCGCCGCCGGAGGCGGATCCACCTTGAAGAGGTCGTCCAGTGCCTTGGTGGCCGCCATGTGGTGCGCCTCGGGGCACACCCCGCAGATCCGGGAGGTGAGGTTCGGCATGTCCTCAGCGGGACGGTCCACGCAGAAACGCTCGAAGCCCCTCAGCTCGGGGATCTGGAGGTAGGCGTTCTCCACCGCCCCCTCGTCGGTGAGGAAGATGTCGATCTTGCCGTGGCCTTCCAGGCGTGTGATGGGATCTATGCTGATACGCGCCATGTTGGTGCTCCCTTACGTCGTGGCGGCGGCTGTGGCCTCTTCGGTCACGGCCGGCTGGGGTTCTGAGACATCGGCGCCCTTATCGTCCGAGGACGGGGAGCTCCCCCGCCGCAGCAGGCTCGAGGCCAGGCTGAAGCGGTAGAAGCTCCCGATCGGGTCCGGCACGCCCTCGGAGATGATCCGTTCCGCCTCGTCCGGGTCGTCGCTGTCGATGACCGATGCGAGGGCGGTCATCATGCGGGCCCCGAAATCCTCCACACCCTCGTTCGGTCCGTAGCATCCGATGCACGGCTGACCCACCTCGGGGCAGCGGGCGCCGCACCCCGCCCGGGTGGCCACCCCGGCGCAGAGCAGTCCCTGTTCCAGCAGGCACTGCTCCGGGTCAGGGATGATCTCCCACGGCCGCTTGAAGGCCTTGATCTTCTTCTCCTCCTTCACCCGGTCGCACTCCTCGCAGACCGTGGTGTCGGCACCGATGACCGAACCCGGTTCGGGGAGGGCCCCCTCCAGCACTGCGGTCAGCGCCTCCCAGATGCGATCCGGCTCCGGCGGACACCCCGGGAGGAAGTAGTCCACGTCCACCGTCTGCCCCAGGGTCTTCACCGTGTTGTAGAAGTAGGGCAGGTGCAGGGTGCCCTCCGGCATCTCGGTCTTCGTCTGCGGGCGGGTCCCTTCCGGGTTATCCGTCGAAGGGGTCTCGTCGTAGACGGTCTCCAGGATCGCTTCCCGGTGGGTGGCATTGGCCAGCCCCGGGATCGAGCCGATATGGGCACACGCCCCGAACGCCACCAGCGCCTTCGACTTCCGCCTGAGCAGCTTCGCCATGTACTCCTGCTCACTGGTCCTTATGGCGCCGTTGAAGAGACAGAGGTCGATGGCCCCGTCCTCCATCTTCTCGATGTCCGCCACCTTGCCGTCCATCACGCAGGGCCAGAGGACGATGTCGAAGGCCTCGGCCACCTGCAGGATCTTCTCGTTGATCCCCAGCACCGCGATCTCGCAGCCGCCGCACGATGCCGCCCAGTAGAGGGCGAGCTTGCCTTTCTCACTCATGCCGATACCTCCATGGCCTCCGCGTGCTCTTCGACGATGTCCTCGAGCGCCTCGAGCCGTTCGGGCGACTCCGACCACCGGTCCCGCCAGTTCAGGGGGCCCAGATCCCGGATGTCCGCCGTGAGCTGGTTGACCGCCTCAGCCAGGCGGGCTCCCTCCGCCGCCGAGGCCCAGACCAGCCGGACCCGCTCGTCGGGGACCCCCAGGGCCCGGAGCATGTGGCGCAGCATGGCGAAGCGCCGGATCGTCTTGTAGTTCTGCTCCAGGTAGTGGCACTCCCCGGGGTGACAGCCGGCGATGAGCACGCCGTCCGCCCCCATGGAGAGAGCCTTCAGGACGAAGGTGGGGTCCACCCGCCCGCTGCACATGAGGCGTACGATGCGGACGGTGGGTTCCATGGGGATCCGGCTGGTGCCCGCCAGGTCGGCCGCCCGGTAGGAACACCAGTTGCACAGGAACCCCACGATCTTCGGCTGGAAATCCTCGTTCGCCATGGTCTCTTCCTCTTATGCCTTTGCGGGTTCGGCGGTGGACTGCAGGGCATCCCACAGCAGTCCCTCGATCTCGGCGAAGACCTGTCGGTCGTTGAAGCCGGCCCCGGTGATGGCCCCGGCCGGGCATGCGGCCACACAGGTGCCGCATCCCTTACAGAGGGCCGCGTTGATCTCGCTCACCCTTTCCGCCTCGATGAAGTCGATGGCGTTGAACGGACAGAGCGTGTTGCACACCCGGCAGCCCGAGCAGTTCTCCGCGTCGATAGAGGCCACGATCGGCTCGATGGTGACCTTCCCCTTGCTGATCATGCCCTGGACCCGGGCGGCGGCGGCCGCCCCCTGGGACACCGAGTCGGGGATGTCCTTCGGTCCCTGGCAGGTGCCGGCGATGAACACGCCGTCGGTCATCGTGGCCACCGGGTCGAGTTTGGGGTGGCGCTCGGTGAACCACGCGTCCACGCTGCAGGAGATACCGAACTTCAGGGCGGTCTCCCGGGCGTCCTCCTGGGCCTCCAGGGCCCCCATGAGGATCACCATGTCCACCGGCTTGCGGACCTGCTTGCCGGTGAGGGTGTTCTCGGCGTGGACGATGAGCTTCCCCTCCTCGCCGGGCCGGGTGTCGGCGTCGGTGATCTCCGCCACCCGTCCCCGGACGAAGTGCATCCCCTCCTGGAGGAGCCGGTCGTAGAACTCCTCGTAGTTCTTATGGAGGGGGCGCATGTCGATGTAGTAGGAGGTCACCTCCGCCCCGGTCTTCTCCAGCACCAGGTGCCCGAACTTCAGGGCACTCATGCAGCAGATGGCCGAGCAGTAGGGATGGTTCTTGGTATCCCGGCTGCCCACACAGTGGACGATGGCCACCGACTCCGGCTGGGTGACCCCGTCCCGCAGCACGATCTTTCCGTTGGTGGGTCCGGCGGCGTTGCATAGACGCTCGAACTCCAGGCTGGTGAAGACGTTGGCCAGACGGCCGTGGCCGTATTGGGGGATCTTCGAACAGTCGAAGAGCTGGTACCCGGTGGCGAGGATCATGTTCCCCACCTTCAGGTCGATGGACTCCTCGGTCTGGTCGAAATCGATGGCGTCGGTGGGGCAGAACTTCTCACACGCCTTGCATGTGCCCCGCTCGAAGTAGATGCAGTTCTCCTCGTCGATGACGGGGAACTTGGGTACCGCCTGGGGGAAGGGCCTGTAGATGGCCTTGCGGTAGCCGAGTCCTGCTTCGAACACATCATCGATCACCCGCTTCGGACACTTCTCGATGCAGATCCCGCACCCCGTGCACGCCTCGATGTCCAGGTAGCGCGGCTTCTGCCGGATCCGCACATCGAAGTTGCCCACGTAGCCTGAGACCTCCTCCACCTCGGCGTAGCTGTAGAGGGTTATGTTCTCGTGCTCCCCCACCTCGCTCATCCGGGGGGTGAGGATGCAGGCTGCGCAGTCCAGGGTCGGGAAGGTCTTGTCGAACTGGGCCATGTGGCCCCCGATGCTCGGCTCCCGCTCCACCATCACCACGGGGTGGCCGGCATCCGCCAGTTCCAGGGCCGCCTGGATGCCGGCGATCCCCCCTCCCACCACCAGCGTGGCGGGGTTGACCTCCACCTCGTTGGGATGGAGCTCAGCGTGGTGGCGCACCCGGTACACCGCACCGGCCACCAGGGCCTTGGCCTTCTCGGTGGCCGCGTCGCGGTCCTCCGTGATCCAGGAGACCTGTTCCCTCAGGCTGGCCATCTGCACGTAGAAAGCGTTCAGACCCGCCTTCTCCACCGCCCGGCGGAAGGTCTTCTCGTGGAGGTGCGGCGAACAGGCCGCCACCACCACCCGGTTCAGCCCGTGCTCTGTGATGTCGTCGACGATCATGTCCTGGCCCAGGCTGGAGCACATGAACTTGTACTCCCTGGAGACGACCACGCCGGGCAGCTCCTCCGCCCAGCGGGCCACTTCCTCTACATCCACCTTCCCGGCGATGTTGCTCCCGCAGTGACAGACGTACACTCCGATTCTCTCGTTCATGACCGGGCCTCCGTTCCGACGCGGGGCATGGGGAGTGAGGGATCGTCCTTGGGGCGCCTGGCGGGAGCCTCCTCCGCGGGGAGTTCGGTCCCGATCTTTCGGAGGGCCTCCCGGGCCGAGACCACCTCCCTGCCGATCCCCAGTTCCCCGGGCGGGATGTCCATGGCCAGGCCGATCACCTGGGTGATGTAGAGGACCGGGATGTGGAACTTCGTACCGAAGTGGCGGTTCACGAGCCCCTGGTAGGCGTCCAGGTTGAGCTGGCACATGGGGCAGATGGTGACCAGGGCGTCCGCCTCGTAGTCCTCCGCGTTCTGCAGGATCTGGCGGAGGATCTCGGCGGCCGTGGGGGCGCTGATCTGGGTCATGTGCCCCCCGCAGCAGCGGGTCTTCATGGGGAAGTCCAGGACGTTGGCTCCCAGGGTCTCCAGCATCCGGTCCATATGGGAGGGATGCTCCGGGTCATGCTGCCCCCCGTTCAGTTCCGGCCGGACGATCAGGCACCCGTAATAGGGGGCCAGCTTCAGTCCCGTCAGGGGACGGGTGACCTTCCCCTGGATCTCCTCCGGCCCCACATCCTCCCACAGCACGTCCAGCAGGTGCCGGACCCGCAGGCTGTCCGCCTCGTAGTGGAGCCCCCCCGCCTGCAGGGCCTCGTTGGTGGACTCCGCCAGCTCCGGGTGCTTGCCCATGTAGGCGTCGGCCTTGCGGAGGTTCAGGTAGCAGGCGCTGCAGGGAGCCACCAGTTCCGTGTGGCCCTCGTCGGCCGCCAGGGCCAGGTTCCGGGCCACCAGAGCGTAGGCGGCGGATTTGTTGAGAGCGATGTACTCGGTCGCGCCGCAGCAGTTCCAGTCATCCACCTCGTCGAACTCCAGGCCCAGGGGCCCGGCGATGGCTTTCGTCGAGTCGTCGTACGGCTCGGCGCTGCGGGTGAGGGAACAGCCCGGATAGTATCCGTACCGCATCAGACGGCCTCCATCTGCTTGGCTTTGTCCAGGATGACCTTGAGCTGGTCGATCTTCTTGATCTTCTCGGGCCGGAGGGCCAGCCGCTTCTTGCTGAAGAGGTCGAAGGCCAGCCCGGTCTTCCCCACGATCTTCAGGGGCTTGTGGGTCAGGTGGTACCGGGTGGCCAGCCCCAGTTCGAAGCTCCGGCCGTAGTTCTCCACGAACCCTATGAAACTCTCCGAGAAGTCGGGGGCGTCTGAGTCGTCATAGAGCCGCTCGGCCACCGACATGCGCTTGAGGGTGTACATGATGTCGGTGACCGGGATGTCCTTCGGACAGCGGACCATGCAGGAGTAGCAGGATACGCAGTACCAGTGGGTGTTGGCCCGAAGCACCTCGTCCCGCTCCCCCTCCATGATGAGAGCGAAGATCTCGCGGGGGGAGTAGTCCATGTCCGCGCCCGAGGGGCAGGAACCGGCACAGGTGCCGCACTGCAGGCAGGAGAGGAGCGTCTGCCCCCCCGGCGTACAGGCCACCACCTCCGCCTGGAAGCTGCCGTTGGTGACTGTCTGCTGCATGGAGGATCCTCCTGAAGGTTCCCTTGTCGAAGTCATCCCGCGGCGGGCGGGAGTCGAGCCGGCACGGGAGGAGACCACCGAGGTCGCCCTTCCCCGGCCCGCTTGTATCGACCTTAGTGAAACCATTCACAAGACGGTAGTCCTCAAAATCTGTAGATTTCGGAGTCATTTGTCCGAATCCTCCGGCGACCCGCGCCGCATCTGGCTTTGTGAAGTTTTTCACACAATCGGTGTTTTGCATCCGAACCGGGTTGACCTGCGGCAGGCGTGCAATCCGAGCGCCGCAGGTCAGGAATACGAGGGAGGCTCTGCTGCACACGGGGTCGGGGATCGTCGGAAGGGGCCCGGGACCCCAATAAAAAAAGCCGCCCCTGCCGTCACGAAGACGGAGGGGCGGCAAGCCTGAACGGACACCGGTGCGAGCGCGAGGAGGTACGGCAGGCCGTTCAGGCACCGGGACTGTCAGGGCCAGGGAGTGCCCACCCGTTTTGCATTCGGCTCTGCCTTGCCGACCCTGACCTCTGACCAGTCCCGATCTCAATGAGCGTGACGACCGTCCTTCTCTCGCCGTCTGGAGGACACCATATAGACTCTCCCTTTCAAATAAAAGGACAAAAAGGCCCGAAACCTGGATTTTTTTGATTTCTTTCTGATTGGCCCTTCAGCGGGCTCTCCGTTACTGTTCCCCGCGTGCAGCGGAGTCCCGAGAACACCACCATACCGTGAGGAATTCCATGTCCCGATTCCCCGAACCCTCCCGCCGGCGGGACCTCCTGCTGGCCGCGGCAGGAGGTCTCCTGCTGCTGTTCACCGCCGTCGCTCCGGCAGATGCGGTGCAGCAGCCCCCCAGCCGCCAGGACCCCGATGTCGCGGTCCAGAAGGAATGGATCCCGCCGGACTCCCTGGTCCGGGGCGCCCTGGCCCTTCCCTGGCTCACCCGGGCGGAACTCCGGAAGACCCTGGCGGACCTCGCCGCCCCGGAGATGGAAGGACGCCTCACCGGGACCGGGGGATACGAGCGGGCCGCCCGTTATGCCGCCCGGAAGATGCAGGAGGCGGACCTGAGACCCGGAGGGGAGGATGGGACCTACTTCCAGCCCTTCGTGGTGGAGGCCAACGAGATCATCGGTTCGGTGAGCCTGGAGGTCCGGGGCCGCGACTGGACCGCCCCTTCCTACACCCCGGGGGTCGACTTCGTGGCCAGGGGCTTCTCGGGGAGCGGGGAGGTGGAGTCCGCCGAGGTGGTCTTCCTGGGCTACGGGCTCTCCGAGCCCGGCCTGGGGTGGGACGACTACGAGGGGGTCGAGCCCCGCGGGAAGGTGGGCCTGGTATACATGGGGGCACCCCCCGTGGAGGCGGAGTGGGGTGAGAAGACCCGACCCCGCTACAAGGCCACCACCGCGAAGCAGCACGGTCTGCGGGCACTCGTCTTCATCGACGACCCCGGACCGGGTGTACCCCACCCCATCGTGAGTGTCTACCACGGCCAGGAGGGGCGTCACCAGCCGGACCTCCCCCAGCTCTCGGTCACCTACGGGGTCGCCGACGACCTGATGCGGGGTACCCCCTTCACCGCCCGGAACCTGAGGAGACAGATGACGGACACCGGGGCTCCCTACTCCATGGGCCTCCCCACCCGGGTGAGCCTGGAGATCCACGCCCGCTATACCCCCCGGGCGCAGACATGGAACGTCGTGGGCTTCGTGGAGGGGAGCGACCCCTCCCTGGCTGCCGACTACATCGTGGTGGGGGGACACCTCGACCATGTGGGACAGCAGGTCGACCTGCTCCTCCCCGGGGCCCAGGACAACGCTTCCGGGAGCACCCTGGTCCTGGAGATGGCGAGGGCACTGGCCGCTGCACCCATCAAGCCGGCGCGGTCGGTCTGCTTCGTCCTGTTCGCGGGCGAGGAACTCTTCCTACTCGGCTCGGAGTACTTCGCCGCGCACCCCCCCCGCTCGTCCGACAGCATGGCGGGGATGATCAACCTGGACATGGCGGGCACCGGGCCGCAGCTGAGGATGGCGGGCGGAGCCACCACCCCCGCCTTCCACCAGTTCGCCGTGGACGCCGACCGTCTCTACGGCGGGTTCGGACTGGCCGAGTCCGAACCCCGGCCCATCGCCCCCGGCGCCTCCGACCACTCGGCCTTCGTGAACGCAGGCGTCCCCACCCTCTACTTCGCCAGCGGAGGGGCCCCCGGACGGGCCCATACCTCCTCCGACACCGTCGGCACCATCGATTTCGACGCCATGGAACGTACGGCCAGGGTGGTCTACCTGGTCCTCTACCAGATGGCCGACCGCAGGTAGGGGAGGACGCTCCCGTGGCGTGGTGGATCTGGATCATCATCGGCACCGTGCTGGCCGCCGGTCTCGACCTTGTCGCCCAGTGGGTCCTGGTGCGGCTGGGGCCCTCACCCGATCGATACGAGGAGGTCGAATGCCGCCACTGCGGGGCGCGGATCCCCCGGGCGACCTGGCGCTGCTGGCGCTGCCGGCGGTGGGTCCGTCGGCGGACCACCGCCTGGGTGCTGAGCGTGCTCCAGTTCCCCGCCTTCGTGGGGGGCGTCGTCCTGCTCCTGGTCATCCTCGTCCTCGCCGGCCTCTACTGGCTCATCCTGTGGGCGGCCAGCGCCCTGGGACGTCACCTGGTCCGTCCTCTCCTCCAGGGTTCCCGCCGGGTATGGCGGGCCCTCTTCGGGCCGCTCGGCCGCTGGCGTGGGCGCAGGGAGGCGGGAGCGTACTGGTGGCGGGGGGGCAAGCGGGTACTGGACTACCGGATCCCCTACGAGGTGGGGAGCCCCGGTGCCGCAGCCGGTGAGATCCTGGAGCGCTCCATCGGGGACCGGGAACTCCCCGGTGCCTGGCGGGGGGCGGTGGTCTGGCTGCGGGAGCCGGACGCGGTCATAAACAGCGCCTTCCTGGCCGGCACCCACCTCACCGAAGTGGGTCAGACCACCTCCTGGGTGGACCGGGGCACGTTCCATCGGAGGGATCTGGCCCCCATCCGGGAATGGGTGGGCTGGAGGGGGACGCGTCAGGACCTCGAGGCCCTCGGGGACCTGTACCTCTCCATAGCCGGCGGGGTGGGGCTGGTCGCGGTGGGGACCGGGAACGACCGCCCTCCCCCGAGCTGGAGCGGCGAGTCGGGGGAGGCCCCCCTGGCCTGGCTCTCCATGGATTCCACCCACGTGGGTACCGGCTGGGACGTGAAGCTCCACTGGAACCTCCCCTACGACCCCCTCCCGCTCCCCGAGGACCTGGCCGTCAGGAGATCGTGAGCACCACCTTCCCCCGGTTCTTCCGGTCCTGGATGTAGTGGTGGGCGCTGGCCGCGTTCTCCAGCGGGAAGGTGGCATCCACCGCCGGGTCGAGATACCCCTCCTCCACCCCCTCCAGGATCCGCTCGAACTCGCTTCGCAGCATCTCGGCCTTCTTCCAGAGGTGCCCCAGGTGCACGCCGAAGACCCCCCGGTTCTTGGTCATGAGCCGGAGGGAGTTGAACCTCGGTGCACGGAACACCTCCCACACCGCCTTCAGCCAGCTCTTCTCCTTACCCGGAGCGAAACTCGAGACACCGTAGCAGACGAGCCTGCCGGTGGGGGCCAGCAGCTCGAACCCCTCCTTCACATACGCGCCCCCCATCGGGTCGAGGATCATCTCCACCCCCTCCCCTCCGGTGATCTCCCGCACCCGGTCCGTCCATCCCCCGGTCCGGTAGTCGATGGGATGGTCCACCCCCAGTTCACGGAGCCAGTCGTGCTTGCCGGGAGAGGAGGTCCCGAGGATCTCCGCCCCCCGGTGCCGGGCGATCTGGACCGCCGCGCTCCCCACCGCGCCCCCCGCGTTATGGATCAGGACCCGCTCCCCCCCGTGGAGGTTCCCCATATAGACGAGGGCGTGCCAGGCGGTGAGATAGGCCACCGGGATGGCGGCGGCCCGGACCGGGTCGGACCCCTCCTCCAGCGGGAAGGTGAGCCCCGCCGGCACCTTCACCCGGTCGGCATAGCATCCGAAGTCCCTCATCCCCACCACGAGCTGCCCCTCCTCCCGCTCCCCGACACCCTCTCCCACCGACTCCACACGGCCCGCGAACTCATACCCCGTCACGAAGGGAGGGTCTCCCGCGTCGGGATAGAGGCCCATCCGGGCCAGGATGTCCGCGAAGTTGATGCCCGCGGCCTCCACCCGGACCGTCACCTCACCGGGGCCCGGCTCGGGATCTAGTCCCTCGGTCATGCGGAAGACCTCCGGGCCGCCAAACCTGCTGACCTCCATGGCTCGCATCCACCGACCTCCTTCTGCTGCGCCCCCGCATTCGGAGGCAGCTCATCTTCCCCTTCAAATCCATCAGGCAGACCGGGTACCCTGTCGGAGCACCCCCGCCGCCGGAGGGAATATGCCAGTACGCACCGACCCGCGAACCCCCATTCCGCCACTGTCCCTGCTCCTGGCCTCCGCCGTGCTCCTGGCCTCCTGCGGAGACCGCCCCCGCCGGGAGGAGGTGGACGGGGTGGAGTATGTCCACAACCCCTCCGCACCCGCCGAGGGAGAGGTGTTCCCCGAACCCGTGCCTCCCGTCGATCTCCAGGTCGTGACCTCGGACGAGGGGGGCGCGCCCCCCTGGACCGCGGTCCGCGAGGTCCGGGCGTGGCCCGGCGGAGGATGGGCCGTGCTGGACATGCACCGCGCTGAGATCACATTCCTGGACGAAGAAGGGGAGACCGTCTCCCTCCTGGACCTCTCGAGTCCCCCCCTGGGACTGGTCTCCCCCATGGCCTTCGCCGTCGACGACAGTTCGGCGGCGGTGGCGGACATGGCCCTCAGGCGGGTGGTGCGGTTCACCCCGGGAGGGGAGTTCCTCACCGCCTTCGAGGTGGCCGGCGGCCTCCCGGCCGATCTGGCCGGTATGCCGGGGGGGGAGTGGAACGTCCTAACCGTGGCCCGTCCCTTCGCCGGGAGGGAGCAGATCACCCAGGTACGCAGGTACGCTCCCGATGGCGCGCCCCTCCGGGTGGCCGGTCAGGACAGCCTCCTGCTGGAGCACAGGGGGTTCGCGGAGATCGTTCGGCCCCTCCCCCTCACACTGGACGCCGGCCCCGGTGGGACCCTCTATGCCGCCGGTCTCGAGTACCAGATCCTCCAGGTCCTCCCGGGAGGGGAGCGCCGGGTCCTCATCCGCCCCCCGCTGGTGACCCGGGTCCCCGGATACGTCATGGAGCAGCGCAGGGACCTGATGTCACGCAGGGTCCCGGCCCAGCAGCGCTCGGTCCCGGTCACCGAGGAGACGGAGGTGGCCCGTCTGACGGCCCTCGACGACGGGGACCTGCTGGTCCAGAGCACCGACTGGCATCCCGCCCTCCTGGACGACGGATACGCCGGCCGGTACCAGGTGCTCCTCCTCGACCTCTTCCAGCAGGACGGCCGGTGGATGCGCCGTCACGCCCTCCGCCTCCCGCTGCCCGCCACCACCGTCACCCTCACCGATGCCGCCGACGGATGGGTCTATGGATGGTCGAAACCCTTCTCGGGAGACAGGGGCATCTCCGTGTTCCGTTTCAGGGTGGAAAACCTCCCGTGATTTATGCCGAGGATGTGCTGGGATTCCTCGCGGTTTTCCAGCCATGGAACTCATCGTCCTGCTTGAATCGATTGCTACGGACCTCTACCTTGGGAACATGGAGATCATGTTCTAATCCAGCAGGAGGATTGTCTCATGGCGAAGTTCGAACACATTAAGGGGAATGATGCGGAGAAGCGCTTTGCGAAAAGCAGGGTCCACAGCATCACCCGTGAGTACATGGACTACATCAAGACCCTGAAAGAAGAAGGCGGGATCGGCGTCCTCAAACCATCCGGTGAAGAGTCACTGAACACCTTGCGGAACCGCGTGCGGAGAGCTGCCGGTCTGCTCGACCTGAAAGTGAAGACCCAGAAGGACGGTGACGACCTCCTGATCAGGATCGAGGAATAGCACGTTCCGCCCCGACCCCGCAGTTCCCCTTCCGCCGCCGGCCGCCCGATTGCTATAGTGGCCGTGCTATCTCACCCGGTACCCATGAGGGAAGGCGAGCGTGATGTCCGACGAGGAGGAGGGTAGACAGACCGGCCGCGGGTTCCCCCGCCTGGTCTATAACCCGGTGAGCCTGGTCGGCGCCGCGGTGGCGGCGTCCATGGTCCTGGTCATCCTTTTCCTCTTCATCCTCGACTCGGTCTCCGACCAGTCCTCCCCCTACCTGGGGGTCCTCGGCTTCGCCGTCCTGCCGGTCCCCCTGATCCTGGGACTCCTGGCCATCCCCTTCGGCATGTGGATGGAGTGGCGCCGGGAGAAGAAGATGGGACCCCGGGAGAGGGACCTGCCGGTGGTGGACATGAACCGCCACGACCACAGGCGTGCCCTGGTCACCTTCCTGGTCGGCACCATCATCTTCCTCTTCCTCACTGCCGGCGGCTCCTACAAGGCATACGAGTACAGCGAGTCGGTGGAGTTCTGCGGCACGTTCTGCCATACGGTGATGGAGCCGGAGTACGTCACCTACCAGAACAGCCCACACGCCCGGGTGAAGTGCGTGGAGTGCCATATCGGAGGGGGGGCGGAATGGTTCGTCCGCTCCAAGATCAGCGGAAGCTATCAGTTCTACAGCGTGACCTTCGACAAGTACCCGCGGCCCATCCCCACCCCCATCGAGGACCTGCGTCCCGCCCGGGAGACCTGCGAGCGCTGCCACTGGCCCGCCAAGTTCCACGGCGACCAGCTGTGGGAGGTGGACCGTTACCTCAGCGACGAGGAGAACACCCGCTGGAAGATCCGGATGGTCATGCGCACCGGCGGGGCCGACGAGTTCAACCAGCGCACCCGGGGCATACACTGGCACATCGCCCAGGAGGTGGAATACGTCGCTTCCGACAGCACCCGCCAGGAGATCCAGGAGGTCCGGCACCATCTCCCCGACGGCACGGTGAAGGTCTACCAGAACACCTGGAACCCCCTGCCCGGAGACACCGCGGTGGACGAGGATCTGGTCCGGGTCATGGACTGCATGGATTGTCATAACCGCCCTTCCCACCAGTACCTCTCCCCCCGGCACGCCATGGACCAGGCCCTGGAGACCGGGTCGGTCCCCGCCGACCTCCCCTACATCAAGCGGGAGGCCGCCACCCTGCTGGCCGCGGAGTACGAGAGCCGTGAGGAGGGCCTGGCTTCGATCGCGGACGAGCTCCGGGATTTCTACGCGGCGAACTACCCCGATGTGATGAGCAGCCGGCAGGCCGCCCTCCTCAAGGGCATCGAGGGGGTCAAGGAGGTCTTCAACACCTTCTTCTTCCCCTACATGAAGGCCCGATGGGACGCCTACCCGGTGAACATCGGTCACCAGGAGTACCCGGGCTGCTTCCGCTGCCACAACGGGGCCTTCCAGTCCGCGGAGGGCGAGACCATCAGCGCCGGCTGTCAGCTCTGTCACGCAATCCTCAGCCAGGGTCCCGGGACGCCCGACATGCAGGCACAGGGCACCGAGGGCGTGGAGTTCCGGCACCCGGTGGACATCGGCGAGGCCTGGCGGGAGCTCGCCTGCAGCGACTGCCACACCGGGGGGGGGTACTGATCCGCGGGGCACCCACCCCCGACCGGCCGGGCCGGTCGCGCGGGATCAGCGCATCGACTTCTCGAAGACCGACATGAGCTCTTCGATCTTCGTCCGGCGCTCGGTCTCATCCCCGGAGACCACCGCCTCGTAGACGCAGTGGTTCACATGCGCCTCGAGCAGGCGGCTGGCGACCTTCTTCAGGGCGCCCTGTACCGCGCTGATCTGCTGCAGCACGTCCACACAGTACGCCTCCTGCTCCACCATGCGCTGGATGGCGCTCATCTGCCCGACCAGCCGGTTGATCCGGGTCCCGATCTCCTTCTTCACCTCGGGGGAATGGAGGCTCGAGGAGTGCCCGTGCTCTCCCTGCATCGTCTCTTCCATCCGTTCAATCCTCCCGGGCGGCAGCGGGCTGGATGTCCACACCCCTCAGCCGCGCACTGTTCGTGACCACGTTGACGCTGGAGAAGGCCATGGCCGCCTCCGCGATGACCGGGTGGAGCATGCCCAGGACCGCCACCGGGACGGCGACGATGTTGTAGAAGTAGGCCCAGAAAAGGTTCTGCCGGATCTTCCGGAAGGTGGCCCGGCTCAGCTTGACCGCTTTGATCACCGCGCTCAGGTCCCCCTGGACGAGGGTGATGTCGGCACTCTCGATGGCGATGTCGGTACCCGTGCCGATGGCGATCCCCACGTCCGCCTGGGCGAGGGCGGGAGCGTCGTTGATGCCGTCCCCCACCATGGCCACCACCCGGCCCTCCTGCTGCAGCCTCCGGACCTCCCCGCTCTTCGAGTCGGGGAGCACCCCGGCGATGACCCGCTCGATCCCCACCCGTGAGGCGATGGCCCGGGCGGTCCGCTCGTTGTCTCCGGTGATCATCACCGGCTCCAGGCCCATCGACGCCAGTTCGGCGATGGCCGCGGCCGAGTCCTCCTTGACCGGGTCCGCCACGGCGATGACCCCCAGGGGCGTGCGGTCCGCCGCCACCGCCACAGCAGTACGCGCCTGCTCCTCCCGTCCCGCCAGGACCTCCTCCAGGTCCCCGGTGGGGATCCCCTCACGTTCCATGAGCCGCCGGGACCCCACCGCCACCCGGACCCCCTCGATACGGGCGACGATCCCCTCACCCGTCACCGATTCGGTCTCCGAGACCGCTGCCAGCTCCATTCCCTCCTCGTGGGCCCGGTCGACGATGGCCGCGCCGATGGGGTGCTCGGAGTGCTGCTCGGCACTGGCCGCGAACCGGAGCACCTCCTCCTCGGGCGGCCCGCCGGGGAGCGGGCGTATGTCGGTGACGGCGGGACGGCCCCGGGTGATGGTGCCCGTCTTGTCCAGGAGAAGCACCTCCACGTCCCTCATCCGCTGGATGGCCTCCCCCCGGCGGATCAGTACGCCGTTCTCCGCACCCTTCCCGCTCCCCACCATCAGGGCCGTGGGGGTGGCCAGTCCCAGGGCGCAGGGGCAGGCGATGACCAGGACCGCGATGGCGGCGAAGAGGGCCAGGCTCAGGGGGCCCAGGGTGGGGTCCACCCAGGGGAGGAAGCCGGCGGCCCAGGCGGCCACCGACCGCATGGCCCCGGGGAAGGAGATCCATATCCCGAAGGTGAGCAGAGCGAGCACCAGGACCACCGGCACGAAGATCGCGGTGACCCGGTCGGCGAAGACCTGGATCGGTACCGCGCTGGCCTGCGCCTCCTCCACCAGGCGGATCACCTGGGAGAGGAAGGTGTCCTCCCCCACCCCGGTGGCCTCCACCCGGAGCACGCCCCGCCCGTTCACCGTGGCGCCGATCACCTCGTCGCCGGGCTCCTTCGCTACCGGCATCGACTCGCCGGTGGCCAGCGACTCGTCCACGTCGCTCTGTCCCTCCATCACCCTGCCGTCGGTGGGGATCTTCTCCCCGGGACGCACCACCATGAGGTCCCCGACCCGCACATCCTCCACCGGCACTTCCTGCTCCCTGTCCTCCCGGACGACACGGGCAGTCTTCGCCTCCAGGGTGAGCAGCTTCCTGATGGCCTGGCTCGCCCGCCCCCGGGCCCGGGTCTCGATGTAGCGGCCCGTGAGGTGGAAGGCCATGATCATGGCCCCCACCCCGGCGTAGTTCAGCATGGCGGGTACCGGGAGCCAGTGTCCCGCCACCGCAGCCAGGCCGGTGAGGAGCGAGGCCCCCGAGCCCATGGCGATGAGCACGTCCATGTTGGGGGTGAGGTTGGCCGCCGACTTCCAGGCGCTCCGCCAGGTCGGCGCCCCGGCCCAGAAGAGCACGGGTAGGGAGAGGGCCACCATGCCCATATCGTGGGCCAGGTGGGACGGCCAGGTGATGCCGAAGAACATCTCCGGGATCATCCAGAGGATGATCGGGATGCTCAGGCCCCACGCCCAGGCCATGCGGCGGAAGGCGTCGGAGACCTTCTCCTCGCCCTTGCAGGTCTCGGCCTCGGCGTCCTCCCCGGCAGGGGTGCGGTCCACCAGCCTGTAGCCGGCGCGGTCCACCGCCTCGGCCAGCCCCCCGAAGTCCGGGCCCTCCCCGTCGGTCTCCACGCGGGCCTGGTCGGTGGCCAGGACCACCTTCGCCGATTTCACGCCGGGCACGCTGCTCAGGGCCTTCTCCACGCCGGATGCACACCCCGCACAGTGCATGCCCTCCACCTCGTAGACCCGCCTGCGTCCTGTCATCTCCATCCCCTTCCGAGGGCCCTGAGGGGCCCGACCGGGATCTGCCGCCCCACGGTCCCCTCCCGGGGGCCCTAAGGACGATTATACTATACTGGGGTATAGTATATACGGGTCGGGAGGGCCGGGCAAGCTCCCGGTTGCGGCGGCGGGCGCCAGGATGCATCTTCGCTCGGGACCATCGGAGGGAACCGGACCGAGACATCGCGGCATCACCGACCTGGAAGGACCCGGCATCTTGGCTGGAGGACCCGTCACCGACTCCGATCGGCTCGGGGGACACTCCCCCCTGCTGGTGGTGTTCGTCACCGTCTTCATCGATCTGCTGGGCTTCGGGATCATCATCCCGATCCTCCCTTTCTACGCCCAGGACTTCGGGGCCAGCGAGCTGGTCGTGGGGATGCTCTTCGCCTCCTACAGTCTCATGCAGTTCCTCTTCTCCCCCCTCTGGGGCAGGGTCAGCGACGTCCTCGGCCGCCGGCCGGTCCTGCTGGTGAGTCTTTTCGGCACCTCCCTCTCCTTCTTCATCTTCGGGCTGGCGAAGACCCTCACGGTACTCTTCATCGGCCGGATCGCCGCCGGGGTGTTCGGAGCGGTCATCACCACCGCCTACGCCTACATCGCCGATGTGACCACTCCCGGGAACCGGGCCCACGGCATGGGGATCATCGGGGCCGCCTTCGGCCTGGGATTCATCTTCGGCCCCTTCATCGGGGGGGTCATGGCCGACGCCTGGGGCTACGCCGCCCCCGCCTACTTCGCCGCGGTCCTCGCCCTGGCCAACGGCATCCTGGCGCTCTTCGTCTTCCCCGAGTCCTATCCCCCCGAGGTGCGTGAGCGGGACCGGACCAGCGGGGCACCTCGGCGCACTCTGAGCCTGGTGCGCCTGTGGGGGGCCCTGAAGCACCCGGCGGTGGGCTCCCTGCTCCTGCTCTACTTCCTGGTCACCTTCGCCTTCGCCAACATGGAGGCCACCTACGCACTCCTCACCGAGGACCTCTTCGGGTGGGGGGCACGGGAGAACGGCTGGGTCTTCGCCTATATCGGGGTGGTCATGGTCGTCGTCCAGGGGTGGCTCATCCGCCCCCTCTCCCGCCGCTTCGGGGAACGGAAGCTGGTGGTGGCGGGCACGGTGGCCCTCATCCCCGGCCTCGGCCTGCTCCCCTGGTCGCCCGGTCCCGCCGTGCTCCTTGTCCTGAGCGGCATCATGGCCCTGGCGAGCGGCCTCAACACCCCCAGCATCACCAGCCTCATATCCCAGGGGGCGGAGGAACGCGAGCAGGGGGCGATGATGGGCATGAACCAGAGCATGGGTTCCCTGGCACGGTTCGTGGGTCCGGCCTGGGGGGGCTTCACCTTCGAGACCCTCGGCCGCTCCGCTCCCTACTGGACCGCCGCCCTCCTCATGGCCGCCGCCTCGGTGCTTGCCTTACGACTCCATCGCCGCCATCGGGACGATGGCTGAACCCCTCCTCTCCCCCCGGTCCGCCGCCTCCTTCCGGGAGGCCCTCCGCGGCTGGTACCTCTCCAACCGCCGCGAGCTCCCCTGGCGGAGGGACCCCGACCCCTGGAAGGTCTTCCTCAGCGAGGTGATCCTGCAGCAGACCCGGGTGGAGCAGGGGCTCCCCTACTACGAGCGTTTCACCCGGGACTACCCCTCCCCGGCTTTCCTGGCCGAGGCCCCGGAGGAGGAGGTCCTCAAGGCGTGGGAGGGGCTGGGCTACTACCGCCGGGCCCGCAGCCTCCACGCCGCCGCCCGTCTCATCAGCGAGCGGCACGGCGGGCGGGTCCCCGACGACCACGAGCAGCTGCTGGCACTCCCCGGGGTGGGTCCCTACACCGCCGCGGCGGTGGGGAGCATCGCCTTCGGCCTCCCCCGGGCGGTGGTGGACGGCAACGTCACCCGGGTGGCGACCCGGCTCTTCGCCATCGAGGAGGACGTGAGCAGGGCCGCCGGGAAGCGGAGGGTCCAGCGAGCGGCGGAGACACTGCTCGACCCCGACGATGCCGGCACACACAACCAAGCCCTCATGGAACTGGGCTCGCTGGTCTGTACCCCCACCTCCCCCGCCTGCGGGCGATGCCCGGTGGCCGGACACTGCGCTGCCCGGTCCCTCGACCGCCAGGAGGACTTCCCGGTGAGGCCCTCCCCGAAGGATCGCCCCCATCATGTCGAACCCGCGGCCTGGCTCACCGGGAGCGGTGGGACGCTGCTCATGGTAAGGCGTCCCCTCGAAGGTCTCCTGGGGGGTCTGTGGGAACTGCCCGGAGGGAGGGCCGAAGAGGGAGAGGAGGCCCCACGGGCCCTCGAACGGGTCCTCTCCCTCCTCCTGGAGGTGGAGAGCGCGGTGGAGCCCGATCCGCTCCACACCCAGGAGCACGCCTTCTCGCATTTCACCGTCACCATCCCCGTGCACCGCGCCCGCATCACCTCCGGGACCCCCATCACCCCGCCGGAGCGGACCCTCCGGTGGGTTGACAGCGCCGACCTCGCCGGGCTCCCCCTGAGTACCGCCCACCGCCGCATCGTCAAGGCCCTCCTTGCGTGACCGCCCCATCCGGGGTGCATTACGGGTAGGGCATTCCCTTCACACCTATGAGTAGGAGGTCGCGCCATGGAGATGGAGGTCGAGGGGACCACCATCGAACTCACCCGCGGGGACATCGCCTCCCAGGAGGACCTGGAGGCGGTGGTGAACGCCGCCAACGCCGAACTGCGGACGGGTGGAGGTGTGGCGGGGGCGCTCCACCAGGCCGCGGGAGCGGGCCTGGCCGAGGAGTGCCGGCCCCTCGCCCCCATCGGACCGGGGGAAGCCGTCATCACCTCGGGCCATCTGCTGCCCAACCGCTGGGTCATCCACACCCTGGGACCGGTGTACGGCCGGGACGAGCCCTCCGACCGGCTCCTGGCCGACTGCTATCGCCGCAGCCTGGAGCTGGCGGAGGAGAACGAGATCGTCTCGGTGGGCTTCCCCGCCCTCAGCACCGGCGCCTTCGGGTATCCCGTGGAAGAGGCCGCCCGTATCGCCATGGAGACCGTGGTCTCGAAGGCTCCCGACCTGGAACACGTGGAACGGGTCCGGTTCGTGCTCTGGGGAGAGGACGCCCTCGGGGTCCACGAAGAGGCCCTCGAGGAGGTCGCAGGGGGTTGAACGGCGGGGCGGACCGCCGGGACTTTCCCGGATGTCCTCCCCTGCTGTACCTTGAGCATATTCCGGCCGCGGCGGCGGGGACTTCCCCGGCGACCCCCGCCCACCCCCTCTCTCAAGGACCGAACCCGGGAGCGAGCCCCGCATGACAGAGGACATCGCACGCCTGACCGTGAACACCCTGCGCACCCTGGCCATGGACGCCGTGCAGAAGGCGGACAGCGGGCACCCGGGGACCCCCATGGCCGTCGCCCCCATGGCGTACGTGCTCTGGAAGCGGCACC